>NZ_FOHF01000010.1:0-75860 GCF_900111635.1 Pseudobutyrivibrio sp. C4 | reverse complement strand
CTCGGCGCCGTCCATGGCGCCTCACGCCTATTCATCGCAAAATACCCCTTTCAAATTTTCTAGGCTCACTACAAATGTCGCGGCAATTATTCCTAAGCTTGCTGTGGAGATTAATACTTATAAATAATGTGTGTCTGCCCACTCTACCAACAGCGGCGTTAGAAGTGCAAAGAATTTAAAGAACACGCACCATCAAAAATGCGACACGTGATGCTTAGAAAAACATAATCCGCAGACGATGCAAGTAAATAAGATACCAAGCCTGTCCCACCTAGATGGGGCGGATATTAAGTTATCCATTGCAGGTGTAGCCCAGCCCCAATCCACCGGCGGGGCTGAGTGCGGGCAATAAAAAGAGCCCCTCATAATAGAGGGGCCCAGAAGGGTGCGGCTTAGTATTCGCCGTTTTTGTACTTTGTGATGAGCTTTTCGATACGTCCGTATGGGTTGAGGAGCTCTGAGATTGAGCACTCGTGGTTGAGGGTATCGATGATGTATGCGATGTACTTTGACATGTCGCACTTGATGAAGTAGTCCTTGTTGAGGACTTCATCTGTAAGGTATGTAAGGTTTGTTGTAACAACCTTGTAGATGATGCCGTCAGCTACGGCCTTGTCGAACTTCTCCATTCCGTTTGTGAAGAGTCCGAATGTAGCTACTACGAAGATACGCTTTGCGTTGCGCTTCTTGAGCTCTGTAGCTACGTCTATCATTGACTCGCCAGAAGAAATCATGTCATCTACGATGATAACGTCCTTGCCAGCTACGTCATTTCCAAGGAATTCATGTGCTACGATAGGATTACGTCCGTCTACGATGCGGCTGTAATCACGACGCTTGTAAAACATACCAACATTTACGCCAAGGACAGAAGCCATGTATACGGCTCTCTTTGTACCACCTTCATCTGGAGAGATGATCATAAGGTGATCATTGTCGAGAGTAAGGTCCTTGCAGTTCTTGAGGATAGCCTTAAGGAACTGGTATGTAGGAGAAACTGTCTCAAAGCTGTGAAGTGGAATAGCATTCTGTACACGTGGGTCGTGAGCATCAAATGTGATGATGTTGTCTACACCCATGTTTACAAGTTCCTGAAGTGCCATAGCACAGTCAAGAGATTCACGAGCACTTCTGCGGTGCTGTCTGCCTTCATAAAGGAATGGGATGATAACTGTGATACGCTTAGCTTTTCCCATTGCTGCTGCGATGATACGCTTTAAGTCACAGAAGATGTCGTCTGGACTCATGTGGTTCTCGTGACCACAAACGCTGTATGTAAGGCTGTAGTTTGTAACATCTACGAGGATGTATAAATCAAGTCCTCTAACTGACTGGTTGATGATACCCTTTGCTTCGCCTGAACCGAAACGTGGGCAATCAGCCTTTACGATGTAAGAATCGCTGCGGTAACCTGCGAGAGTAATGATTGACTGATCACTCTTGCGCTCCTGTCTCCACTGAAGAAGATAGTCGTTAACGCGTTCTGCGATGGCTGTACAGCTCTTGTGAGGAATAATTCCTAGCTCTGCCATAGGTGGTGTGTTTTCCAACACGATTTCATTGTTTGGCATGTTTTGCTCCTTGCTAATATTAAATTAATTATTTTGATATTACTTTTTTGATGCGAATATCATTTCCAATGAGCTTGATAGTCTCATAGTTAGAGAATACTCGCGAAGTAATACGTTCGCTGTAGGTGTCTCTTAAATCTTCAAGAGAAAAATTAGTTGAAATTATAGTTGATTTACTACGAAGTAATCTTTCATTTAAGCATTGAAATAGGCGTGCTGTAGTGAAAGAATTCTGAAACTCTGTGCCTAAATCATCGATGATTAATAAGTCACAATCGAATATTTGATCATGAAGATCCGCTACGTTTGCGTTCTTCTTGAAAGTCTGTTCTTCAAAAACTCTGAAAAGCTCTGACGCTGTGAAGTAAATAACAGATATGCCTTCGTCTAAAAGAGCTTTTGCGATACAGTTGGAAAGAAAGGTTTTTCCACACCCTGTCTGTCCAAGCAACAAGAGATTACCACCTTTTTCCCTAAAATTCTGCACAAAGTTTTTCGCTCTTTCTAGCGCTATTTTAGCATTTGAACGAGCATCTATGTCAGAATTATCCTCATAATAATCCTCATCGTATACATTTAGATCAAATGCATTGAAGTTTTCCTTGGCAAGAATGTTGCTGATATTAGACTGTCTGTAGACAATGTTAATAGCTGCCTGCTTGAAGCAATGACAGCGTTTTCCATTGATATAGCCAGTGTCTTTGCAATCAGGACAATCGTATGGTGGCTCAAGATAATCCACAGGAAAACCAGCAGATTTAATAAGCTGCATACGACGTTCCTTGAGCTGAGAAAGCTTGCGCTTAGAGTCAGCGGAAGCTTCAGAAATACTTTTACCTTCAAAGATAGCAGTGATAGAAGAAACTGAAACCTTTGATACTTCGTCATCTAGCTCTGAAAGGGCTGGAATAGCAGAGTATAACTCGTTTGTGCGGTAAGAAACAATCTGGTTGTTACGTGACTGCTTGTGATTGTATTCGCGCATAAGTGCGTCATACTGCTCATTAGATAATGCCATAAATTAACCTCCCTTTAGTGCCCAAGAAGCTTCTTTTCAAGTGCTTCAAAATCATAATCTCTCTGCGAGAAATTGTGGAACTTGTTGTTGGCCTTTGCACGAGCCGCTGTGGCGCTGTTTGCCTGAGCTGCCTTTGCACGGTTTGCAGAAGAAAGCTTAGCAACAGATGCCTTTGTAAATTCCGAATCAAGCTTAGCAATGTCATCAAGAGACTTTACCCCTGAATTGTGCCAGCTAGTAATGATTGTATCTGCGTATTTAAAGCTTGGTTTATTAGTCTGTGTGATGGTGCGCTCACATGCTTCTGTGATGATATCAAGTGAGAAGCCGTAAACGTTAACCCATTTGTCGATGTAGTTTAACTCTGAATCAACTAAATCGCGATTTCCGATGCCAAGTGCACGCTTGATTGTGTAAGCTGCGTTTGTGTGTGCACTGCTGGATTTAATTGCTTCAGCTACTGTAGTGATTCCATCGTCAGCCCAGTTACGAGCAACAGTGTCCATGTAGTGGATGCTGCTGTGACCTTCGTCGATGCTAGTCTCAATGAGATACTGAATCAAATCAACAGACATGTGGAGACTATCGTACCAGAATAATAGTGTGTTCATATCTGTTACAGAAAGTGGTCTCTTGAAGTAAGTCTGTGTAGCGAAAATAAGATCGCTAACCTCGTCGTTCTCCTTGAAAGCATCAAGCTGGTCTGAGCTGTAGCTTGGTCTGAATGGTACAGTGTTGTTAATAGCCTTATCTGAAACTGCAGGTGCGCCTGTGGCAGCAGCGACAGAAGCTGGAGCCGCAGTGGTAGGTGCAGTGTAGTTTACTGATGTGAATGAGTGCATATCATTCACATCCACTAGACAGATTCCTGAAAGCTCATTATCTGCAGAGTACTCAAGACGAAGCAAGCCTACTTTCTCCCAATAAGTAAATGCACGCATTACATCTTTTTCTGTGTGGTCTAAGCAGTCCGCCAACTGCGAGATGGAAAAATCAAAATCCTCTCGATTAAGACAACGAAGCAGATAAAGGTAAATCTTTACGTACTCTCCATTGGCATCTTTCATGTAATCGTCAATAAAAGTATTAGAAATGCAAGTAAAACCAGTGTTAGTGCTGGTATGTAGCATGATGTCAGCCATATTCAAATCCTCTCCCTCTTAATGAACCGAATTATATCAAAGTAATTCTGAAAAGAAAAGAGGCGAGACCCCGCAAACCCTTGTAAATAAAGGGTTTGTGGCTTCTGTGGATAATGTGGATAACTATTATGACCCATTGAAAATAGGGCATAAAAAAATCCACATTTTCGAGGGGGATAAATCCGTTCAAAAATGTGGATAATGTGGATAACTATTTCTGAAGTAGATGCTCGCCTACTAAATACACATTTCCTGCGCCCATAGTTATCAACAAGTCGTTGTTTACAATATTTTTTTCTAAAAATTTTTCACACTGGTCAAAAGAACCCAAATAATGAACTTCGGTTCCTAGCTTTTCGATTCTATCAGCAATGTCCTTTGAGCTAACACCGTAGATGTCTGGTTCTCTAGCTGCATAGATGTCTGCAAGAACTACAACATCTGCTGCTGAAAGAGCCTTAGCGAAATCGTCAAGGAAGCTAAGTGTACGAGTGTATGTGTGTGGCTGGAAGCAAACAACCACTCTGTTGTGTGGATAGTTTGCAGCAGCTGCAAGGCTGGCAGCGATTTCTGTTGGGTGATGAGCGTAGTCATCAATTACAGTTGCGCCATTGAAATGTCCCTTAAGCTCGAAACGTCTGTGAGCGCCGCCGAACTTTGCAAGTCCTGCCTTGATATGGTCAAATGAAATGCCTATCTCAGTAGCAAGTGCGATAGCAGCAAGTGAATTGCTGATGTTGTGGTCGCCAGGAACATTTAATGAAACTCTTTCCATAGCCTTTCCGTTGAATACAGGAGTAAAGCTTGCAAAGCCCTTTTCATTATATGTAATGTCTGTAGGATAAATATCAGCGCCTTCCTTAAGAGAATAGGTGATAACCTGACACTTTAATCCCTCAGTGAAATACTCAACGTCATCAATCTCATTATTAATAATAAGAATACCGTCGTCTGATGTGTTGCCGGCAAACTTCTTAAATGAAGCACGATAGTTCTCAAGATTTTTGAAGAAATCAAGGTGATCTGCTTCTACATTAAGAATAATGTTGTATTTAGGGAAGAATGAATGGTAGCTGTTTGTGTACTCACAAGCTTCTGTAATAAATACATCGCTGTCACCAACATGAACATTGCTTCCAATAGCATCCAAGATACCGCCTACAGAAATAGTAGGGTCGTCTGCAGTCTCAAGGAGAATCTGGCTAACCATTGATGTGGTTGTTGTCTTGCCGTGAGTTCCTGCAACGGCAATTGAACGACCGTAGTTCTCCATAATCTCACCGAGGAGCTCAGCTCTTGTAAGCATTGGCTTGCCAGAAGCTTTTGCAGCAGCAAACTCAGGGTTATCCTCACGGATTGCAGCAGTATAAACAATAAGGTCGATATCTGATGTGATATTTTCAGCTGCCTGTGGATAACTAACCTTTGCTCCAAGTGATGCTAAATGAGCTGTGAGATCACTTTCTTCTCTATCAGAACCAGAGATAGTAAAGCCAGCGCCAAGCAATATCTCAGCAAGGCCGCTCATGCTTATTCCACCGATTCCAATAAAGTGCACGTGTATCTTGTTATTAAAATCAATTTTGTACATGAAAAATTTCCTTCTTTATATATTATTATACCCTCAATAATTTAAACCTAAAAACCTTGAGTTTCAAGGTACATTATATGAATTAGTAAAATTTACGGGGAATTGTCTAACTATTAACGATGTTATAGTAAAAAATTATGAATATTATTGCACCAAAATATTCACTTTGTTATACTAAATGTACAAGATTGTGAATTTAATTACAATTCACAACGGGGAGTGCGTTATGCACATCCTTAACTGACACCATGAGAAAGGCAGATGATAGGATGATTAGAAAAGAAATGATTGCCATGCTTCTCGCTGGCGGGCAGGGAAGCAGACTGGGGGTTCTAACTTCAGATGTAGCGAAGCCAGCAGTTTCTTTCGGAGGTAAATATCGAATAATCGATTTCCCTCTGTCAAATTGTATCAATTCGGGAATTGATACCGTTGGCGTACTTACTCAGTACCAGCCATTAGTACTTAATTCACACATAGGAATCGGTATTCCTTGGGACTTGGACAGGAATAATGGTGGTGTGACCGTTCTTCCTCCTTATGAGAAGAGCGACACAAGTGAGTGGTATTCAGGCACAGCCAACGCCATTTTCCAAAACCTTAAGTACATGGAGAACTATAATCCAGAGTATGTATTGATTCTCTCAGGAGATCACATCTACAAGATGGATTATGAAGCCATGTTAGATTTTCATAAGGCAAAAGGTGCTGATGTTACAATCGCAGTAATTCCAGTACCAATCGAAGAAGCATCTCGATTTGGAGTTGTTATTGCTGATGATGAAAAACGTATCAGCGAATTCGAAGAAAAGCCAGAGCATCCAAGAAGCAACCTTGCTTCAATGGGTATCTATATATTTAGTTGGAAGGCATTAAAGGAATCACTCCTTGCTCTCAAGAATCAGAGCAATTGCGATTTCGGTAAACACGTTTTACCATACCTTCACGAAAAGGGAGCTCCAATGTATGCCTACGAGTTCAACAGCTATTGGAAGGATGTAGGAACACTTGGATCATATTGGGAAGCCAATATGGAGCTTATTGATTTGATTCCAGAGTTTAACTTATATGAAGAGTTCTGGAAGATTTACACTAATCAAAATATCATTGAGCCACAGTTTGTTGCATCTACTGCAGTAGTTGAAAAAGCAATAATTGGAGCAGGTGCTCAGATTTATGGAGAGGTGTACAACTCAGTTCTAGGCGCAGGTGTAGTAATTGATGAAGGTGCGGTGGTTCGCGATTCAATTATTATGGAAGGCGCAGTTATTGGAAAGAACTGTGTAGTAGATAAATCGATTATCGCCGAAAATACAGTCATAGGCGAAGGAACAAAAATCGGACAGGGAGCCGAGGCTGAGAGCAAGCTTAACGCCAGCATCTATTCATTTGGATTGGCAGTTATCGGTGAGAACTCAGTTGTTCCAGCAAACGTTACTATAGGTAAAAACACAGCTATCAAGGGCGAGACTAGCGAAGCAGATTATCCTGACGGACAGTTGGCTAGTGGCGGCTATATTATCAAGGCAGGTGATCGAGTATGAAAGCATTAGGTATTATTCTAGCAGGTGGAAACAGCAGTAGAATGCATGAGCTTACTGAGAAGCGCGCTATCGCAGCGATGCCAGTAGGTGGAAGCTATAGATGTATTGATTTTGTCCTTTCAAACATGACAAATTCACACATCCAGACAGTTGCTGTGCTGTCGCAGTACAACGCACGTTCATTGAACGAGCATCTTAATTCAGCAAAGTGGTGGAACTTTGGTAGAAAGCAGGGAGGTCTCTTCCTATTTACACCAACAGTTACAACAAACAATAGTTGGTGGTACAGAGGTACAGCCGATGCCATTTGGCAAAATATTGATTTCTTAAAGAAAAGACATGAGCCATATGTTATCATTGCAAGTGGTGATTGTGTTTACAAGCTTGATTTCAATAAGGTACTTGATTACCACATCAAGAAACAGGCAGACATCACAGTAGTGTGCGCAAAGTTGCCAGAGGGTGACGACATCAACCGCTACGGTGTTGTAGAGATGGATAGAGACGGCAGAATTACAGAGTTCGAAGAGAAGCCAATGGTTGCTACTTCTGATATTGTTTCAGCTGGTGTCTATGTCATCAGAAGAAGAGCTCTCATCGATTTGCTTGAGGAGTGCAATAGAGAGGGCAGGTACAATTTTGTAACAGATATTCTCATCAGATACAAAAACATGAAGAGAATCTACGGCTACAGAATGGAAGGTTATTGGGCAAATCTTGCAGACGTAGATAGCTACTTCAAAGCAAACATGGATTTCCTTAGAAAGGATGTCAGAGATAACTTCTTCCATACTGAACCAGGAGTTTTCTCAAAGACACACGACCTACCACCTGCTAAATACAACACAGGTTCAAAGGTTACGAATTCATTGGTTGCAGGAGGATGTATCATTAACAGTACGGTTGAGAATTCTGTACTATTTAAAAAGGCCTTTGTTGGCAACAATTCAGTTGTTAAGAATTGTGTCATTTTAAATGGAGCATACATAGGGGACAACGTGCACGTAGAGAATTGCATTGTTGAAAGCCATGAGACATTGCTCAGCGGATCCACATATATTGGGGAAAACGGAGTCCGCATAGTTACCGGAAACAAAAACAGATACGATATGCCAGTTGGGGAGGTATAACAATGCAAATCACAGACATTAGAATCCGTAAAATCGAAAAAGAAGGTAAGATGAAGGCAGTTGTTTCAGTAACAATTGACGAAGAGTTTGTTATTCACGACATCAAGATTATTGAAGGAGATAAGGGACTTTTCATCGCTATGCCATCTAGACGTGGTTCAGAAGGCGGCTACAAGGATATTGCTCATCCTATTCGCTCAACAACAAGAGAGCAGATGCAGACAATGATCCTTAATAAGTATAAGGAAGAGTTCCCAGAGTAAGATTTATGTTTTTAATTGTTGGTCTAGGCAATCCTGAAAGGAAATATGAAGGAACAAGGCATAATGTTGGATTTGAAGCCATCGACGCCATCTCAAAAAAGTTTGGGATAGAAGTCTCTCACAAGGAGCACAAAGGCATTGTAGGAAAGGGCGTTATAAATGGCCACAAGGTTATGTTGGTAAAGCCTCAGACATATATGAACCTTAGCGGAGAATGCGTTCGCGAGATGTGCGATTATTACGAAGTGGACCCAGAAACAGAGCTTTTGGTTATCTCTGATGATGTATCACTTTCTACAGGCAACATCAGAGTTAGAAAAAAGGGAAGTGCTGGTGGCCACAACGGGCTGAAAAACATAATTGCACATACCGGTTCGAATGTGTTCCCTCGAATTCGTGTGGGAGTTGGAGAGTGTGAAAATGGTGACATGGTTAGCCATGTGCTCGGTCACTATGACGCTGAGGACCGAGAGCGTGTAGACGCCTCTATGGACAAGGTGATTGGAGCGTTAGAGTTGTTTTTAGAAGATAATTTGGATGGAGCCATGAACCAATTCAATGTCAAAGAAAAAGTTGAATAGCTGTTATAGCCTGCAGAAAGCTGCAGGCTATTTGGTTATTTACAATAACATTTTGTTATTTTATACTTTTATTTGTAATGAAATGGATTAGCTAAAAAGGGAGAACTATGTACGATTCAAAAATTCTTATTAAAGCAGATTTTTTAGGTAAGTTAGACATCACATGTAATGATGTACCTATTGTACTAGAACGTAATAACACAACTAAGGTAAATCAGCTTTTCCAGATGCTGGTTTATTACACAAACGGTATTGCTAGAGATCAGGTTATTTACAATCTTTTCCATAATGAAGAGATTGCTGATGAATCTAATAGCCTTAGAGCTATTGTATTTAGATTAAGAAAATCCCTGGCTGCCCTTGATATTCCAGATGAAGACTATGTTTACATCAAGCGTGGAACATATTCTATCAATCCATTTGTGACTATCGAGTGCGACGCAGTCAAATTCGAAGAGCTTGCAAAGAATGCCCTGGGTGCAGAGGATGCAAAGGAACAGCAGA
Source organism: Pseudobutyrivibrio sp. C4 (assembly GCF_900111635.1). NCBI lineage: Bacteria > Bacillati > Bacillota > Clostridia > Lachnospirales > Lachnospiraceae > Pseudobutyrivibrio > Pseudobutyrivibrio sp. C4. The sequence continues at coordinate 66,516 of NZ_FOHF01000010.1, read as the reverse complement.
AGCTTCTTGAGGAGGCTTGTGCTCTTTATAATGGAGATTTCCTTGCTACACTTAGTGGCTACGAGTGGGTTGTAACTACTCAGGTAAGGCTTAAAAAGCTTTTTGACCGTTGCTTAAAGCAGCTTTTAGAAATATACGAATTACAAAAAGAATACAAGAAAATGTATGAGCTTAGCCATAAGGCTAACGATATCTATCCTTACGATGGATGGCAGACATACGAAATGCGTGCCCTCATCGAGGTTGGTAACACAAAGGATGCATTAAAGTTATACGAGGATACTGAGACTCTCATGTTTGAGGAGCTTGGTGTTTCCGTTGCATCAGCTATGAACGACCAGCTTGATAGACTAGGCGCACAGATTAAGAACAATACAGATATGATTAGCGAGGTTAAGAGAAACCTCGATACATCTAAGGAAGAAATACAGGGTGCATTCAACTGCACATACCCTACTTTCGTTGAGACATACAGATACATCAAGCGTGTCATCAGACGTTCAGGCCAGGCAGCATGGCTTATGCTTTGCACCATCACAGATGGCAAGGGCTTTGGTCTTAACGATTCCGACAGATTAGAAAATCTTGCTGAGGAGCTTTCAGAAGCAATCCGTACATCAGCAAGAGGTGGCGATATGTACGCCAGATATAGTAACAATCAGTTTGTAGTTTTACTTTTAGATATCACTCAGGAGGACTGCGTTTTGGTTCAGGCCAGAATCAACGAAAACCTTAGCAAGGAATCTAGAAAGCGCTACATCCAGTATCATCTTGCACCAGTTAATCTTGCAAGTGCTGGAACAGATTCAGACACAGCAGAGCTTCAGGATATGGTTAAAGGGGAATAGCTATGAACATCTCTGATAGAATGAAAAGAATGCACAATTGTGTTGGTATCACCATAGAAAGCAAGGACAGCTTCAGTGGCAATCTATACAACTGCTACGACAAGGAGCCATACAAGTACGCAGATGTTGATGATTTCTTCAATATCATTAATAGCTTTCTGGATACTGTTGAGTTCCCAGCACAAAAATTTAGATATAGAGCTTTCAAAAAGACATATCCTACTCTCAAGATTGTAGATATCGATCCAAAAGAAAAGCTTTTTGAAACTATGGATTTACTTCCTATGATAGGAAATGATAGCTTCATCCTTATGGTGACAGGCAGAGATAATGCTTCATGGCAGGGCAAAATCTACAGTGTTGCAGATGATGAAGAATATGATTTTAACAGTGAAGTGGAGTTAATTAGAATTTTAAATAAATAAGGAACAGTGGAGGAAGCAAGTGAAGAAATACAAATATTTGCTTTCACTGATTGTTCTTACTCTTAGCTTTATGGCTTGTGGCGATCAACAGCCAGCTTTTAATTCCGACTCATCCACCACAGAAAGCAGTTCAAGTGGTGCCATGGCGAAGGAATCAAAGGGCTCCAGGGACAACACCATCCGGGTGCTTACACCTGAGGCAAGTGGCGTGGAGGTTTATTCCAATGTGGACGCATCCATCGATGCAAGCAACGCCTCCGAAGGCTACGTTATGGTGAAATACACAGGTTCAGCGGCTAAGGTTAGAATGCTAATAGAAACGCCAGCAGGAAACACTTACAACTACCTGATGGATTTGGATGGCAACTACGATGTCTATCCTCTATCCGAAGGCAGTGGCACCTACAAAATTGGTGTCTATGAGAACTTGCATGATGATCAATATGCGGCGGCATTTACTCAGTCAGTGAGCGTAACACTAAAAGATGAATATAGTATGTTCCTGTATCCAAATGCTTACGTGGATTTCAATGCAAATTCCAAAGCGGTGAAAAAGGGCCAGGAGCTGGCGGCCAGCGCAAACAACGACATTGAGGTGGTGCAGAACGTTTACCATTACATCACCAAAAATGTTAAGTACGATTATGACAAGGCCGAGACAGTTCAGTCTGGATACATTCCAAATGTAGACAGTACATTGGCTACCAACACGGGAATCTGTTTTGACTATGCATCCCTTATGGGGGCGATGCTTAGGTCCCAGGGTATTCCAACACGGCTTGAAATCGGATACGCCGGAACGGAGTATCACGCATGGATATCCGTATATACGAAGGAGACAGGCTGGATAGATAAAATCATCCAGTTTGATGGAACTGATTGGACACTTATGGACCCAACATTAGGTTCGTATGCAAGCAACAGTCAAGTAAAGAAAACTTTGGATGACACTACTTACTATCAACTGAAGTATAAATATTAAAGGTGTAACTATGAGCGAAAAAATTAGAAAACAACTTACTCCCGAGGAACTTTATGCATTCTCAGATGAAATGGGAATGATGATTTCCAGTGGTGTTTCAGCAATACAGGGAATCACAATGATGCTAGATGAGTCCCAGGGTGGAGAAGAAAAAGAGCTCCTTACAGAGATGGAGCAGGTAGTTGGAGAGACAGGTTCACTTTCAAAGGCAATTGAAAGTGTTGGCGTTTTCCCAGACTATTTTGTAGAGATGGCAAAGATGGGTGAGTCTACAGGTAAAATGGATTCAGTTCTCATCAACCTTGCAGCACACTATTCAAGAGAGATGGCAATTTCAAATGCAATAAGAAGTGCAGTTACATACCCACTTATGATGGTTTGTATGATGCTTGTTATCATCATCGTCCTTGTAACAGAAATCATGCCAGTATTCAACAGAGTATTTAAGCAGCTTGGCGGCACAATGGACGGCCTTTCAGCTGGTTTCCTTGCTGTTGGTACATTTATGAAGTCAAACGGTGTGATTCTTTTATTGATTCTCCTCGCTATCATTATTTACGTAATTGTTCTCAACAAAACAGAGTGGGGCAAGAATCATCGTAACGACATTCTTTACAAGAGTCGTCGCTTCAAATCAATCCATTCTAAGATAGCAACAAGCCGTTTTGCATCTGCAATGGCTATGACACTTTCAAGTGGTATGGATGTTATGCAGGCACTTGATGTCAGTGGCAATATCGTGGAAGCTCCTGATTTTGAGGACAAGGTTGAAAAGTGCAAGGATTCTTTTGCAGAGACAATGGATATCGGAAAGGCATTTTCTATGTCAGGTATTTTCGGTGGTCTCTACGGACGTATGGCAATCCTTGGTGCCAAAACAGGTAATATGGAAAACGTTCTTGAAAAGGTTGCAACAACCTATCAGGAAGAAGCTGATGAAGAGATTAACGATTTAATTGCAGTAGTGGAGCCAACACTCGTAATTGTTCTTTCAGTTATTGTAGGAATCATTTTACTTTCAGTTATGCTACCACTTTTGAACATTATGTCGGGGATGATTTAATATGGCAAAGACAAGATTTGGAAGCCTAGACGGCATTCATCAAATCAAACAGAAGAACGTGGCCGGCAGCACTATGATTTCTGCAGGGCTGTTTCTTCTCATATTTATCCTGTTTTTGTTTGCAGTATCAAAGGCATCAGCTGGCTCAGTTACCGAACAGCGCCAGAGCTTAAGTGATGCCATCGACAGGGCAATCATCCAGTGCTATGTCACTGAAGGCAGATACCCTGAAAGCTTTGAATACTTACAGGAAAACTACGGAATCATCTATGATGATGACCGTTTTAGAGTTGATTATGTTATCTATGGTTCGAATATGCGACCAGAGGTTACGATTATAAATCTGGAGGATTAACGTTGAAACAGGGACGACTTAGAAAACATAATATAGACATCATGTTTCTAATGGTCTTATTTTTGATATTCACCTTTTCTGCGGTGAGTGTTCTTTTGATGGCTGTAAATTCCTACAGATCAGTAGTACTAGCAAATGAAGCCAACTCAAGTGCACGTACAGCAATCGCTTACATCCGCGAGGAGGTTAGACAGCACGATTCTGATGGAGCAGTTACCCTTGATACATTTGATGGTGTTGATTGCATCAAAATGTCTGAGGGAAGCGGCTTCAATCTTTACATCTACGAATACGATGGATATTTGATGGAGCTAGAGGCAAAGGATACTGCCGGCGCCACAGCAGATTTTGGAAATAAAATCATGGAAGTTAACAGCATCAGCTTTAGCCAGGGAGAAAACGGCACTATCAATGTGCAGCTTGAGGATTCCCTTGGTGCAAAGCAGGATGTGGTAATAGGCATCAAGTCAAAGGAGGGCCAGTCTAATGAAGAATAGAAATAACGGCTCTCGAATTTTCATGACTGAGCTTATGTTTGCTATTTTCTTTTTCATTATCGTATCGGCAGTTTGTATTCAGTGTTTTGCTGGAAGCTTTGCAAAAAGTGGTGAGGCAAAAGAAATCACTGAGGCAGTAAATCTTGCAAGTAATGCAGCAGAGGAGTATCTCTGTAATGATGACTATACCGGATTTACGGATTACTACGACGACAACTGGAATCTAGTGGACGACTCAGAGGCTACATACAAGGTCACAAGCCTTGTCATTGAGCCAGAATCAGAGGGTATGTGCCAGACAATGCACGTGGTAGTTTCCACAATTTCAGATGAAGAAATATATAGTTTAGCAGTTGAGAAAGCTCTTAAATAGGAGTGGCAATGGAGCATACAAAAAGAGAAAACAGGACAATAATAAATATAGGTACATCGCTGATGGTTGTTATCCTGATTGGCATGGCATTTGCAGTAATTGCAGCCCTTGCCATCTCGTCCAGTCACAACAACTACAATCTCAGTATGAAGCTTCGTAATCATACTGATGAATACTACAGTGCATCCAACCAGGCATACGAGATAATTGCTGATTCAGATTGGGCAGATCAGGAATTTACAGTTGATATTAATGAAAATCAGGTGTTAAATGTAAAGGTTGAATCTAAAGAGATTACTTGCTGGCAGGTGCAGAATGTTTCATCTTGGGAAGCAGACAGCACACAGCCAGTTATAACATTGGAGGATTGAGGGGGATAAAATGAGTACAAATATTGTAACTTACTTAACAGATGCAGTTAGAAAATACAAGGCTTCAGATGTATTTATTGTTACAGGCCGTGAGGTTTCATTCAGAGTAAACGACCTCGTGCTTACTCGTTCAGAATTGGAGCAGGGCTACACAGAAAAAGCTGAGCCAGATGACGGTCCAGTTATGCCAGCAAAAGCAGAGGATTTGGTTCGCCAGATTTATGAGCTTGCAGGCAGAGATATTACAAAATACATCGAAGGCGGCGATGACGATTTCTCATTTGCAATCAAGGATGTTTCTCGTTTCAGAGTTAATGCATTCATGCAAAGAGGTACTTTTGCAGCAGTAGTCCGTGTCATCACATTCACACTGCCAGATTACAAAGAGTTACTCATTCCAGAATCTGTAATCAATCTTTCAAATGAGTCAAAGGGCTTGGTGCTTGTAACAGGTCCTGCCGGAAGTGGTAAGTCTACCACTTTGTCTTGTATTGTTGACAAGATTAATAAAAACTACAACAAGCATATTATTACCCTTGAGGACCCTGTGGAATACCTTCACAGACACGGCAAATCAATCGTGTCTCAAAGAGAAATCCACTTAGATACAGAGAACTATGTGACTGCACTTCGTGCCTCACTTAGACAGAGTCCAGATGTTATTTTGCTTGGAGAAATGCGTGATGCTGAAACAATTTCCGTTGCAATGACCGCGGCTGAGACAGGACATTTAATTCTGTCAACATTGCACACCATTGGAGCAGCAAACACAATCGATAGAATTATCGACGTATTCCCATCTGAGCAGCAGCACCAAATAGCATTACAGCTTTCTATGGTTATAAAGGCGGTTGTATCTCAGCAGCTTGTTCCAGCTGTTGACGGTTCACTTGTGCCTGCATTTGAAGTCATGACAGTGACTCCAGCCATCAGAAATATGATCAGAGAAAACAAGGTACCACAGATCGAAGGTGTCATTTACTCAAGTGATACAGACGAAATGGTATCAATGGATTCTAGCCTTTTCAAATTGGTGCGTGAAGGCAAAATCACAAAGGAGACAGCTATGGAATTTGCTGTCAATGCAGAAATGCTAGGAAGAAGATTAGGAGTTTAGTTAGAAATGGAAAGTTTTAAACCTATGCTGTTTACTTGCATGAAGAAGTATAGCAAGGAGCAGTTCTTTAAAGACTTAGTATCTGGAATCATTGTGGCAATCATCGCATTGCCACTTTCTATTGCCTTGGCTTTGGCCTCAGGTGTTGGCCCAGAGCCAGGTTTATATACAGCAATCGTTGCTGGATTTTTGATTTCCTTCTTCGGAGGAAGTACAGTTCAGATTGCTGGACCTACAGCAGCCTTCGCTACAATCGTAGCAGGCATCATTGCAACTGATGGAATGGATGGTCTCATCATTGCAACTATCATGGCCGGTATCATTCTTATTATCTTAGGTGTGGTAAAAGCCGGTGCACTTATCAAATTCATCCCATACACAATCACAACTGGTTTCACAGCTGGTATCGCAGTTACAATTTTAATTGGTCAGTTCAAGGATTTCTTCGGTGTAGATTTCCACGGTGAAAAGCCAATCGAAACAATCGACAAATTAAAGGTATTCTTTAGCAACATTGATTCACTCAACTGGCAGGCAACACTTGTTGGCGTTGTATGTCTTGCAGTGCTTATCATTTGGCCAAAGTTCTTCTCAAAAATTCCTGCATCAATCATTGCTGTATTCGTGAGCATCGCAATGGTACAGGGACTTCACCTTAACGTAAACACAATTGGAACTCTTTACCCAGATTTGAAGGCAGGCTTGCCAACAATCTCAGTTCCACATTTTTCACTTGCAGTTGTTAGAAATGAAATGCCTAACGCATTTACGATAGCAATTCTTGCAGCAATCGAGTCACTTCTTTCTGCAGTAGTTGCAGACGGAATGGTAAATAGCAAGCACAGAAGTAACCAGGAGCTTATTGGTCAGGGTATCGGTAACATCGGATCAGTTCTTTTCGGTGGTATTCCAGCAACAGGAGCTATCGCTCGTACAGCAGCCAACATCAAAAACGGCGGTCGTACACCAGTAGCAGGTATGGTTCATTCAGTTACACTTCTTATCGTACTTGTTGTACTTATGCCATACGCAAAGTTCATTCCAATGCCATGTATCGCAGCAATCCTTTTCCAGGTTGCATACAACATGTGCCAGTGGAGACCTTTCGTAAGACTTGTAAAGTTTGCTCCAAAGTCAGATATCATCGTACTTGTACTTACATTCGTTCTCACAGTAGTATTCGACCTTGTTGTTGCTATTGAGTGGGGTATGATTGTTGCATGTATCCTCTTCATCAAGAGAATGAGCGAGGAGACTCATGTCAGCGGTTGGACATATCAGTCAGACGATGCAGAGTTTGTTGATGACTTACGTCCAGTTGAAAAGGAAATCAGAGTATTTGAAATCACAGGACCACTTTTCTTTGGTGTTTCTGATATGCTTGCAGAAAGCATTAACGTAAAGGATTATACAAAGGTGCTTGTCATCAGAATGCGTTCTGTTCCAGCCATCGACGTTACTGCTCTTAGAGCACTTCGCGATTTGGTTGAGGGAGCAAAGAAAAAGGGAGTTACAGTTGTATTCTCACACGTAAATGAGCAGCCACGTCACATGATGGAAAAGGCTGACTTCGTAAATACGGTAGGAGCTGAGAACTTCCAGCCAAACATTGATGCAGCACTTGATAGAGCTGAAAAGATTATAGGCAAGTAATTATGAAAACTTTTTTGGAACCATTTAAAAATTTAACAGCTGTTGAGTCTCTTCGCGAGGCTCTAGCTCGTTATGGCAAGGTTTACGATATCACGGGGTGTGCTGATAAAGCGCACCTCATTTTTGGTATTGGGCATGATGTCAGTCACAAGCTGATTATCACATCAGACGAGTTAAAGGCCAGAGAATTATATGAGGAATATCGTTTTTACGATAATGATGTTGTATATTTTCCGGCCAAGGATTTTCTTTTTTATCAGTCCGATATCAGAGGTAATGCCCTTACTCGTGAACGAATGAATGCTATTGAGGCAGTTATAAACAACAATAGCTGTACCGTCATCACCACTATCGATGCCCTTATGAATAAGCTGCCGGATGTGTCTTATTTTGAGGATGGTGTTGTTGCCATTTCTGATACTGATACTATTGAGCTTGAGGCTTTGCGCCGCAAGCTAGTTGCTATGGGTTACGAGGCAGTGGGCACCTGCGAGCATCCTGGAGAATTTGCAGTGCGAGGTGGAATCATTGACGTATTCCCTCTTACCGCAGATTTGCCAGTACGAATCGAGCTTTGGGGCGACGAGGTTGATAGCATCCGTTCCTACGATGCCAGCAACCAAAAGTCAATCGAGAATATCAGCTCGGTAATCATCTTCCCAGCAGTTGAGCTTATCCTTTCAGCTGATGAGGTGGAGGCTGGTCTTGCTAAAATCGAGGCCGAGCGAGATGAGCGCTACGAAGCATACCGTAAAGAAATGAAAACAGAAGAGGCATATCATCTGAAGACCTATGCCGACAGAGTAGTGGAGGAAACCAGAGAATGGGGCCTTAGCCAGGAGCTTGAGACAAATCTCACTTACTTCTGCGATAAGCTTGGCTCATTCATCGATTTCATGCCTAAGGGCACTTATGTCTTCATCGATGAGGTTCAAAAGGTCATTACCAAGGGTGAAGTTACCCAGACAGAGTTTTCAGATGCTATGACTCGCCGAGTAGAGGCTGGCTACATGCTTAAGGGCCAAATGGACATGCTTTACGGTGTGGAGGAAATCTTTGCCAAAATCGAAAAGTGTCCAACCACTCTTATGTCAGTTTTGGATGCTAAAAACAAGCTCCTTAAATCTGCAGATCATTTCAGCATCGCGGTGCAGGGAGTAAACGCATACAACGGCAGCTTCGAGCTTCTCACCAAGGAGCTCTTACAGTACAAGAAACGTAAATACAAAGTGCTTCTCGTGACAAGCTCATCTACCAAGGGACAGCGCCTTGCAGAGGACTTGTTGCAGGAAGGATTAAATGCATATTTCACATCAGATTTGGATCATCAGATAAATCCTGGTGAAACTATGCTTTGTGTAGGAAATATAAAGCGCGGCTACGACTATCCTGATAGTGCCTTTGTAATGCTTTCAGATGGGGATATTTTCGGCCACGTCCGCAAGAAAAAGCATCGTGTAAAGAAGTACGAGGGAGAGTCAATTTCATCCTTCTCTGATTTGCATGTAGGGGATTATGTTGTTCATGAAAACTATGGCCTCGGTGTCTACAAGGGTACCGAGCAGATGGAAATAGACAAGGTTATCCGCGACTATATCAAGATTGAGTATGCCAAGGGCAGCAACCTTTATGTCCTAACATCTCAGCTGGATATGATTCAAAAATATTCCGGCCCAGACGGTAAAAAGCCAAAGCTCAACAGCCTTGGCGCAGGTACTCAGGAGTGGACTAGAACAAAGCAGAAGGTTCAGTCTGCCGTTGGAGTTGTGGCAAAGGAACTTGTGGATTTGTACGCTCTTCGCCAGAACACAGATGGCTTTGTATACGGTCCAGATACTGTATGGCAAAAGGAATTCGAGGAAAGCTTCCCATACGAAGAGACTGAGGGCCAGCTTTCAGCAATCGAAGCTGTTAAGTCAGATATGCAATCTACCAAAATCATGGACCGTCTTATCTGCGGTGATGTTGGATTTGGCAAAACAGAAGTTGCTATGCGTGCAGCCTTCAAGGCAGTTCAGGAAGGCAAGCAGGTGGCATACTTGGTTCCAACCACTATCCTTGCCCAGCAGCACTACAATAATTTCGTTCAGCGAATGGGCGGCTACCCAGTAAACATGGGACTTTTATGCCGATTCAGAACAGCAGCTGAGCAAAAGAAAACTATCGAAGGATTGAAGGCAGGTACAGTAGATATTGTTATCGGAACACATCGCTTGCTTTCAAAGGATGTGGAGTTCAAGGATTTAGGTCTGCTCATAATCGATGAGGAGCAGCGATTTGGTGTAAACCACAAGGAGCGCATAAAGCAGATGAAAAAGACTGTAGATGTGCTGTCACTTTCTGCCACACCAATTCCTCGTACACTTCACATGTCGCTGGTAGGAATACGTGATATGAGTGTATTGGATGAGGCTCCAATGGAGCGTACACCAATCCAGACATTCGTATTTGAATACAATGAGGAAATGGTCCGTGAGGCAATCGTTCGAGAAATGGCCCGCGATGGACAGGTATATTATGTCTTCAACCGTGTCCGTGGAATTCAGGATATGGCTGCGGAAATCGAGCGACTTGTGCCGGAGGCAACAGTGGGCTACATCCACGGCCAAATGACCGAGGCCAAGGTTGAGGATGTTATGATGCAGTTCATCAACCATGAAATTGACGTGCTTGTTGCTACAACCATCATTGAAATTGGCTTGGATATTTCTAACGTAAATACGATAATCATACATGATTCAGACAACATGGGATTGTCCCAGTTGTATCAGCTTCGTGGCCGAGTTGGTCGAAGCAACCGTACCGCATATGCCTTCTTAATGTATCGCAGAGACAAGATGCTAAAGGAAGTTGCCGAAAAGCGACTTGCTGCAATTAAGGAGTTTACAGATCTTGGCTCAGGCTTCAAGATTGCCATGCGTGATTTGGAAATCCGCGGCGCCGGCAACCTCCTTGGAGTGGAGCAGCACGGCAACATGACAGCAGTAGGTTACGACCTGTACTGCAAGATGCTGAATGAGGCAGTAAAGATAGAAAAGGGCGAAGTAAAAGAAGAGAACTTCAACACATCAGTGGACATCAATATCGAGGCTTACTTGCCAGATACTTACGTATCCAACGAGGAGCAGCGAATCGATATCTACAAGCGTATTGCGGCCATCGATTCTGAGGAAGCTCGCGACGAAATGCTGGACGAGCTTGTGGACCGTTTTGGCGAGCCAAAGCGATGCGTACAGAATCTTCTCTGGGTGGCAATGCTCCGCGTAAAGGCTCACGACGCATACGTCACAGCCATCGAGCAGAAGGGCGATTTCATCCGCATCGTTATGTACGAAAAAGCCAAAATCGATGTGGCTCAGATTCCAGCCCTCCTGGAGCGCAACAACCCACACATCACATTCGCAGCTGACCCAAAGAACCCGGCCTTTATCTTCAACACCAAGGCCAACACCCGCATAAAGCCAAACGAAGTGTTTGACTACCTGCAGGACTTCTTGCTGGATTTGAAGTCTATAAAGGTGGAGGAGTAAAGCTGGCGCAGGTGCGATAGGTGCTAGGTGGAAAAGCTGTTGGAAATATTTGAGGTTGTTTCAACCTGCTAGCTACAGCATATCAGCAGCTGTCTTGCGTCAAGAGCAAGGCCTTGCGGCGCTTCGCCTCTTGACACTGCGCCAGCATGCAGATATGGGGTAGCCAAGCAGGTTTGAAACTGGGACTGTGGCGACACCACCAGTGCTGATTACTATCTGAGAGGAAAAATGAAGAATAGGTAGTAAGGAAAAGGCAGAAGTTTACTATCTGAATGAGAAAATGGATATTAGATAGTAAGAAAAGGGCAGAAACTTACTATCTGAATGAGAAAATGGATATTAGATAGTAAGAAAAGGGCAGAAACTTACTATCTGAATGAGAAAATGGGTATTAGATAGTAAGAAAGAGAAAGAAACTTACTATCTGAAAAAGAAAATGAAGAATAGGTAGTAAGAAAGAGGCAAAAGCTTACTATCTGGAAGAAAAAATAGAGAATAGATAGTAAGAAAAGGATGGAAGCTTACTATCTGAAATAGAAAATTATAAGCTAGATAGTAAATAGAGAGAAGGAATATGGAGACCAGTAAGTATATTCACATAGTGCAGTACTATGAAACAGATAAAATGGGGATAACACATCACTCTAACTACATTAGGTGGATGGAAGAGGCAAGAGTTGATTTTCTTAATCAAATTGGCTGGCCCTTTGACAAGTTGGAGACTCTTGGAATTGTATCCCCAGTCTTAAATGTTTCTTGCGACTATAAGCTTTCCACTGTTTTTTCTGAAAAGATTGCAATAGCAGTAGCAGTGAAGGAGTTCAAAGGAGTAAAACTCTTTCTTTCATACACAATGGAAAATGAAGAAGGTAAAGTGGTTTGTACTGGCACAACAAGTCACGCTTTTTTGAATACACAAGGTAGGCCAATCAGGATGAAGCAAGATTATCCAGATTTCTACCAGTGCTTAATGAAGATGGTTGAAGACCAGTAAATCTATATTAAGCGCTAGCTTTTACAGGGAAGATATTTGCCTTGTAGAGAGCGGGGCGCAATGCATTGTATAAAATTACACCTACTACAGAATTAATAGCGGCGTTGATAATTGTTGCATAAGTAGTTACAGCTACTAGTGCAGCGATTGCAGCAGTCGCTTTTTCTGCGTCTGGGGTTAATAATGTATACCAAACATATTTCAGCACAGGCTCAAAAATACAGTTGAAGCCTAGACCTGCAACAGCAGCAATGGCAGACCACTTGATGATGTATGAGTTTTTGTGTGATTCATTAATTTTTGCAATTTTGTGAGCAATCAATCCCACAATAAGACCAATTACAAGCTTTGTAATAAAAGTTCTAGGTGATGATGCAGCATATCCAGATAAAATATCAGCCAGTGAAAGTCCTACAGCTCCGGCTAATCCTCCATATAAGCCTCCAATTAATAGTGCTCCCAAAACAACAAAAGCATTACCGAGGTGAACTTTGGTGCCAGAAGCATTGATAGCTGGAAATACAGCGTAGCCAACATAGCAAAGTGCAGCTATTAAACCTGAAATTGTTAGTCGTGTTATGTTTTCGTTTTTCATAAATATCCTCCTGTTCAATTGATTTGTTGAAAAGAATAGTAGAGTATTAATGACATTAAAAAAAGTGATAATTTTGTGAATTTTCTGGGGGACAGACATAGAGTTATTGTAGATGAATTTAGGAAAGAGTATAATCAATTCGATCGTTGTGTTGAGCACAACAGAAAGTCTGGGGAGCAGTAGTTTTATGTTAAATTCACAAAAATTATATAACGATTTATTTTACATGGGAGTGTCCAAAGAGGAATTCAACCAGGTAAAGGATGTGGTTTTCGAGGACAACAGACGAACTGTTGGGGCCGGATCCATGTGCGCAATACAGTTCTGTGTAATGAGTCTATTGATGTCATTGAGGGCTAGCGCGTACAACGCCTGTCGATTAGTCTTTATAGTTTCACTGATTCTTAGTATTGCAATTTTCATAACTAGTCAAACCATTGCAAGGAAAAACAAAAGAGTAATCAAATTATTAGTGGCTACATTTTCGTTCATGGTATTGATGGCAGGTATAGCAATCGCTTATTTCCAGCCAGATGTTAGAACAGCAACAATGATTGCATTCACTATCATTGTGCCAACGCTAGTTATTAAAAATACCTTTACAGACTGTGTGATGGAGACAATTGCAATTATCGTATATGCGATACTTTGCAGAAATGTCATCGAGCCAGAGATATATTCTTGGGGATTCACAAACCTGATTATATTCGCCATTGCTGGTATCCTTATGAGTCATGTTATCAGCAAGGAAAGATGTGCTGGATTTGTATATGCCGAGTCTAAAAAGGAACTCGCAAATATTCAGATGAAGTACGCTTACTATGATCAGCTGACAGACCTAAAAAATAGACGTGCATTTGAAGAAGATTTACAAAAGATAGAAGCACAGCAGGTTGAGTTTAGTTTAGCTATGCTAGATTTAAATGGTCTGAAGCAGGCCAACGATACACTTGGCCATGATGCAGGTGATGAATTAATTGTAGCAGCAGCACAGTGTTTGAAAAAAGCATTTGAAGGAAATGAATATATTTATCGCTTCGGTGGAGATGAGTTCTGTGTGATTCACATTGGCACTGCTAATGAGGCGGCAGAAAGCCTAAATACATTAGATGAATTAACTGCTAACTGGAAAGGAAATCTTGTTAATGGATTTACCATTTCACATGGCGTTGCTTCAAGAAACGGCCACAAAGACATCTCAACAATCATCAAGATTGCAGATGAAAAGATGTATGAAAGCAAGCGAGATTATTATAAAAGATGCGTATAAAACAAAAGCCTGACCGCAGTGGTCAGGCTTTTGTTATATTAGTTAATCTCGTGAATTCTAGAGGCATCGAAACAATCCTGCTGGAATTCTAACAATCTCAAAATACTGAGAGAAATATCGAGCCCAAAGAAGAAAATAATGATTAAAGTAAAATTAAAAGTATTAAAATGAATCGATTTTAAAATTTAATACCTGAAAATGGCATAGATTATTGTTATTAAGTATTAAAATAAAGAAAAACTTAAATTCAATACTATATTAATGCTACATTAATACTCATATTACAAAGCAAGTTGAATATCATAATTTTTTAAGTATTAAATCTCAAAATAAATCAAATTCAATACTTTCCGCCCAAGATGACAATGAAAAAAGAATACAATCAATAATCACAGTCCAAGTCAACTATAGAAACAAAAGATTACTATACTTTTAAATCAGAATACGCCCCAATAATTGATTAATTTGGCAGGATTAACTATAATAAAAAGGCTTGAAAAAATATGGGTGGGTTCACTCAGGAGGAATTTATAATGAATAAAAATATGGTTAAATCAGCAGGTATTGCTGCACTTGCAGCAGCAGTTCTTTTTACAGGATGTAGTAAGTTCAATCCTGACACTACTCTTGTAACAATAAATACAGGAGATGGCACAAAGGATACAATCTCCCTTGGCTATGCAAATTTCGCAGCCAGATATCAGCAGTCAATGTACGACCAGTACTTGCTTGCATACTATGGTGAGGGCATGTGGTCAACAGATATGACTGGTACAGGCTCTACAATGGAGGATGACACAAAGGAAGGTGTCTTAGAGGATATTGAGAATCAGTATTTAGCAAAGCTTCACGCTAGCGATTACGATATCACTCTTACAGATGAGCAGAATACAGCAATTGCAGAAGCAGCTGCAAAGTTCATTTCAGACAACCCAGCAGAGACACTTGAGGTGATGGGTGCTACAGAGGAATATGTAAAGCAGTACTTAGAGTACAGAACATACTATTCATTAGTTTCTAATGCAGCAATGGAAGAAGCAGGCGAAAGCATTTCTGATGAAGATTGCTGGATGCGTACATTCTCATATGTGCTTTTCGATACAACAGGCACTACAGATGAGGATGGCAACGCAGTTGAATACACAGAAGAAGAAATCGCAGATTTAAAGGCTAACGCTGAAGAGCTTGCAGCAGCTGATGATTACGCAGCAAAGGCAGAGGAGCTTGAGGCAACAGCATCTACATACTCTTACCTTAAGGGTGAGGAAGAGGATGACACAATGGATATGGCTATCATCGAAGCAGCAGAGGCACTCGATGAGGGCGAGACATCAGATGTTATCGAAATCGAAGGCGTTGGTTACTATGTAATTCACCTTGATGCAGATCACGATGAGGATGCTTCTCAGACAAAGAAAGAATCACTTGAGTCAGATGCATTCGATGATCTCCTTGAGACATGGAAGGCAGCTATCACATGGACAGTTGATGAGAAGGCTTGGGCAAAGGTAGAGTTTGATACATTGTTCAAGACACTTGAGACTGAGACAGAAGAAACAACAGAAGAGACAACAGATGATGCAACTACAGAGGAGACAACTGATACAGAAGAATCTGAAGATGCAACAGAAGACACAGAAGTAGAAGACACAGAAGATACATCAGCAGAAGAGGATACTGAAGAAACATCTGAAGAGTCAGATGAATCAACTGAGGAAACAGAAGCAGAGTAATATGAGTTTTATACTTACTTATCTCAAAAAATATAAAATACGAGCAATACTTGCCCCACTATTCAAAATGCTAGAGGCGATATTTGAGCTTTTGGTACCACTTGTTATGGCGTCAATCATCAACAAAGGTATCGCAAGCTCAGATACCCACTACATCATTAGGATGAGTGGGGTTTTGCTTTTGCTGGCAGTTGTAGGACTAGTGTTTTCGCTTACAGCCCAGTACTTTAGCGCAAATGTAGCTGTATATGCAGCAGCCGAAATCAGAAGAGATCTTTTTGCAAAGATTCTTTCATTGTCTCAGGGTACAAAAGAAAAGATTGGTGACGAGGTGCTGACAACACGAATCACCAACGATATAAATCAGATTCAAAATGCCATTAATATGGTCCTTCGCTTATTCCTGCGTTCACCATTTATCGTGTTCGGTGCAACTATAATGGCGTTTATTGTGGATGTTAAATCAGCACTTATTTTCTTGTTGGTTGTAGGTGTACTTTCACTGATTGTGTTTATCATTATGAAATACACATTACCTAGATACAAAACTATCGCAGCAAGGCTTGAAAAGGTGCTTCACGCCACATCTGAAAACTTGGAGGGTGCCAGAGTTCTTCGTGCATTCAACCAGGTGGATAAGGAAAAGAAAGGATTTGAAGCCAAGACGGGAGAGCTTGCTTCCATGCAGATTTCCACAGGAAAGATTTCTGCACTTTTAAATCCGGTCACATACGTGGCAGTAAACCTTGGAATTGTTCTTTTGATTTATGTTTCAATGAGACGTGTAGATGGAGGCTTTATCCTCCAGGGTGATGTAGTTGCTCTGGTAAACTACATGAGCCAGATTTTGGTAGAGCTAATTAAGCTTGCCAATCTCATCGTCCTTCTTATGAAGGCATTCCCTTCAGCTGACCGTGTGCAGGAGCTGATGGAAATGAAGTCCGATGAAAGAATGCATCTGAACAGCACCGGCAATATGCAAAATGAAAATGCCGGTTCAATCCAGCTTTCCAATGTATCATTTAGCTACAATGGCACAAATGATTACGATGTAGAGGATATTACGTTGGATATTCCTGCGGGCAGTGTCCTTGGTGTAATCGGAGGCACCGGTTCAGGTAAGAGCACATTGCTCAAGCTTATGAACCACACTTATGATGTTTCAAAAGGGCAGGTATCCATCGACGGAACAGATGTAAAATCCATGACAGATGGAGAACTATCCAATCTATTTGGAATCGTTCCACAGAAGGCATCCCTTTTTAGCGGAACAATAAAGTCCAACATGACTATGAAAAAGCAGGATGCTGGTGATGAGGAAATTAAATCGGCACTTAATATAGCACAGGCTTTGGATTTTGTGGAAGCAAAGGAAGGCGGCATTAATGCAGAGGTTTCCGGCAAGGGCACAAACTTCTCAGGCGGCCAGCGCCAGCGACTTACAATTGCAAGAGCTTTAGTAGGCCAGCCAAGAATCCTTGTCCTGGATGATTCTGCCAGCGCCCTGGATCTTGCAACTGAGGCAAAGCTTCGAAAAGCACTCCATAGCCTGCCATGGAAGCCAACCATCATTTTGGTTTCCCAGAGAGCATCATCTGTAATGGATGCAGATCAAATCCTCGTATTAGAGGATGGTAAGGCAGTAGGCCTTGGCACACACAGCCAGCTTTTGGAAAGCTGCGATACATATCAGGAGATTTACTACTGTCAATTTCCTAGAGAGGAGGCTTGCAATGAATAAAAAGTCTCAATCTCATATATTAAATTGCGTTTTAATAGAGCTAAAAACATACAGTTTTAAAATATTTATTTCACTTATCTGCGCCCTGGCAACAGTTTACCTGACCCTGAGAATTCCAATTCTCACTGGTCAGGCAGTGGATTGCATAGTTGCTCCCGGCCAGATCGATTACGACAGATTAATTCATGTGCTAAAGATTATGACAGTGACAATCGCCGCTACATTCTTTACCCAGTGGATTATGAATCGTGTAAACAACGACATTACCTACAGTGTTACAAAGAGCCTGCGAGACAGAGCATTCGTTAAGTTACAGCACATGAAGCTTTCCACTGTGGACTCACATCCACATGGTGATTTCGTCAGTCGAATTGTGTCTGATGCAGACACTTTTGCAGATGGACTTTTGATGGGTTTCACACAGTTCTTCACAGGAGTACTTACAATCCTTGGCACTATATATTTCATGCTGATGATTTCAGTAAAGATTGCCTTGATTGTCATTATCGCAACACCTGCATCTTTGCTTTTGGCCAAATTCATTTCCGAGAGAACCTACAAGTTTTTCGGGGAGCAGGCAAAGTTACGCGGAACAGAAACTTCTTATATAGAAGAAATAATCTCAGGCAAGAATATCATCCGAAATATGGATTACGAGGATGACGCCCTTGAGCGTTTTGAATTGATGAATGATAGATTGGCAGATGCATCTATGAAAGCCACTTTCTATTCATCAACAGTTAATCCTAGCACTCGACTTATTAACAATATTATCTACGCAGCTGTCGGTGTGTTTGGTGCTATCATGGCAATTGGTGGCGGCATCACGGTAGGTGGCCTCACCAGCTTCCTGTCATACGCCAGCACATACGCAAAGCCATTCAATGAAATCTCAGGTGTAATCACTGAGTTCCAGAATGCATTGGCCTGCGCAGCCAGATTGTTTGAAATGATAGATGCAGAAGTTGAAGTGGATGAAGGCGAAACAACCATCCCTGAAGTAAAGGGCGAGATTCAGTTCAACGACGTTTTCTTCTCTTATGACAAGAACA
Source organism: Pseudobutyrivibrio sp. C4 (assembly GCF_900111635.1). NCBI lineage: Bacteria > Bacillati > Bacillota > Clostridia > Lachnospirales > Lachnospiraceae > Pseudobutyrivibrio > Pseudobutyrivibrio sp. C4. The sequence continues at coordinate 47,917 of NZ_FOHF01000010.1, read as the reverse complement.
AAAAATTAATCGAGCACCTTAACTTAAATGTCAAAAGTGGACAGCGAGTTGCCATCGTTGGACCAACAGGTGCTGGAAAAAGTACAATCATAAATCTTTTGATGAGATTTTATGATGTTGATGCCGGAGAGATTCTAGTAGATGGCGTTGATATCAGAGATTTATCACTTGAAGATTTGCGAAGCAAATTTGGAATGGTACTTCAGGAAACCTGGTTAAAGAACGCATCTGTAAGAGAAAATCTTAGAATGGCAAAACCAGATGCCACAGAAGAAGAAATTATTGAGGCTGCAAAGGCAACTCATGCCCACAGCTTCATTAAAAGAATGCCTTATGGATATGATACAATACTTTCATCGGTGGGCGGCTCATTATCCCAAGGCCAGATGCAGCTTTTGTGTATCACAAGAGTAATGCTAAATATTCCACCAATGTTGATTCTGGATGAAGCGACCAGCTCAATCGATACTCGCACAGAACAGAAAATACAATCAGCATTTAATAAGATGATGAAAGGCCGTACTACATTCATTGTAGCCCACAGACTTTCAACAATTAGAGAGGCTGACGTTATTCTGTTTGTAAAAGATGGAAGCATCGTAGAGCAGGGAAGCCATGTGGAGCTATTGCAGAAAAACGGCTTTTATGCTAAATTATATCGGAGTCAAATTGAGAATTGTTAGGAGTTAATATGGAGCAGTATGTTATAAAAGGCGGCACAGCCCTTTCAGGAGAGGTTGAAATCAGCGGTGCCAAAAACGCAGCTCTCGGTATTTTGGCAGGCGCCATCATGACAGACGAGACTGTTACAATTGAAAATCTGCCAAATGTTAAAGATATAAATGTTCTTATTGGAGCAATCGAGGATATTGGAGCATCAGTTACACGTGTGGATGAGCACACTGTAAAGATTAATGGCTCTAGCATCTCTCGTCTTTCAGTAGATTATGAGTACATCAAAAAGATTCGTGCTTCTTATTATTTAATGGGAGCACTTCTTGGCAAATATAAAAATGCAGAGGTAGCACTTCCAGGTGGCTGCCTTATTGGTTCGCGTCCAATCGACTTACACGTTAAGGGACTCAAGGCTCTTGGTGCCAATGTAGACGTGTCTTATGGTCTTTGGTCTGCACGTGCTGACAAGCTTGTTGGTAACCACATCTACCTTGATAAGGTATCTGTTGGTGCCACTATCAATATCATGCTTGCAGCTGTTCTTGCAGAGGGCAAGACTACTATCGAAAACGCAGCTAAGGAGCCACACGTTGTAGACGTGGCATCATTCCTTAACAGTATGGGTGCAAATATCCGTGGCGCTGGTACAGATGTTATTCGTATCGTTGGTGTTCCAGAGCTTCACGGCACTACTTATGCAGTTATTCCTGATCAAATTGAGGCAGGTACATATATGTGTGCGGCAGCAGCTACACACGGTGATGTTCTTATCAAGAATGTCATCCCTAAGCATTTGGAGGCTACATCAGCAAAGCTTATCGAGGCAGGCTGTGTAATCGAAGAATACGATGATGCTGTTAGAGTTATTGCAAAGGGACGTAAGCTTACACATACTCACGTTACCACATTGCCATACCCAGGCTTCCCTACAGACATGCAGCCAGAAATCACTGCTGTTCTTGCTATTGCAGAGGGTACTAGTACAGTTTCAGAGTCAATCTTTGAAAACCGTTTCAAATATGTAGATGAGCTTGCTCGCATGGGCGCAAGCATCAAGGTCGAAGGCACAGTTGCTATCGTTACTGGTGTTGAGCGTTACACAGGTGCTCAGGTACAGGCATCAGATCTTCGTGCAGGTGCAGCACTTATCATTGCTGGTCTTGCAGCTGATGGCATTACAGTTATTGATGATATCAAGTACATCCAGCGTGGATACGAAGATATCGTTGGCAAGTTCTCAAAGCTTGGCGCAACTTTAGCAGAAGTTGATTCTGAGCATGATCTTCAGAAGTTCAAATTAAAAGTTTCATAGAATAGTTAAGGCACCGCGTAATGCAGTGCCTTTTATAATCTAGATTTTACAATTCATATTTCGATTTCTTTTTATTTATCTCATTCATATAGGCTGCCGTAATGATACCGGACGGCAAAGCTATCACAGCTACACCCACCAAAGCAGATATCATAGTAATCATACGGCCAATTGGTGTCACAGGAGATATATCTCCATAACCAATTGTTGTAATGGAAATAGTTGCCCAATAAAGCGCATCGAAAAAGTTATTGAAAAGCTCAGGCTCCAGTTGGAAAATCAACATGGCTGACATAAAAATATAAACGGTAATCAAAAGGAGAACTGCCATCAGCTGCTTCTTTACCTTCCTGATTACATTTGAAATGACAATCATTGTCTTGGAATAACGTACCAGCTTTATTGCCCTGAAGGCTCTGAATAGACGTAGAAGTCCAATCCAGGATTTAACTGGAGTAAACCAATATATAATTGGAAGGATTGATATGAAATCAAATAACGCAAGTGGTGAAAGAATGTAGGCAATGTAGGCCTTATAGCTCTTGTAGCCCATCTTATAGTCAGCAGTGTAAACACGAGCAGCATAGTCTATTAAAAAGATAATAGTGACAAATATTTCAAGCCAAAATGTCATTGCCATATCCCTTTTAAAAGTCATAGGAATTAAACTTACGATGATGGCGGTGTTCATCATAACATCGTAAGCTCGGCTAGATTTGTCTCCCATGCTGGAAACTTCTACAACTTCATAGACTCTTCGCTTAAAATCTTCCATATTTCCCCTCAAATATTTCCGTATATCAGATTCAGTACACCAAGAACAATAAGAATGACTGTAACGAGACGACACAGTCCTACAAAGAAGGTTATCTTTTTTACTTTTGTATCTTCATGAATACCAGTGTCATCCACCAGAGTATGAGATTTTTTTTCGTGTTTAAACATACTTTTTACCTCACATAGGTGTTTATAGGGCAATCCTAACAAATAGGTGTGAAAAAATAGTGTATAATAGGAGTAGGGTTTTCCGAGCAACGCGAAGGAAATACCCTGCTCTAGTAGGCTTTTTCAAACAAAGAGGTATACATATGGAACATTACAAATATTTTCAAAATAGAGAGTGCGAGTACTTCCCTTGCCACAAGACAGATGACCCAGACAATTTCAATTGTCTGTTTTGCTACTGCCCACTGTACCATCTAGGAGACAAGTGCGGCGGCAATTTCACATACACAAGCAAAGGGGTAAAATCCTGCATCAATTGCATGAGGCCACATCTCAAGGAAAACTATGACCTCATCAAGGAGACACTTGTGAAGAATTAGTGAAATAAATAAAACCTTCCTATTAGTTAACAGAAAAGTAACAAATGTGCGCAATAATAGTGAAAGTGAACATATGCAGATTGCGAATCTGTGAAAATAGGAGGAGGGCATCATGGCTAAGAATGGAAAAGAAATGGCTAATGCGCCAAAAGTAAAACGCAGTATAGGAACAACACTGTTGATGATTCTGCTTCCAATTATTGCGATTGGTATTGCAGGAATCATTGTTTTTATTTCCTATAATGCAAGAAAGATTATCACAGAAGTATCTCTTATGGATTTACAGGCTGAGGGCCAGTACAATTCACTGAGATTAGGTTCAGATATCCAGATGCTGACTGCAAAGGATGGCCAGTACTGCGATACATTGGAAAATGTATATTTTGAGGACCATGCAGCAATGCTTCGTTATGTGGAGCCATCTGCAGATTATGATGCAATAGATAATACTGGTATTTATATTGGATTCTCAGATGATTCATATTTCTTTGCAAATCACCAGACTCAGCCAGCTGACTGGAGACCAACAGAGCGTGGTTGGTACGCCGAAGGTGTTGATGAGGAGACATTTGTATGTACAGAACCATATATCGATGCTAATAACGGCGAGCTTTGCGTTACATTTGTACGAAATGTAAATTTTGCAAACGGCGAATTTGGTGTTGCAGCTGTTGATGTTTATTTAACAGCTCTTCAGGAAGAAGTGGCAGCTCTTACACCTATGAAGACTGGTGGTTCTATGGTGCTTGATGGAGATTATATCGTATCCTACTTTGATACAGCACTTAATGGTGGTCAGGTTTCCACATCAGGAAGTAAATACCTCGAAGAAGTAAAAGCATATGTGGAAAGCGGTGCAACAGAACCAGTTATAATCAATCAAGATTCAACAAACACAGATTATTATGTTTGTGCAGCTTCTATACCAGGTACAACATGGACACTTATTTCATCAGTAGCAGTGGATGATGTTATGGCAGAAGCAAATAGCTTTATGCTTATATCACTTGGAGCTATGTTTGCTCTTATTATTGTAATTATCGCTGTTATTCTTATTACAATTAATAAGGTTATTACAGCTCCAGTTAATGGCCTTTCAAATAGCATTCTTAAGATTTCAGATGGTGACTTTACAACAACGATGCCAGCTGATAAGGGTGATGAGATTGGTCTTATCAGCCGAGAGATGACAAGGTTCGTTCAGATTATGAACGGTGCCATTGGTTCAATTCAGGGACGTGCTGAAAAGCTTCAGGAAGATTCCGAAAGTTCAAAGACTGCTTCTGGCAAGATGAGCACTCAGGCTGGGGATCAGTCAGTATCTATGGGCCAGATTCAGGAGACAATGGACGATATTTCAAATGCTGTTGGCGAGCTTGCTGAAAACGCAACAAATCTTGCTCACGCAGTATCTGATTTGACTGATAATGGAAACAGCACAAACGAAACCATGATGGCTCTTGTAGACCAGGCAAAGATTGGTCAGGAAGACATGACAGAGGTTCAGCGCAGCATGGACAACATCAACGAGTCTATGAGCGAAATGAACGACGTAGTTGTAACTGTTGGAGATTCTGCTAAGCAGATTACGGATATTGTTCAGATGATTGATTCTATCGCAGAACAGACCAACCTCCTTTCACTTAATGCCTCAATTGAAGCAGCCCGCGCCGGTGAAGCTGGTAAGGGATTCGCGGTTGTTGCAGATGAGATTGGAAAGCTTGCTCAGAATTCACAGGACGCTGCCAAGGAAATCGGCGACATCATCAGACAGATTACAGGCCTTATCACAGACTTGGCTGACAAGTCTCAGAGAAACATGGATTCTATCAATGCAAGTGGTGAGGTTGTAGAAAAAGCTGGCACAAGCTTCTCTAAGATTTACGAAGATCTTAACGAAGCAGCAGAGGTTATGAAGCAGATGATTAGCATGATGGGCGAAGTAAACGACATCGCATCATCAGTAGCTGCCATTTCAGAAGAGCAGTCAGCAAGCTCAGAAGAAATCACCGCTACAATCTACACATTAGCAGAAAGTGCAAACGAGATTGCCACAGAAAGCCAAGGCGTAGAAAACGTAGCCAACTCAGTATCAGATTCTGCACTTGCTATCAACGATGAGCTTTCTAAGTTCAAGATTGAAAGCGACATGCCTCAGGAATAAAGCGAATAGTATAAATGTAAAAGGATTCAGAAATCAAGGATTTCTGAATCCTTTTTTTACTTTATAATATCCTCATACTCAACTCTGATAATTTTAGAAATATCTTCTACTGCAATTTTTACTTGGTGGCCCACCTTGCCAGCTGAGAAATAAATCTGGTCAAAATTTTTAGCAGAGGCATCGATGACTGTGGTAAAGAATTTCTTCATGCCGATAGGAGAGCAGCCTCCGTGTACATATCCTGTAAGTGGGAGTAAATCCTTTTGTTTAAGCATTTCGATAGATTTTTCTGAGACAGCGCTGGCCGCCTTTTTTAAATCAAGCTCAGCGGCTACAGGAACTACGAATACATAGTGATTGCCAGTTTTGCCTGTTGTTACAAGTGTCTTAAATGCCTGGGCTGGGTTTTCTGAAAGCTTATCAGCTATTTCTTCTCCAGAAAGTCCATCAGCGTTTTCAAGGGAAAAATGTTCATAAGGAATTTTCTTCTGATCAAGTAATCTCATTACGTTTGTTTTGTCTTCTTTTTTAGCCATATATGTGTAAACTCCTTTTATAAAAACAAAAAAATACAAAAAATATTTTTAATCAACTGAATAAAATTCACAAAATGAAAAAATTTATGATTTATACTCTAGTATGACAGTGATTTCATGTGGTACAGTTAATAATATATCACATATTAGTATGGAGGACACAATAATGGGTGAGGCAAATGAAAACATGAGCATCCAAACAAGACAGATGTTCGAAAAAAACAGACTAGCTAGATATTGTGGAACAATCACAGCCATGGCATTGGTATTTTTCAATGTTAGAGCACTGGTTGTGACAGGCATCAATGTGCTGGATATTGTCAGATTGGCTGTGGCAGTACTTGATATCATTTTGTTCCAGGTTTGCTTTAGTGCATTTGGGGAGAAGTATCGTTATAAATATTGTGTAACATTATCAATGGTAGCGCTTTTCTTAATGACGATTATCCGTCCTAACGATGAGCACATGTATGTTTTCATGTATGCCATCATCCTTATTGTAATGATATACGGTGAGGCTGGAACAGTTCGAATTGGCGTTATTATTGCAAACTTTGGACTGCTATTATCGGGAATAAATGAGATTTTAAGAGGTAATCTAGAAGTAAGAGAGCTTGTCACACAGCTTGTATTCAGTTTGATTGCATGTACAATCGCAGTTATCGTTTGTAAGCAACAGCGCCGTCAGACAACAGAGACTCTTGATACTATTAAAGAGCATGCAGCGGATATCAAAGAGACTTCAGAAACAATCGTTGATTTGGCAGAGCAGCTCAATAAGAAATTTGAGGAAGCTAATGACGTTTCTACAAACCTTAATGATTCAATGAACACTGTTAATGATTCAGTTACGGAAATCGTTGAAGGTACAAAGAATATTGCAGAGGCTATTGAGAATCAGACAAACAAGACTGCAATCATTCAGGAAAGCATTCAGACAGTCGGCGAAGAAGCTACAACAATCGATGAGGTTTCAAGCCGAGTAGAAGATTCTGTAAATGAAGGTGTTGACCTTATCAACCAGCTTAAGAGCCAGGCAGAAAAGGTTGCAAATATCAATATCGAAACAAGTACAACCACACAGGCTCTTAACGATAGCATTCAGGATATCCAGGGTATCACAGAGACAATCCTTGGTATTTCAAGTCAGACAAACTTGCTCGCTCTTAATGCTTCAATCGAGGCAGCCCGTGCTGGTGAGGCAGGTAAGGGATTCGCAGTAGTTGCTGATGAGATTCGTGCACTTTCAGAAAGCACACGCGAGGCTACAGAAGAAATCGCAAAGATTATCGAGCGCCTTACATCCGATGCTCGTTCAGCTGCATCTGCAATGTCAAAGTCAGCAGAGTATGCTAACAAGCAGAACGAACTTATTTCTGAGACAGGCACAAAGCTTGATACTATCAAAGAAGGTACTGATGAACTTCGTAACGGAGTTGTTCAGGTTAAGTCTTCTGTGGATGAAGTTATTTCAGCAAACTCACAGATTATGGATAACATCACAAATCTTTCTGCAACATCAGAAGAGGTTGCAGCAGCTACAGATACAGTTGGATCTGTCAGCGAAAACGCAATGGATGCCCTCCATGATATGAATGATACTCTTGATGTAATCAACCGCATCGCTCGTGAGATGGAAGAGATGGCACTCAAATAAGAAAAGATATTACAGACCAGCTCGTCAGGGCTGGTCTTTTTTTGCCAGAAATCAGACATTGTTAAAAATTTATTGTTCTTCTGAAAAAAAGATGGTAATATATGGTTGCTACGCTTTACGCAAGGTTTTACTAGGAGGAGACCCGTCGAGGCTTCTACCAAAAGGAGGAACAAATGCAAAGCAGAAATTCTAAGACCTATGAGCTTGTGCTCACAGCGTTATTCACAGCCATTATTGTAGTAATGGCTTCAACACCACTCGGATTTATTCCACTTGTAGTTATTAATGCAACAACACTTCATATTCCAGTTATCATTGGTTCATTATTCTTAGGACCAAAGAAGGGCGCATTTCTTGGAGGCGTATTCGGACTCAGCAGTTTCATTAAGAGTTCAATCGCACCAGCAGCATCAGCATTCATCTTTTCGCCTGTAGCTGCATTGACAATGCTTCCACATGATTCAGTTGGAGCAGCACTCTTAATCGTATTCAAGAGTACATTCATCGCTATCGTACCAAGAATTCTTATCGGTGTGGTACCTTACTTCGTATATGTTGGTATCAAGAAGGCAATCAGCTCTGATAAGAAGGCTGTAGTTGGTTCAATTATCAATGCAGTTGTGTCATTCATTCTTGGATTTGGCGTGTTCGCATTCTTTAATAAAATGATTTCAGAAGGCGTACTTGGAATGTCAGTTTCAGTTGCAAGAGTAATCGGTATCGTTGTTGGTATCGCAGCATTCGCTGGTATTGAATACCTTTTCATGAACAAGGATGCAAAGGCTCTTGGCTTTATCACAGCTGGTATTGCAGGCGCAATGACAAATACACTTCTTGTTATGGGAAGCATCTATCTTTTCTATAAGGTTCCATACGCTGAGCTTTTACAGATTGACCCAGATGCTCTTATGGCAGTAATCGCTGGTGTTATCAGCTTCAATGGTGTTATCGAAGCTATCGTTGGTGCCGTAATTGTTTATTTAGTAGGCATCGTACTTGATAAGATTCAGCCAGCAGGTGTATATTCAGATAAGGCAATGAAAATCAAAGCTGTAGCTTCTGATGATTCAGCAAAGCAGGCAGCACTTTAATATAAACAACTAGGGAGAAATAAGCGTAAAGTAGCAATCTAGTTAGTAGTTTTCGGAGGTATCAAAGGATTATGTTAAAAGGTAAATGTGTAGTCCTTGGAGTAACAGGCTCCATCGCAGCATACAAAATTGCAAGTCTTGCTTCGGCACTTGTAAAATTGGGAGCGGATGTAAATGTCATCATGACAAAGAACGCCACCAATTTCATCAATCCAATTACCTTCGAGACTCTTACTTCAAATAAATGTTTAGTTGACACATTCGATAGGAATTTTCAGTTCAACGTTGAACATGTGGCACTTGCCAAGAGAGCCGATATTTTTATGGTGGCACCCGCTAGCGCCAATGTAATTGGCAAGATGGCCCATGGCATAGCAGACGACATGCTTACTACAACAATTCTCGCAGCAAAATGCAAAAAGCTTGTCAGTCCAGCTATGAACACAAACATGTTTGAAAATCAGATCGTTCAGGACAACCTTGAAACACTTCGTAAATACGGATTTGAAATAATCAATCCAGCTAATGGATATTTAGCATGTGGAGACACAGGGGCAGGCAAGATGCCTGAACCAGAAGTACTCCTTCAGTACATTCTTCGAGAGCTTGCCCACGATCACGATTTGGTTGGCAAAAAGGTGCTTGTTACCGCAGGCCCTACAGAGGAGGCAATCGACCCAGTCCGCTACATCACAAATCACAGCACTGGCAAGATGGGATACGCCATCGCCAAGGCTGCCATGGAGCGCGGCGCCGATGTCACACTTGTGTCTGGTCCAGTTGCAATTGAGTCACCTATGTTTGTAAATGTTGTTCCCGTACGAAGCGCTGCTGAAATGGCTGAGGTAGTTAAAAACGCGGCCGGGGAGTGCGACATTATTATAAAGAGTGCAGCAGTTGCAGATTACAGACCTATCAATGTTGCAACGGAGAAGATAAAGAAAAAAGATGGTGAAGCTAGCTGTATAGAGCTTGAGAGAACGGAAGATATTTTGGCATACCTTGGTGCCCACAGAAAAGAAGGACAGTTTATTTGCGGATTCTCAATGGAGACGGAAAACATGCTTGAGAATTCCAGCGCTAAGCTGAAGAAAAAGAATGTGGACATGATCGTCGCCAACAATCTACGTACACGGGGGGCAGGCTTCGGCACAGACACCAATGTGGTAACTCTTATCACGGCTGATGGTGCCAAAGAGCTTCCAATCATGACAAAAGAAGAAGTGGCACAAGCCATTTTCGATGAAATAGTAGGGAGATAATAAAATGGGCAACTCTTAATGGAGTTGCTCATTTTTTTGTTGGTTATTTACTTTTATAGGGTAAATTGATAAAGTGAACAGGTAAGAAAATGACATACATAGAGGAGACAGATTATGTTAGACAACAAAGGATTTGATTTATGGGCAGATGGATATGACGAGGCAGTTGGATTATCAGAGGAGAGCAATGTTTATCCATTTGCTGGCTATAAGAATGTGCTAGGGTATATCTATGAAGTGATTATGGAAAAGCCCGGTGCAGCAGTTCTAGATATCGGCTTTGGAACAGCCACACTTACTTCTAAGCTTTATGAGCATGGCTGTGAAGTATATGGTCAGGATTTCTCGGCTCGTATGATTGAGCTTGCCCAAGAGAAGATGCCAGATGCAAAGCTTTATCAAGGAGATATCACTAAGGGATTAGTGCCAGAGTTACATGAGAAGAAATTTGATTTCATCGTTGGTACTTATTCAATTCACCATCTTAATGATGAGCAGAAGGTGGAGTTCATCAAGGAACTCCTTGGCTTGTTGAATGATGGTGGAAAAATCCTATTTGGAGATGTTGCTTTTGAAACTCGCGAAAAGCTCGAGCAGTGCAAGGTAGAAGAAGGCCAACGCTGGGATGACGATGAAATCTATTTTGTGTTGGATGAATTGCAGCAGCATTTCCCAGGAATCAAGTACGAACCAAAGAGCTACTGCTCTGGAGTAGTGGTGATTGAGAAGTAGAGGTAGTGGAGTAGCTTGTAGGCTAGTTGATTCTTTGGTGGGGTAGGTTGAGATAGCATTCAGTGCCAGAAGTGGACTCGACACGAAATAACAGAGAATGAGTTGTTTTTCGTGTCGGGTTTTAAAGCGAAAGACACGCAGAATCCGGGAAACTGCAAAAGTACGTGTCTGAAATAGAGCAAGAAGACACGCAGAATCAGAGAAACAGTAAAAGTGCGTGTCTGAAATAGAGCAAGAAGACACGCAGAATCCGGGAAATGGCAAAAGTGCGTGTCTGAGATAGTGAAAATAGACACGCAGAATCCGGGAAACTGCAAAAGTGCGTGTCTGAGATAGTGAAAATAGACACGCAAAATCTAAGAAACAACAAAAGTGCGTGTCTGGAAGGTAAAAAGTGGACACGCAGAATTGAAGAATCTTGAAATTCGCGTGTCGGAAGGAAAGAAATGGAGAAGATTTTGTTTATTGGCAATAGTCATACGTACATGAATGACATGCCGGAGCTGGTAAGGCGTATGGTGGAAAATGCTACAGGTGAAGAATGTCAGGTGTTTATGCTGGCTTACTCAGGAAGAAGCTTGAAGTGGCACATGGATGAGGAGTATTTCTCAGAAAGATTTAATATCCTGCATGGCCGATATGATTACTGCATCATTCAGGAGTGTGCGCATCCTATGACAGACTTTGAGGATACAATCAAGTACACTCACGAGATTATAGAACTATGTAAGAAAGTGAATACAACTCCAATTATCTTTGAAACATGGGCGGAGAAGGATAAGCCGGAAAATCAGTCGGAGATGAATCGCAGATATAGAAAGATTGCAGAGGATGAAGGCGCGAAGCTAGCTCCTATTGGAGAAATCTGGAGCAATGTTCTGAAGGAATTGGTAAATGAACCTGATGCAGATTTGTATTACAAAGATGGAGCCCACGCATCGGGCATAGGCGATTATCTAGTGGCAATGACTCTTACAAAGACAATCACAGGAAAGCTTCCAGATGCAAGCTTCAGAGAGTCATTTGATTTTACACTATCAGATGACGCTTGGAATCATGTAAAATTATCCGTAGAAGATGAAGGAATTACTATTCCAGAAAACATAGTATCAATCATCAGAGATAATATTGAGAAGGAATTTGCATAGAATCAGATTCCATAAACAAAGGGGAGAAAATGTTTGATTTATTTTTCATAGTACCCGTTGTAATGGTGGCGGGAGTGTGGCTATTCATATTGGTAAATGTGGGAAGCAATAGCAAAAACATATTGAGGGATGATATAGCCTGCGCAGATAGAAATACAGAAGATGCTGCCAAAAAGTCACTGCGGGTTGTGAGAATAATGGGGGTAGTCTGGGCTGTAGTGGTTGCAGCAATTGTCATTTATTTTATGAACTCACACTCTCTAATTTTTGAATTTGAGGAGGGTGATCTATTCCTGTTGCTTATGGGGATTTTCTTTACAGTTCTGGGATTTGCTTTGGGAAGGGTTTTTTCAGTAAGCAAAAACAACTCGCAGGATAAAGATTTGAAGCTGGTAGGAAATATTTTTATGATTTCCTTTATGGGGGCAGGAATTATAATGCTAGCGATAGTTGCGGTGAATTGTGTTCAGCTGCCGGGTTAAGTGAAAGTTAAGTTAAAAAACTTGATGCATTTCTAATTCTAATGGACTACAATAATGACAATAGATGTTTTACAAAAGGGAGGACATTTTATGGGATTTTTAATTGTTGTATTAGTCTTAGTTTTGATTGCAGTTGGATTTGGAATCCGCATTGTACCACAGGGATACGTATTTGTCATTGAAAGACTTGGTAAGTATCACAACACATTGGTACCAGGTTTCCATGTAATCATTCCATTCATTGATCGTGTTGCAAAGCGTGTTTCATTAAAGGAACAGGTTGCAGATTTTCCACCACAGGATGTTATCACAAAGGATAACGTTATCATGAAAATCGATACTGTAGTTTATTTCAAGGTACAGGATCCAAAGCTTTATGCTTATGGTGCTGAGCGCCCAATCCTTGCTCTTGAAAATCTTACAGCTACTACTCTTCGTAACTTAGTTGGTGAGTTGGAGCTTGACCAGACACTTACATCTCGCGACAACATCAACTCAAAGATGCGTGTTATCCTTGATGAGGCTACTGATCCTTGGGGTATCAAGGTAGGCCGTGTTGAGCTCAAGAACATCATTCCACCAGAAGAGATCCAGCGTTCAATGGAGAAGCAGATGAAGGCTGAGCGTGATCGTCGTGAGACTCTTCTTGAGGCAGAAGGTCACAAGCAGGCTTCAATCACTCGTGCAGAAGGTGATAAGCAGGCCCTCGTTCTTAAGGCTGAGGCTGAGAGAGATGCTGCTATTGCAAGAGCAACAGGTCAGGCTGAGTCAATCCGTCTTGTATACGAGGCAGAGGCTCGCGGTATTGAAATGCTCAAGGAAGCAAACATGGATGAGAGAGTTCTTCTTATCAAGAAGCTCGAAGCTCTTTCAAAGCTTGGCGATGGCCGCGCTACAAAGATTGTAGTTCCTACAGATCTTGCAGGCGCTGCATCAGATCTTACATTCAAGACAGAGATGCTTGGTTTTGGCAACAACACTCCAGTAGACAAGGCTCCAGCATCAAAGCCAGTTGAAAAGAAGGCTGACCCTTGCTGCAATGATGGTGAGAAGAGTGCAACAACACAGCACTTTGCAACAACACATACAGATTTTGATGGACAGAACTAATCCTATAAATCATAAATAGAATGCAAAAAGCCGCACAGCACCGCTATGTTGTGCGGCTTTACAAATGTTTAAATGGAGAAATATATGAAAAAGAGTTTTATATGCCTGATGCTGGCTGCATCAATCACATTTGCTATCACGGGCTGTAAGAAGGATGAGGCAAAGACTGAGGTTTCCACTCAGGAGAAACAGACAGAGGAAAAGACTGAAACCGCAACTGAAGAAAACAAACAGCTTGATGATGAGTATTATTTTGAATCAGATTATGACACTGATATTTTCTATACTGTCGACGCCGATGGAAATAAGATGAACACCTATGACAGAAGCGTTATTAAGAAGATTTTAAAAGACAACGGCTGTGATGAAGATGCAACGATTGAAGCAATCCATGATGGAAAGATGTACTTAAGACAGTATGCCACTGATGATAATGGGGACAGCACATATGAATTCATTGCTTTGGATTTAAGCACAGAAAAGGCTGATGTGTTCTTTGAAATGGAATCAAGCTATTGGGCTAATTACTCAGATTTTTATGATGGAAAATTGTACATTGCTGGCATAAACAATGATGCTGAAAAGTTCAAGGAGTTCTGCTTTGTTCCATCCGATGATGGAACGATGACTGAGGATAAGGATTCTGAGACAGAGATTGACGGATATTCAGTGGACACAAATGATAGCGGTAGAGGAGACTGCATTGCCAGAGAAATAGATATGTTCGGCTATGTTGAGTTGTCCTCATATGATTATGAAAATAAGCGGTTTGCCACAATGGATGCCGAAGGAAACATCACTGAGCTGGATGCCCTTAATAGCAATGCCTCATATGTGATGGCCTACAATGACAAAGTTATTATTTATGACATCGACGATGGTGATGATTACAAAAGTACGTCATATGTCTACAATATTGAAACTGGCGAAGCAAAGCAGTTTGGCGATGCTGAGACTGTAATAGTAGTTGGCGTGACAGATGACAAGGTATATTACGCTACCACAATCGAAACTGACCAGTACAATGTAACTACAAAAAAGATTACAGAATACGATGCGGTAGCAGATACCTATAGTGAGATGTACGAAAGTGAGTTTGCGCCAGGAGCTTCATATATTGATAATGTAATCTTTAGAGCAGGAAAACCATATGTAATGAAGTTGGAAGGGGCCGATGTAAAATGGTACAGAGTAGATGGAGCTGACAAGCTTACAGATATCGACATTTTAAGTGATACAATCCAAGCATACGAATACGGCACCATAATCTACGGAACAAGCAATTTTGTCTGCCCATATTGCGGCACACCTTTGTATTCATGCTACGCAGAAGCATTTGTTCTTGATGGCAAGTACTCACCAGTGGCAGATCAGATTAATGCAAAGCTGAAAGAGTATATGGATGGAGAGGTTTCTTATGAGCCAGTGACAGTTGCGGAAGCAGAAGAAACTGACTGCGAGGACCATAAGGAATATCCAGACACATACCATGAGACAGACACATATAATGTCTCAGGTGTGAATATCATAAATGACAGGTATCTCATTGTGGACTTCAACGGATATTGGTATGGTGGCGGCGCCCACGGCATGCCTAGCATGTATGAGTACATTTTTGATTTGCAGACAGGTGAGGAGCTGACATTTGCAGATTTTTATAAAGGCACTGAGGAAGAGTTCAAGACCTTGGTTGCTGAGAAGGTTCGCCAGGATTACCTGGAAAACAGCACAGATGGTGATAATGGCGGATATTTTGCAGCCACAGATCAGGATGCATATGACACTGCGTACGAATATGCATCTATTAATTCAGGAAATGTTGCATTCCAGGATGATAAGGTCCTTGTATATTTCTATCCATATGATTTAGGTTCATACGCAGATGGTTTCAAGTTCTATGAGTTCTCATACCAGGAGCTATTTGGAACAGCCACAATGGTTAGATAATATGTTAAGTAGTAAAATTGTACTTATTCAAAAACAATGTGAGTATTATTATACTACCTATTGACAAGCGATATAATAATTATTATGATGAATACAGTTCTTAGATAAGGAGAGAAAAATATGAACAAAGGACTTAGAAAGATTTACGACGAAGTAGGTCAGGCAACAGGTTTACGCATAAACGAACAAACAGATACATTAATGGGAGAGGCCAGCGGTTTCCATCTCAAGGTGGATATGGCAAACAATAATTACATGGTCTACGCTTCAGTTCGCAAGAACGGTCAGCTTCCAGACAAGGAATTGTTAAAGAGCATTTGCAAAGCAAATAAGGGCATGATGTCTCTTGGAGTTCAAGGCAATTATGTAATTGCAACAGTCAGAGGCATGACAACTAAAAAGGTCATCGCTTACCTTATCAACGCAATTAAGGCTTTGACAGAAGCTTTCAACATGTACGGTTTTGAGGATGTTTGCGAATCTTGCGGCAAGCCTCACACAAACTTAGGCAGCTATTGCGTTTCAGGTAGCGTATCATTCCTCTGCGATGAGTGTTACACACAGGTGACACAGTCATTGCAGCAGAGTGAAGTAGAAATGAGCAACACAAAAGAAAGTGTTGTTGCGGGAGTTGTAGGAGCTTTCCTTGGTTCAGTTATCGGCGTGATAACAATCATTATTCTTGGTCAGCTGGGTTATGTAGCAGTTATTTCTGGTCTCGTTATGGGTGTTTGTACTGTAAAGGGATACGAAATGTTAGGTAAAAAGATGAGCACAAAGGGCATCATCATTTGTTCAATCGTCATGATTATCATGACATACTTCGGAGAGAAGCTTGATTGGATGATCACCATGATGACAGAGGCAGACTTCTCATTATCAGAAGCTTCCTTCTATTTCTGGGATATTTTGGAATACGCAGATGCAACATCATCATTCATCGGTGATCTTGCTCTTGTATACCTCTTCACAGCAGGTGGCGCAGTTCCAACAATCTTGAATGTTATCAAAGCTAGAAAGCAGGCATTCACTTCTTATCAGATTGGATAAAAACTAAATCTATGCATCTTAAAAAGGAGACAACCCCTTATTTTCAAAAGAAAAAAAGGGGTTGTTTTTATTTTGGGGATTAATACATTTGCACTGTTTTGGAAATGGAAATGCGAGCTTGCGATTAAGAATTAAATATTTTATAATGAATTAAAGGTTAGTGAAAATGTTTTCAGTGAAAACTTATTCAGTGAAAAATAATTCAGTATAGCGCAATAGAGGTAGGAAGTATGTTTGTAGGTAGAGTTGAAGAATTATCTAAACTAAAAGAACAATTAAATAGTAGAGATAAGGCTGCCATACTGATATATGGTAAACGTCGAGTAGGAAAATCTACGCTTATCGCAGAAGCATCAAAAACATTTAATGGTAAAGTCATAAATTATATGTGTGTTCAATCCACGCTTGAGGGTAATTTAACATTAATGTCTAGAAGTATTTCTATTGCTCTTGGAATTCCTGAAATTAGATTTCAAACATTGAAGGATATATTCGATTACTTGGGAAGTCAGAATGGAACATTCCTATTTGTAATTGATGAATATCAATATTTAAAGCAGGCTGGAAAGAAAAATGAAATTGATTCTTACATGCAGATAATAATAGATATGCTTCCTAGTAACGTGAAACTTATTATGTGTGGTTCATATATCACAATAATGAAAGAATTAATGGAAGAAGGCAATCCATTATTTGGAAGATTTACAGAGATAATGCACATAGAAGAGTTCGACTATTACGACGCTTCCCTATTATATCCGGAGGCTGAATTAAGACGTAAATTCGAAAATTATGCCATATTTGGTGGAAGTCCATATGTGCTATCTGCAATAGATTCAAAAAAATCGATAAAAGAAAATATAATAAAGCTGCTGCTTCCAGAAACGAGTATTTTAAGAACATACATCGAAAATGTAATCTTGAAGGAAATTCAAAAGGTGTATGATATTAGGATATTCCAGATTATTGGTAATGGTAGCAAGAAGTATTCAGATTTAACATCAGGATTAGGAGGGGGTGGCAATGGGCTTCTTGATAAGCAATTAAAGAATTTAATTAATATGGAAGCCATAGAAAAAATTGCCCCAATAAACAAACTTGATGACAAGAAAAAGCAGTTTTATGTTATTTCTGATAATCTTATGAGATTCTATTTTACATATATTTTTGGAAATGACATGGTTATTAAGATGCTTGGTGAAGAAGTATTTTATGAAACATATATAGAGAAAAGTATAGATGAATTTATACAGAGGCGTTTTGAAGGGATTGTTGTTCAATATTTCAAAAGAAAAGTTAGATCTCGTTCAATAAAAGGAGTCCTAAATATTGGTTCGTACTGGTATGACGACCCTAAAGAAAAAAAGAACGGACAATTTGATGTGGTTCTACAGAAAGAAGACGAGTATCTCATTTATGAATGCAAGTTTTTTAACCGTAAGATGACGTTAGAGGAGTGCGAAGATGAGGAGAAGCAAGTAAAAAACATCGGAAATCTAGGTGTTATAGAATTGGGGTTTGTTAATCTCAACGGCTTCGAATTTAAAAGTAATAAATACAGTCTGATCGATGGTGAAATGTTGTTATTTACCTAATTCTGAGCTTTTAGTAGAAAATATATTAGAAAGTTATAATTAACAATAACAAAAGGAAGAGAGAAGTTTTGAAGACTTCTCTCTTTCTTTTTAGTAGAAAATCTATTTTTAACCCTTGACGAAAAAAAACAATCGTGCTATAAGTGTATTAGAACACGTAATACAGTGTCATACACACATACCTAGTAGGGGAGGTATTAGATGATTCAGTTAAACTACCGAGATTCGAAGCCTATATATGAGCAGATAAAAGACGGGCTTCGGCGCCTAGTAGTATCTGGTGCGGTAAAGCAGGATGAAAAGTTGCCTAGTGTAAGGGAGCTAGCCACCAACCTGTCAATAAATCCAAATACTATTCAGAAGGCGTATCGAGAGCTAGAGCAAGAAGGTTACATCTACACGATTGCGGGCAAGGGAAGCTTCGCTGCACAGCGAGCTGACGTTGCATCAGGGAGGAATGAAGAATTGATGAAAGAATTCGATGAGATTGTAAAAGAACTTCTGTATCTGTGCGAAGATAAGGACATTCTTATCAAACGTATTGAAGAGCTTGCGAAGGGAGGGACTGAACATGATACAGGTAAATAACGTAACTAAAAAGTTTGGCGATTTTGCAGCCCTCGATGGGTTAAACATGCACGTTGAGCGCGGCGCCATCTATGGTCTTGTAGGTCCAAACGGCGCTGGTAAATCCACAATCATTCGCCATCTTTGCGGTGTATATAAACAGGATGCTGGTGAAATCACAATCGATGGCAAGCCAGTATATGAAAACACTGAGTTGAAAAAGATGTTCACTGTAATTCCAGATGACATTTTCTATTTTACTCAGGCCAACACCATGGATATGATGAAATTCTACAAGGACATGTATCCAAAGTTTGACGAAGTACTATTCAAGAAAATCATGGATTGCTTCCCAGCCATCAACCCAAAGAAAATGGTTCGTACACTTTCAAAGGGTATGCAAAAGCAGGTGGCATTCATGCTTTCCATTGCAGCCCGTCCAGAGCTTATGATTTTGGATGAGCCTGTTGATGGCCTTGATCCTGTAATGAGACGTCAGATTTGGAGCCTTATCATGTCTGATGTTTCGGAGAATGGACTTACAGTTTTGGTCAGCTCACACAACCTTCGAGAGTTGGAGGATGTATGTGACCATGTGGGAATCATGAATAATGGAAAGATTCTCATCGAACGTTCACTTGATGAGTTGCAGACATCTATCACAAAGATTCAAATCGCATTTGATGGTGATATGCCTGCCCTCCCACCAGAAATAGAAGTGCTTAAGAAGATTACAAATGGACGAGTACACACACTTATTGTTAAGGGCGAGCCTAGAGCTGCCGAGCGAGCAATCGGTGCACTCAATCCACTTTTGATGGATGTGCTTCCACTTACATTGGAAGAAATCTTTATTTACGAGTTGGGAGGTGAGAACTATGCAGTCAAAGACATCATTTTTTAACATGGCTTTGTTTAAGAAAAATCTTAGTAGGACTTGGATAGTAGGACTGTTATACTTCATCGCCTTATTACTCATGATTCCTATATCATTTGTGCTTACCATGGCTGATTTTGATAATTCATGGTATGTCGAATCAGGATACACACGTGAAATCATGCTTTATCAGCATATGCAGTATGTGCCAAAGTCAGGACTGGCACTTACAGTTGCCATTGTGGCCACAGGCATTACATTCTGGTTCTTATTTAACAAGCGCGACAACTACATGATGCACGCATTTCCTGTTAGCAGAAAGAGCTTGTTCTTTACAGGATTTACAACAGCATCCCTTGTGAGCCTTGTGCCACTTGTAGTAAACAGCATCATCATGACAATCGTTGCCTTTGTTGAAAAGGCACCAGCTATAGATGCTATCTGGTACTGGACATTGATAGTTGCAGTTGCAACAGAGCTGTTCATCTCAATAGCAGTTTTCTCAATGATGACATCAGGTCAGATTATTACAAGCGTGGTATTCTACTTCATCTTCTGTTATTTATACACACTGATGGAAGTTGCTTTTAGAATCACAGCATCATTCCTGATGTTTGGTATGTCATCAGCATTGTCTGATTTAGACTCAACAATGTTGACACCATCATTCTTCATTAGCGCAAATTGTGGAATAAACGCAGTTGTCGACACAGATGATTATGGCAAACTTATAGGCTTCTCATATGAATTGACTGGAGCCAAATATCTTGCTATTTACGTAGTAGCAGCAGTAGTGATTACATTCATCGCTTACATGCTTTACAAATACAAGAAGCTTGAAACAGTACACGATTTCATTGCCGTACCATTCCTCAAGCCAGTATTTACTGTTGGAATGTCATTCTTCATTTCAATGGTTGCAGGTGGATTTGTTGCAGAAATGATCAATGCGGCAAAAACACTTACATACAGCACAAAGTTTGCTATCGCTATCGTATCGGCCATTATCATCGGATGCATACTTTTCTACGCGACACAGATGATGATAGAGAAGACTGTACGAGTATTCTCAGCAAAGAAGTTTTTATACTGTGCAGGTTATTCTGCAGCAGCTTTGGTAGTTCTTCTTTGCCTTAGACTTGATGTTTTCAAAATCGAAAACAAAGTGCCAAATGCAAACGACGTTGAATGGGTAGGTTTCAACTGTGATTACGCTATGGTATTTACTGATGAAGACGAAATAGGCACAATGATTGAGCTTCACAAGAACTTCCTTGAAGACAAAAAGGAGCTTCGTGATGTAAATGTGCTTTACTCAGATGTACCTGGCAACTCATTTACAATCAAATACAAGCTCAAGAATGGCAAGACAATCATTCGTGACTACTCAGTTGTAGACACAGAATCAGAAGAGGTTAGCGCACAGTATGTTGCAGCTACAGAACCAATCCTTGATTTTGTAAATTCACCAATCCAGATTAAAGAGCATGTCATCGGAAATATTTACGATGATTGCACAATCACAGAGATGAGCTTTAGCGGCTACCTCTATGATGAAAGCCTTGAAGATTATTACTCTACATACGTAGATTTTGACTATCTTACAGACCGAGAGAAGCAGGAAAAATTCGCAAGAGTTTACGAAGCAGTATTGAAGGACGTAGATGCCGGCAAATTATTCACTACAAGCTTTGGCACTAACTACTACAATAGCGAAGACAAACTATACAACGACTTCAGCTTCACAATCCAAAACAAGAAGACTCCATACTTCTCAGACACAGACTTCTTCTGGGGCTACGAATACGGAAGCTCATATGTCAGATATGAGCAGAGCATATACGTACAGCTCACACGAGACTGCACAAACACATTGCAGGCCCTCAAAGAAGAAGGCTTCTATACCGATGATGAGGAAATCCTCACATACGGCGAGTATAACCAGCGTATGGGTTATGACTACTATTAAATTGCTTACATCTTAATTCTCTATCCGATACAATTCTCTAACAGCCCCAGGGACCTCTCACCCCTGGGGCACTTATTTTGCCCAAATCCCGCCGCCCCCCGCCCCGCCTGGGTAACTGTGGGGCCCTCATCCCTCCCTATGAAGTAGATTGTAATGCCACGCCCACTGATAGGAGGGAATCTACCTACTTATTTACGCCGACAGCGCAAGGATTATAGTTTTTCTTAGCATCACAAGGGAGCATTAAGTGCGTGTCCTTTAATTGGTTTTGCACTTCGAAGCCACTGTGGGTAGAGGGCAGACACTTGAAGTCTACGTATTAGTCTCCACACAAGGCTTAGGATAATTGCGCTCATACTCCGTTTGCCAAGAAAATTATGAAAGGGGATTTTGGATGCTTAGGCGCCGCCCTTTAACTCAGTCCGTTTCGTTGTCGGGCTCTCGGCGCCGTCCGTGGCGCCTCACGCCTATTCATCGCAAAATACCCCTTTCTAATTTTCTAGGCTCACTTCAAATGTCGCGGCAATTATTCCTAAGCTTGCTGTGGAGATTAATACTTATAAATAGTGTGTGTCTGCCTACTCTACCAACAGCGGTGTTAGAAGTGCAAAGAATTTAAAGAACACGCACCATAATAAATGCGACACGTGATGCTTAGAAAAACATAATCCGCAGACGATGCAAGTAAATAAGTAGGTAGATTCCTGACGTATTAGTGGGCGTGGCATATATAAAGTGATTTTTTCAGAAAAATTTGAAAAAATTTTAAAAATGCTCTAAAGTTTTGATTGGGAGTACCGATAAATGAGTTGTAAAGAAAAGTGTATCTAGAATTAATGTGACATAAAACGACGTAAACACAGGGAGGAAAGGAGTGTGGCGATATGCGTATAGAGGCTTACAACCAGGTAGCTCAGCTCTATCAGACATCAAACACTAAAAACACATCACAGGCTGCAAAAACAAACAGCATGGGTCGCGATGAGGTTCAGATTTCATCTACTGGTCGTGATTTTAATGTTGCAAAGGCAGCAGTATCTGAGGCTTCAGATATCAGAGAGGATCTTGTAGCTGATATTAAGGCTAGAATTAAGGCTGGCACTTATGAAGTTAGCACAGAGGACTTTGCTGATAAGCTTATGTCTCAGTTTGGTTCTATTCTTTAGTTTTGTGAGGGAAAAGCGTGGCTAGTTTACTGGATGAATTGATCCTAACTATGGATGGTGAAAGGTCGAAATATGAAAAGTTAATTAATCTTAATGGAGAAAAGAAGGATTCTATTATCCATAAGAAGCTTGACGTACTTGAAGCTATTACCATTCAGGAGCAGGCCATTGCAGACTCCCTGCTTAAACTGGAGGATAAACGCGCCCATTTGTTGAAGAGTATTGCTTCGGTAATGGGGCATGATGGTGAGCAGGTTACTGTTTCATGGATGATAAATAATCTGGCTAACCAACCTGTAGAGCAGGAAAGGCTTACTGTAGCACGAGATCAATTGGTAAAGGTTGCTGATGAAGTTCAGGTGCTGAATTTTCAGACTCAGAACTTGCTGAAGCAGGCAATTGAAATGGTGGAGTTTGATATTACTCTTATTAAGAGTGTGAAGCAGGCACCACAGACAGCAAATTACGGAAAAGATGCTACAACTACAGGCGAAATATTAGGTAATATACGATTTGATGCTAAACAGTAGGAAAAGGATGTCCTTAAAGTTTTAGTAAGACTTTGGAGGATAGACTATGGCTAATAGTTTTGGAAGCTTATATGTTGGGGCATCAGGCCTACAGTCAGCATCACATGGATTAAATACAACTGCAAACAACCTTTCTAACGTAAATACTGAAGGGTATGTACGTGAGCAGGTTGTTTACGAAGACAGAGATTATAGAAAAATAGGAAACGCATCGGTCAGCACACAGTACGCTGGCCTTGGTGTGCAGGTAGGAACAATCGTCCACGCTCGCGATATCTTTTTAGATAAAGCTTATCGCTCAGAGAATGGACGATATTCTTTTTATAGCGCTAGTTCAGAAGCAGTGCAGGAGGTTCAGACACAGCTTCAGGAGACCCAGGGCGAGGCTTTCAAGCAGGCAATTGCCGATTTCGAAGAGGCATTTGAGGAGTTCGCCAAGGATCCTTCTGATACAGTTAATCAGAACCTTGTATTGCAGAAGGCTAGTCTTTTTTTGTCTAGAGCTCAGGCTGTAGAGGATGGATTTGAAGATTATCAGACTATCATCAACTCGAAGATTCAGGAAGATTTGGAAACAATCAACGATATCGGAAAGAAGATAGTCGATTTAAATAAAAGAATACAGGCGATTGAAGCAGCTGGTGTTGAAAAGGCCATGGACCTTCGCGATACCAGAGATTTACTTTTGGATAAACTTTCAGGCCTTACAAAGATGAGCTACCGTGAGGATTACAACGGTATCGTTCATGTTGAAATCGAAGGTGTTGAGTTTATCGATGAAAATAACTACTACGAAGTAGGTATTTTAAAAGATAAGAAGACAGGTTTCATCACACCTTACTGGCCTCAGCTTTCAGATATTGTAAGCGAGGATGATGAGTCTCTTAACACATATTATCCTATTTTTAACTTAGGAAATGTAAGTGCTGAAAGAGATACAGATAAAGGTGAAATAAAGGCCCTTCTTCTTGCAAGAGGAGATAGCTGGAGCAATTACCTTGGCTACTGCGATGAGAATGGCAATGCCATTTCCGCTGATGTATACGAGGATGGAATTGCAAACTCAATCATGATGAATTCAGAGGCAGAGCTTGATACATTGATTCATAAATTGGTAGTTGATATCAACAATATCTACAGCCCACTTACATCAATGTCATCTGCATTAGGAGATGTTACAAACGTTTCCTACACATATGTAAACGAAGAGGGATATCAGGTTACAGTCAACCCTACTGACGCCCAGATGAAGAACATCCAGGTTATGGATGAGGCAAATTGTTCGGTTGGATCTGATGGAGAGCTTCCACCACGTGAGTTGTTTGTAAGAAATGGTTGCAGCCGCTATACAACAGCGACAATCACTTACACAGACGCAAATAATGAGACTCAAACAAAGACGATATATCTTTACAACGAAGAGGATATTACAGACACATCAAAGTGCTACACTCTCAAATCTTTGACAGTTAACGAAGATTTGATTAAGCAGGAATCTTACATTCCACACAAGGTTTACAAGGACCAGACACAGGTGGATATGACACTTGGTCAGAATCTTAGTGCTATTTGGAACAAGACAGATTTCAATTTGAATCCAAGCGATACAACACCATGTGGATACAACGGATTCTACGTAAAGTGGATTGGCGAAATAGCAAACACAGGTAGCGTTTACTCTAGCACAGAGCAATCTCTTGAAGGCACAAAGGAAGAAATCGAATTCAGCCGTCAGGGTGTTATCGGAGTATCTTCAGACGAAGAGCTTACAATAATGATTAAATATCAGTCAGCTTACAACGCAGCTAGCCGATATATAAACGTAGTAAATGAAATGATAGAACATCTGCTTACATCTTTGTAAAGCAGGAAAGGAAATAGCTTATGTCATCAACATTCTTTGGATTGACAATTGCATCTTCTGGACTGAACACAGCTCAGGCTCAGATTAATACAACTGCAAACAATATCTCCAATGTAAATACTACTGGATATAGCAAGCAGGTTGTAAACACAGTTGCATCATCTGCACTTCGAGTTTACCAGGCATATGGTACAACCGGTACAGGTGTTGAGGTTGAGTCTGTAACTCAGAGCCGTGATTTATATTACGATGAGAAATACTGGAACAACAGCACAGCTTTGGGCTTCTACGAGAAAAAGCAGTACTACATGAATCAGATTCAGGATTATTTCAATGAGACTAATAAGGAATCTGGATTCACCACTATCTACACAAAAATGTTTAACGCCATGAGCACACTTCAGGGAAGCCCTGGTGACGATACAGTTAGAAAGCAGTTTATTTCTACTGCAAAGCAGCTTACAGAATACTTCAACCAGTTATCCACAAAGCTGCAGGATTTACAGAACTCTATCAACGATGAAATCAAGACTGCTGTTGATGATATCAACTCTGTTTCAGAAAAGGTGGCAATCCTTACAAAGCAGATTAACGTAATCGAGCAGGGCGGTGGCCGAGCCAACGAACTTCGAGATCAGCGCTCACTTTTGATTGATAAGCTTTCAAAGATTGTTGATGTTAAGGCAGTTGAGACACCAGTTACAAATTCAAACAACCCTGATATGTACACAGGTGCAACCTACTTCCAGGTATACATCAACGGCCAGCAGCTTGTAGACACATACGAGTACAACAGACTCAAGGTTGTATCAAGAGAAACTGACCAGATGTACAATCAGTCAGATATCGATGGTCTTTACGACATTGTTTGGGAAGAGGATGGAAATGCATTTAATGCTACTCCAAGCTCAAGCGGTGGTGAGCTGAAGGCTATGTTCGAGGTTCGTGACGGAAACAACAATGAAAACTTGCATGCAACAGTTTCATCTGCAACTGCAACTTCAATCACAGTTACAAACCTTAGCATCACTGATATAAACGAGTTCAACATGCCAAAATGTGGACAGATAAGCACAAACAACATGTTGTTCAGCTATCAGAGTTTTGACTTCACAACGGATTCAAAAGGCAATGTGGTTTCTGTCACATTCAATTTGGATGACGCAGATGCCATCACAAGCGATGTAGCAAGCAAGCTGGCAGGCCGTTCACTTCAGGTTGGTGACGATGTGGACTACATGGGTATCCCATATTATCAGAATCAGATGAACATGTTCCTGAGAAACTTCTGCCAGAAGTTTAATCAAATCGAGCAGAGCGGTGTGGATTTGGATGGAAATGCAATGACTGCATTCTTTATTGCAAAGGATGATTTGGATTCCAGCTCAGAGCACCAGATGAGAGACGAGCTTGTAGATACAGTAAAAGATACAGATGGAAATGTAGTATCTGTCACAGGAAAAACATTTTCAAATTCTTATGAAACATATTATTTAATGACCGCCGGCAACGTATCCATCATCAAGGAAACTGATAAGGATGCAAGAAAGTTTGCTACAACAACACAGGAAAACTTTACATCAGGTGTTGATGCAGCGGATTTGGTAGTTGAGCTTCAGAAACTTCAGAGCAAAACAACAATGTTCAGAGGCGGTGGTGGTGATGCGTTCCTTCAGTGTATCTACGCCGATGTAACAATCGACACACAGGAGTGCCAGATTTTCACAACAAACTTTACCAACATCCAGTCTTCAATTTCTCAGCAGAGAATGTCAGTTGCGGGTGTTGATGAAGATGAAGAGGCTTTGGACTTAATCAAGTTCCAAAACGCATACAACCTAGCATCTAAATGTATTTCCGTATTCTCCGAAATATATGATAGGTTGATACTAAATACTGGTGTGTGACAATTCGAGTAAATAGAACAATTTAAGTTTTTCAATGAGTTAGTAGCTATCAAGCTATCATGTTACTCAAGTGAAATGTGTATTGAACTGAGTAATATGATGCTTGAGAGCGTAACTAACGGACTAGAGGTAAGTATTATGAGAGTAACTAATAAGATGATAATGAACAATTCGGCGTCAAACATTAATAGCGCGAAAGAGGTAGTCAACACTAGAAATAAGCAGATGACATCTCAGAAGAGAATTGACAAACCATCGGATGATCCTGTAATCGCTGTTCGTTCGCTGAGACTTGCAACAACATTATCACAGGTATCACAGTATTATTCAAAGAACATCCCTGATGCAAATCAGTGGCTTGATATTACTGAGACTGCTCTCATTAATATCAAAGATGTTGCTACAGACTGCAAGACAATCTGCGTAGGCGGTTCTACTGATTCTTACAACAGCCAGAGTGATAGAAAGACTATGCTTACTCAGCTTGAGTCCCTTCAGAAGGCACTTTTTGCAGAAGGTAACGCAGACTATGCAAACCGTACAGTTTTCACAGGATACAGAACAAACTCAAATCTTACATTTACAGAAGATGAGACAAAGACAAAATATCGAATCGACCAGACTCTTAGCATTGAGGATTTAATGGAAGAGCACAGATATTATTCTGGAAATGTAGTTGTTCCTACAACAGAGGCAGAGGTTATTGCACCAAAGGATAATGCAACTTTGATTTCAGACATTACTGAGACAGACTATTACAGACTTCGCCTCAACTACAAGGATATTGATTCTGTAAATAGCATTAACATAAAGTATGAAGGTAATACATCAGATACACCTGATATATCTTTTGCGTTTACAGAAACAAACGGAGTATACAATGATGATACTTCTGGTGGAGCGTTAACATCCAATGGTTTTTCATTGAGGGTATACGAGAATGAAACTGATTGGGCTAATGCAGATACAACCGATAAGGTAAAGAAGGTTGAAAATAACGAAATAGTTTTCATTAGACAAACAGGCGATATTATTTTTGGCGATACTGTTGCATCTACTCTTAAGACTAACAAAGCTGAGCTTGCAGTTCAGTACGACAAGACAGGATTCAAAGAGGGCCAGCTTCGTCCAGAGTATTACTACAACTGCACCAAGATGATTGATAGCACAGGTGCAACACTTACATCCAACAATGAATACACAAAATTCGATGCAAATGGAAACGTAATCCACTTTGATATCGAATATACAATAGCTGCAAATCAGACTATCGCAATTAACACAGAGGCTTCGGATGTTTTCGACAGCTCTCTTCAGCGCGACCTTGATGAAATGATGAATGCGGTACAGAGAGTTATCGCTGCATACGACAAACTTGATACAATCCAGGGGATGAAGAGTGAAACTCAGTATGCTTCAGACGAGGATCAGGAATGGCTCGACAAGTGGCAGGATGCAGCTCAGAAGGAATATGATTACTATAATAACAATATGAGAAAACTTTTTGACTCAGAAATAGGCAATATTCAGTCATATTGTGATAAAATAACATTAGCTTTAACTGATTTGGGTTGTAAGGAGCAGTCTTTAAGCCTCACAAAGGTTCGAGTAGGTGATCAAAGAGAGACTGTTCAGCAGTTACAGACAGAGAATGATGATGTAGATCTATCCCAAATCATCATCGACTACACAGCAGCTTACACCGCATATCAGGCTTCGCTCACCGCAGCAGGAAAGCTGGGTGATTCGACATTACTAAATTACATCTAAAAAGGAGAAGGGATAATGCAGGTAAAAACTAGACTGTTCGGCGAAATTGAAATTGCAGAAGAAAAAATCATCAATCTCATCCATGGTCTTATTGGTTTCCCAGACATGAAGAGATACACACTCATTTTCGACGAAGAGAAGAAAGACAAAGGTAATATCATGTGGCTTCAGTCACTTGATGAGACAGACTTTGCTATGCCAGTAATGCTGCCTCACGTGGTTAAGCCAGACTATGCACCTGAGCTCAACGTTGGCGCGCTTGAGCAGCTCGGAGAGCTCACAGCAGACAATACTTACATGCTTGTCACAGTCAGAGTACCAAAGAACCCTAAGGAAGCATCGATTAATCTTAAGGCACCTATCATCATCAATACAGACACAAACATCGGTGACCAGATTATCATCGAGGGCAATGAGCCAGTACGCTACCTTATTCATGACGCAATACATGGAAAGGATGGTGAGTAACGATGTTGGCATTAACAAGAAAAACAGGCGACGCTATCATGATCAACAACAACATCGAGATTACAGTCCTTGAGGTTCGCGGTGATCAGGTAAAGATCGGTATTTCAGCTCCAAAGGAAGTATCTATCTACAGAAAAGAAGTATACTTAGAAATTCAAAAAGAAAACGAGGAAGCACAGGCAATCAGCATGGACGACCTGGAAGCACTCAAGAATTTACTTTAGTAAGGATAAATCCAGCAACTGCGGTTGCTGGATTTTTTTATTTTAGTAGGAAATTTCTCCTGCGGAGAAATCTTTATTTAAAAAGGCCTAAATATAGCATTCTACCAAAAGTAGAGTGACAAAAATGAAAACTTGGTGCATTATAAGGGCATAGATTCATGGATAGTGCTTGGAATTTTTAAGTGAAAAATTATTATGGATATTTTTCACTTAAAAAGTCGTAGTGCGGTTAAGTTTATTCTAGAAAAATATAAATAAACTTAAAATAGGTTAAAAAATTTGAATTAAAGTTAAGTTAAATTTCAGGATGTATATTTTCACTTAACTAAAATTAAGATAGAGTTAAGTGGAATCTCATTTCTTTCGTATAAACTTAAATCGGTCGAGAATTGAGAAGAAAAAGTTAAGTGATATTATATTTATCCTATTTTCACTTAAGAGCGAAGAGCGATTTTAAGTGGAAATAATCCAAATATAAAATCCACTTAACTTTCACCCGAGAATTATATAAGTGAAATTTGAAAATGCTGAAATCCACTTAACTCTGGCCTCTGACGCCAGCAAAACATTAAAACCTCATCAAAGAGCTACCCCAAAGGCTATCAAAAAGCCCATCAATTGAAAGCACACATCAGAACATCATCATTCTTTTCTAAGAAAAAAGAAAATTTTTTAAAATCTCTATAAACTTTAATATCCCACCGGTCGATATAGCAATTAGAAAACTAATAATTTCCCATAGTACAAGGATGTATATTGTCCAAATGGAGTTTAGAATGGGACTAAATTCCCTTGGGCGTAAGGAGGAAAACAATGAAAATAGGCGAAGTAAGTAGTGCAGTTAGCAACTACCAGGGACAGGGAAGTTCAGCAAAAGCGGCGCCAGCACAAGCAGTGCAAAAAGATAATGCTATAGTTGATTTTTCAGCTGCTGTAAAAGAAAGCAAAGCTGCTGAATTTGAGAATAGAAACTATTCTACAAACCCTGAAATCGAAGATGAGGAAAATTCTTCAAAGCAGGCATCTTCTTCTTTAAAAGAAGCTGTAGAAAAAATTAATTCTGCACAAGGAAATGCAGAGGCTGTATTTGGTATCCATGAGGGAACAAATCGCGTAATGATTAAGATGGTCGACAAAAGGACAAAGGAAGTCATTAAGGAATTCCCAGCAGAGCAGACACTTGACCTTATTGCAAAGGCATGGGAGCTTGCAGGAATCATGGTCGATGAGAAGAGATAGGAGGTAGGGTTATGCCTATTAGATTATCTGGTTTGGCTTCGGGCTTAGACACCGAGGCGATTGTAGGTGCCCTCGTATCTGCATACAGTTACAAGAAAGACAAATATGTAAAGGCGCAGACAAAGCTCTCATGGAAACAGGAAGCTTGGAGCACCCTAAATAGTAAAGTATATAGTTTGTATACTAGCGTTGGTACTATGCGCTATTCTTCAAACTATACAGCAAAGAAGACTACAGTTAGCGATACTTCTAAGGCTACAGCAACAGCCAGTGGTAGCGCTATTAATGGTACCCAGTCACTTGAAATCAACCAGCTTGCAAAGACTGCTTTTATCACAGGTGGAGAGCTTGATGGATCAGTTACTGGCTCATCAACTATGGTTTCACTTGGAATAAAGAACAGCAATGCATTAGATAAAGCAAGTATCGCTGTAAGAACAGGTACTAAGACTACAAACATCGAGATCGATAGCTCTATGACTATCAATCAGTTTGTAAATAAGCTTAATGAAGCTGGAGTTATTGCCAATTTCGATGAGAAGAATCAGCGTTTCTTTATCAGTTCCAAAACGTCTGGTAAGGAAGGTGATTTCTCTATTTCTGCAAATAGTTCACAGGGACTTAGTGCGTTAAATAAGCTGGGATTGATGTCTAACACTGAAATTGAAGATATCACTAAAAGCACCAGCAACACTTTGGCTAAGAAGCTCTTTGATTTTACAACTGCAAAAAATTACTATGACCTGTCAGATACAAAGAGTCTGTTAGCAAAAATCAAGGAATATAAAAATGATTCATCAGCTACAGCAAACACTGAGTATGATGAAATTGTTTCATATATCGCAAGCGATACTGATAAATTTGGCGCAGTAGATTGGTCGACTATTTCAGAGGACGATTTATCTACATTAGCTACAAAGCTTTATAACTCTGCAACATACGACACAACAGGAACAAAGAGTACGGCTATTACAAGAACTCTTAAGTTCTCGGTTGGCGAAGGGGACGATAAAAAAGAGTACTCATTCCAGAAGAATCTTGATGGCTGGAAAGAGTTGCTTGCAGAAATAGGTGACAGTACAGATGAAGATGTTGTTGCCCTCAGAGATTATCTGAACAAGACATTTGCAGGGGAAGTGTACAAGACAGAGACCACAGATGCTGGAATTCAAGTATTGAAGTTTGGTACTGATGGCGAAATAGATTGGTCTGAGATTGCTGGTGACTCTGATAAATTAGAAGCATTGGCAAAGCAGATTTATTCTAAATCAACATATGATATTTCTAATGATGCAACCTATCAGGAGATTTCAAAGTCTATCAATGAAATCAGAGATGGGTATGTGGCAGTAGCTGAGGCAAAAGCTCTTCCAGCTACTACATCAGAAGAAATCGCAATCAGATCTGCTAAAATGCAGGCTGCTCAGGAGCAACTTGATGCTGCATTAGCTGACCCAACAAACCAAAAGTGGAAGGAATATGTAGAAACTAACTTTGGTGTAAAGAATTCAGCTTATGATAGTAGCTACAGCGACTTCTGGATTCAGAGCGATAACCTTGAGTTAGTCCAGAGTGTATTCTACAGAGTAGATTTGGCTGCTAATGTTACAGCAGGAAATATTGCTCTTGATAACTCAAATACTGCAACAAAGGTAAATGGCGAGGATGCAATAATCAAATTAAATGACGTTACATATACATCAAACACTAATTCAATCACTGTCAATGGCCTTACAATTGAAGCTTTAGCAAAGACTACAAGTGCAATCTCAGTAAACGTTTCCAACGATACTGACGCTCTTTACGACAAAGTTAAGGATTTCCTTACATCATATAACAACTTGATGAACGAGATGCAGAAGCTTTACAATGCAGATTCTGCTAAGGACTACGAGCCACTTACAGATGATGAAAAGGCAGAGATGTCTGAGACAGAAATCGAGAAGTGGGAGCAGAAGATTAAGGATTCGCTTCTTCGTAGAGATACAAGTTTGAGCGGTATCATTTCTGCAATGACTATGTCAATGATGTCAGTGTATGAGGTAAATGGTGAGAAAATATCATGGTCTACATTCGGTATCCATACACTTGGTACATTAAATGCAGAAAAGAACGAAGGCTATGCATACCATATCGATGGTGACTCAGAGGATAGCAAAACATCTGGTAATGAAGAAAAGCTCCGCGCAGCCTTAGCTGAGGACCCAGATAGAGTTATTGAATTCCTTAAGCAGATGACATCTGGCCTTTACAAGTCGCTAGATGAAAAGATGAAATCTACGGCAGTTAAATCTGTTTACACTGTTTACAATGATAAGGAAATGGCATCTGAGTATTCAAACTACAGCTCATTGATTAAGACATGGACTGATCGTGTTCAGGACATGGAAGACGCTTATTATAAGAAATTTGCCGCAATGGAGTCTGCGTTGGCTACATTACAAAGCAATTCTTCTTCAATATCATCACTATTAGGTGGTTGATAGTAAGTAATACAATATTAGATTTTTGGAGGCGGTACTATGACACCAACAAATGGTTATGATGCATACGCAAAAAACAGAATACTTACAGCTAGCCCTGCTGAGTTAACATTGATGCTATATGAAGGAGCAATCAAGTTTTGTAACATAGCAATCGTAGCTTGCGAGAATCACGATATTGAGAAAGCACACATCAATATCAGAAAGACAGATAGAATTATCGAAGAGTTTGAATTGACTCTCGATGAGAAATATCCTGTGGCAAAGGATTTCCATGCAGTGTATACTTATCTTAGGAGCTGCTTGAGACATGCCATGATCACCAAGGACCCAGCACAGCTCGAGGAAGTGCTTAAGCACCTTCGAACAATGCGAGATACTTGGAAGGATGTAATGAAGCTCACCGCCAACGGCAAAAAGCTAGACGGTACTTCAACAAATATAGCAGGTTAAAGGATGGCCCCTCACGCGAGGGGCTGTCTTTATGTGGAGGGTAAGCTATACACTTGCGCTCGAGATAAAGTCTAGGAGGGAACCATGGATAACAGAGATTACGTAATAATGCTTAGAGAGTCGCTGGAAAAGAAGGCAGATATTCTTAGAGTTCTTCTTATTAGAAACAAGGAACAGGAAGCCATTCTTAAGGATCCTAATTCCACTCCAGACGATTTAGAGAAAAACATGAACATGAAGGCTGAGCTCATCGATAGAATCGTGATGCTTGATGATGGCTTCCAGCAGCTGTTCAACAGAGTAAAGGCCATCCTTGATGAGGACCGCGCTTCTTACGCTGATGAAATCAAGCTCATGCAGGAGCTCATCAAAAAGGTCACAGACCTTACAGCAGATGTGGAGGCTACAGAATATCGCAACAAAGAGTATGCCAAAACTCGCTTCGCCAATGTAAAAAAAGAAGCCCGCGAAATTAAAAGATCCGGCGATGTTGTTTCATCATACTACAAGCACATGATGAGCCCACAAACCACCGCCGACCCAGCCTTTTTGGATAAGAAAAAATAAGGGTGGAGGAGCTCTTGTTTTATGTGGCTTCTGAGATTAATGTGGATACTAAGACCTTGCAGCAGTGCAAGGTCTTTTTTTAATAGGCATAGATTTTTGGGCTAGGATACTTGCTGACAATTTCATTGTTTTGTCTTGATAATAGGCATAGATATCTGGTTAAGATTACTCTGTCATCCAGTGAGAGCTGATTAAAGTGAGGACTGAAGTTTCTTTAGGGAAGTGAGCTTGTTAAATTAACCTAAGTAGAGAAGATAAATAGTCCCAGATACCTGGTTAGGATTACTCTGTCACCCTGTTCAAGCTAATTAAAGTGGAGATTGTAGCTCATCCTGGAGAGGAAGCATAGAAAAGGAAGTTAGGTAGAGAAAAGAATAGGCAGAGATTATTGTGCTGGGATTATTCTGTCATCCTGGTGAGGAAATAGTTAAGTGAAAAAATAAATTCTCTAGGCTTCACTTAAAAACTGAGGGAGCTGTTAAGTTTATATGAGAAAAAATGAAATAAACTTAAAATAGATTAAAATATTTGAATTAAAGTTAAGTTTATTTTATAAGTATGTGTTTTCACTTAACAAAGTGTGATGTGAGATTCAGTTTATTTCTAATTCTGTAGAATAAAACTTAACTTCGCCTCAAATCAAAGTAAAAAAGTTAAGTGGAT
The DNA here is from genome assembly GCF_900111635.1 of Pseudobutyrivibrio sp. C4. Classification (NCBI taxonomy): domain Bacteria; kingdom Bacillati; phylum Bacillota; class Clostridia; order Lachnospirales; family Lachnospiraceae; genus Pseudobutyrivibrio; species Pseudobutyrivibrio sp. C4. The sequence continues at coordinate 13,084 of NZ_FOHF01000010.1, read as the reverse complement.
TTGCTTAAATTCTAGATAAACTTTACAGCAAGTTGCACTTTTAAGTGGAGATTATATAGATTTGAAATTCACTTAACTTTTTACTAATTTCTATATAAGTGAAAATGAGGAATCATTAAATTCACTTAACTCAGGCATTAATAATGAAAATCAACTATTAATTAGAGCTATTAGTCATGCCGCTCTTTGTAAAAAGTTAAGTGAATTTACAAGAATATAGTGAATCACTTACTAATATATAGAAGAGCCAACCTCTATCTTCGGCAGGTGCAGATAAATAGGCATAGATTTTTGAACTATGATTCTCTGTCATCCAGTGAGAGCTGAAGAAAGTGAAGAATGTATTTCATTCTGGAGAGGAAGCTTGGCAAAAGAAGCTAGGTTGAGAAAAGAATAGGCATAGATTATTGTGCGGGGATTACTCTGTCACCCTGGTAAGGGAAAATAGTTAAGCGCATTTCAAAGAAAGGCATATAAAGCTTACTTTTTTTGATAATAGTTGAGTGTATTCATGAGGAATAGTAAAAACACTTATAGGAATTTACATACTATAAAAAGAAGTTGAGTGGTTTTCATGAGAAGCAGAAATAAGCTTATCCTATACTATGGCATAGTTAAGTGTTTCCTATAGGGATTGATAAAGCACCCATATCTATATAAGTGTTATATCAACTGCAGCAGAATTCCGCTTAACTATTCCAATAAAAAGTAAGCTTTTTCAGGATGTGGGATAATTACGCTTAACAATTGGAACAAACAGGTAAGTGTTTTAAGGAGAAAATACAATATCACTCAACAATTCATCTAATTTGATTGGAAAAACAAGAAGTAGATTACAGCAAATATATAAGAATCCAGATAATCCAGTTTTAAATCTCAAATCTAAATACAAAACAGCTATATTCCTGAAAACAAATTCCTGACACAGCATTTGAACTTCCCAAACACACTGAAAATTCCAACCCCAAAACACCCTGAATCACCCTCAAATTCCCCCTCCAAATCCCGCCAATTTACCCGTAAATTATGAGAATATAATAGAATTTATGGCAAATTTTACAAAAATTTTGTTATAAATTTTAACAAAAATAAAAGTCGCAGAAAGCCAGTAAAATCAAGGGCTTAGCGACTTTTTTCTATTGCACAAAAAATAAGAAAATTGGAACAAAATTAAATTTTTTTGCTTAAAGGGGTAAAGTTTTTTTGCCCCAGAACGATAAATAAGGTGTAAGGAACAATTGAACACAAAAACTTTACCTTACAAATCGAATTCGAATCTTTTTAAAAATCAAATTTAATAACCAGGCCAGACACGGATGTTGGGCTATCACAAAAAACGGATTTAAATGCTAAAAGGATTTAGCAGAATCTCATGGAGGAATTTATTATGGTAGTACAACACAACATGCAGGCAGCTAATGCTTCAAGAACATTGAACATTACAACTGATTCTCAGTCAAAGAGTACAGAGAAGCTTTCATCTGGATATAAAATCAACAGAGCAGCAGATGATGCAGCTGGACTTTCAATTTCTGAGAAAATGAGAAAACAGATTCGTGGTTTGACCCAGGCTTCTACAAACGCATCTGACGGTGTTTCATCAGTACAGACAGCTGAAGGTGCCCTCACAGAAGTTCACGACATGCTCCAGAGAATGAACGAGTTAGCAGTACAGGCAGCTAACGGAACAAACTCAGAGTCAGATCGTGATGATATCCAAAACGAAATTGATCAGCTTTCACAGGAAATCGATAGAATCGCATCTACAACAAAGTTCAACGAGACTTTCTTATTAAAGGGCGATATCGGATTAAAGAGAATGTATATCTCAGCTCATGATGCTGGTCTTGATGGAACACTTATCCAGAATACAACAAAGGCTACATTTACAATGGAATCTCTTGAAGCAGGTGAGAGATATCGTATTGGTGGTGTTCAGTATACAATCGGTGCAGAAGATAACTTAGAAGTTGTTAAGGCACTTAAGTTTACATCAGATATGTATACAGATAATGGAGACGGCACAGTAACATGGAAGATTGCAGCTGGCGATACAATCTCTATAGATGGAAAGACATATACAATTAACTCGGATGATGTCGGAACAGATGTAGCAAATGCAAAGGTAACAAACGGATACCTTGATAAGCTCATTACTAAGGGTTCTACAATTAAGTATAACGGTAATGAAGTAACAAGATTCTCTGATAGCTACAATGAAAGCACAGGTATTGATGATGCTAATGTAACATTAGTTAAGGCAACAGCAGCATATAGCATGGTAGCAACAGAGCTTAAGGCCGCTTCTTCAGTTGGTGCAACAGATGGTTCGGCACAGCTTGAAGATATGGATAAAAGTGATAAAAACGGAACAGGTTCTATTTGGGAAGTAAGAACTATTAGTAAGACAATTGCTGGCGAGACAGATCCTGTAAAGACAACATCTATTAGCTTCACACTTACAAAGGGACATGTAAATGTTCAGAACGCACTTACACTTAACCTTCATGTTGGTGCTGACGCAGCCATGACAAACAAGATCAACGTTACTATCGAGGCTATGAACTCTAAGTCAATCGGTATCAACGGTATCAACGTATCAGATGCAACTGGTAAGGCAGCTACATACGCAATCGACGCTATCGCAGATGCAATCCAGAGAGTATCAGCACAGCGTGCAGAACTTGGTGCTATCCAGAACAGATTAGAGCACTCAATCAAGAACCTCGACAACGTAGTTGAGAACACAGAAGCAGCAGAATCTCGTATCCGTGATACAGATATGGCTGACACAATGGTTGAGTACAGCAAGAACAACATCCTCCAGCAGGCTGGACAGTCAATGCTTGCTCAGGCAAATCAGGCTACACAGGGTGTTATGAATCTTCTTCAGTAACCTAAGGTTGGAAAACCATAAATAAAATGTCCCCACCTCTTTCACAGGGGTGGGGATGATTTTAAAAAGAAAATTGAATAGTAACTTTAAAATCGACTGCAACTCCTTCGAAAGAGGGATTTATAGAATAGAGGTAAGGCGTATGGCATATTTCACAAGAAACAAGATGTTAACAATGGTATTAGAGCTTTACACAGCAAACCATAGATTTGCACAGGGAAGTACAGGCGATGACGCAGCAGATTTACAGGTGCTCATCGGATGTCAGCAAAAAGCCTTAGTATTGGGAGAGTACCTGGAATCCATGGGAATGGATTACTCGGACATCGTTGAAAAGTTTGAAAAGTACTGCAATATGATATACGATATAAGTGAGAACTTAAGAGACACAGCATTGATTATGGATCACAAAGCCAGAATCGACATGGTTCTCAGCGATATCTTAAGTGAAATCGAAAACAGAATAATCGAAATTAGAAGTATCGATGTATATGACTTCAGAGGCTTGGTTGAAGCACCTGGCGAAAAGCTCATCGTTAGCAAGGAAATCAATCGATTGATTGATAGTTGCCTTGGCAAGGTGGAGGGCCTCGTGGAAGGAGAGGAAATGTACAGACCACTTGTAATTGGAACATATTAATATAAATAAAGTAAGGCTCGTCAGATGACGAGCCTTTTAGTGATTAAAGGGTGGGAACAATATGAACAACAAACCTAAAACTAAATTGCTTACAATTTCACTTCTTTGCTGCGGCAGACCAGAGACAACCGAGCGTTGCCTCCAGTCGTTGATGCCAATCAGAGAGGCAATCGATTCTGAAATTCAGGTTGTAGATACAGGCTGCAGCCCAGAGACCAGAGCGGTTATTGAAAAATATGCAGATGAAGTTTTTGAATTTGAATGGTGCAACGATTTTGCCAAGGCCAGAAACTTCCAGTTGGATCAGGCCAACGGCAAGATGTTCTTGTATATAGACGATGATGAGTGGTTCCTTGACTGCAAATATATCATCGAATTTTTCCAGCAGCCAGACTGCACAACCTACAATATCGGCGGATATTTCCAGCACAATTATCTTGATTTCGACGGCAAGGAATACCAGGATATTGAGGTATGCCGTATGTGCTCTGTTACTCCAGAGACCCATTTCGTGGGCAAGATTCATGAGTACATCGAGCCATCCTATGGAAGGGCCATGTTTATGGACGCCAAGGCTGCCCACTTCGGATATGTATACGCCACAGAGGAGGAAAACATCAAGCATTCCATGCGAAATGTGCCTCTGCTTAGAGAGATGATGGAGGAGGATCCAGACAATCTACGCTGGCCATATCAGCTGGCACAGGAGCTTAAAGCTATCAAGCAGTTTGATGAAATGTACGATGTTTGCAAGGCTGCAGCTGAAAAATCCCTGATTAAAAATGATAGTGACGATATGCGCTATCGCGGAAGCTTTATCTGCGGTATGGCAATCGCCCTTCATCAGACTGATAAGAATAAGGAGCTGGAAGAGCTTTACGAAACACAGGCGAAGAACCCAACAATCATGGAGCTCCCACTTGCCTGCCTAGCATTTTATGTTTCCACTGCATATTTTAACGAGCAGAAAAATGACGAGTGCCTGGCTGCCTGCAATTATTATTTGAAGATATGTGACAAGCTTGCCAACAACAAGGCTGAGATGTTCATCCAGGGTGGCCTTTTCTCGGCAGACACTTTCGATACTACAAAGGTCAACATGGTCTACTGCTTTATCATGACCATCGGCATGGAAAATGATGACTTTGGCCCACTGGTTCACTATTACAGACGCATCGCCTGGGATTCCCCAATTGTTCGTCTAAACCGTGGCTTCATCGTCATGCTTCTTAAGAAGTGTTCGGAACTAGGCTACAAGAAGGAGCTTCGCGATGTGCTGAACAAGTTCTTTACATCCTCAGGCTTCCGCGACATGATTGAGTTCCACATTGATAAGGTGGCGCCAGATCTTAGCGAGCAGGAGCTTGAAAACATAGCAGCCGCATTTAAGACAACAGACGGCGAAAAGGAAATTCGCTTATATATCGACATTCGTTTGCTGGAAAAACAATTTGCCGGCATCGAATATTGGGATAGCTATAATGAACTTATTGAAGCTCTTGCAAACTACGGTAATATGACTTTGACATGGCAGCAGATGCATGACAGTTGGCTTCTTGACGAGGATGATGACAAGCCGTTGAACCACTCTACAAAGCTTGGCCAGGGCTTGCAGCAGTTTATTGCAGAGGCTGATGTGGATGTGACTGCCAGCTTGAAGATTCTCAAGAATCTCTTTGGATTCAGGCCAGCCATGACTGGGGCTCTTGGGGAACTGTCGCGCTTGTACACAATGCGTATTAAGATTCGCGACGCTAAGCGCAACGACCCAGATAAATTCAACGAAATGTATAAGCTAGAGGAAACCATCCTGGCTCAAATCGCCGAGCTTGACGCAGCCGGCCGCAGCGACGAAGCCGTAGCTACCTATAAACAGTTGGTAGGTATCCTACAGGGCTCATATGGGGTCGATACGCTACATATTTAAATGAGCTAGTAGGCTTGTTGCTGTAACTAGCGGACTAGAGGTATGAGAACAACATGAAGATTTTGATGTACAGATGGAAGGCGTACAACTACAAAGATATAAAGCACACATTCGAGACACTAGGGTATGAAGTTGAGGAGGTTTACCAGGACCTCCTCAATTATGATGTAGATGAAGAGTTCGCAGAAAAGCTTCGCGGCATGATTCAGGCCGACAATTATGATTTCTTCTTTACGGTAAATTATTTTCCTCTGATTTCAAATGTTTGCCAGGAACAGGGCCTCCGCTACGTTTGCTGGAGCTGCGATAACCCGCTGATTTCCATGTATCACAAGTCGGTTTTCAATGATGTGAATCGCATTTTCCTGTTTGACCTGACAAATGTAGAAGAGTTCCGTGGCATGGGAGTGGAGCATGTCTACCATCTTCCCCTGGCCGTGGACTGTAATAGACTTGATTACCTGTTCGGCAACTCAACAGATTTGGAGGCCTACAAAAACGAAATCAGCTTCGTAGGCTCCCTTTACGAAAAGAATTCCTACGACAAAATGGAATACACTTTGCCAGATTATTTACGTGGATATTTCGAGGCAACCATGGAAGCTCAGCGTGATTTGATGGGTGTAAACATCATCGATAGAATGCTCACACCAGAAATCCTAATGGAGCTGGAGAACTACTTTGAACTGGAAAAATCTGAGGATTCACTTTCAGATTTAAACCTAATCTTTTCAGTAACAACTTTGGGCTTCAAAATAGCTCAAAAGCAACGTAGACGAATTCTTATCGACCTGTCAAAGCATCATGATGTGAGCATCTACACCAATTCCTTCACTAGGGATTTGCTCCGAGTAAACTACAAAGGCAGCGTTGATTATTGGAGCGAGATGCCAAAGGTATTTAACCAGTCCAAAATCAATCTAAACATGACCATTCCAAATATAAAAAGCGGAGTTCCACTTCGTGTATACGATATTTTAGGAGCAGGTGGATTTTGTCTGACAAACTTCCAAGCGGAGTTGCCAATGTTCTTTGAAAATGAAAAGCACTTGGTCTGGTACTATAACAATGAGGATTTATACGACAAAGTAGACTTCTATCTAAAGCATGATAGCGAGCGAGAACGTATTGCAGCAGCCGGCCAGGAGTACGTCAGGGAAGCCTGCACCTACGAAGCTAGAATCAAGGAAATGCTAGAACAGATATAGACTAAGAGCACATCGATAAGATGTGCTTTTTTACACTCAATTTTTGTAAAAACATATTTTCACAAAAAATTTATAATTATTACACACAATTTGATTATGTACATTATAAAATCAATATAGAAATTTTTCTTTATTTTAAGGACTGACTAAGGAGGTTTCTATGAGTAAGGTGCAAAAAAAGTCTAATAAAAATCTAGCTGGTGGCATTAGCCCAAAGGACAGCATTAAAACGAAACTAATTCTTTTGATGGCTGCTTTGGTGGCTGTGCCATTATTAATTTCTATCATTATCAGCTACAACAGCTCTACCTCGAAAGCAGAGGCAGATGCGCTGGAACTTTTAAATTCTAATGCACGAGTTGTTGAGGCAAAATTTGCTGAAATTGTTGAGAAAAATACATCCATGTTGGAGGCAATTGCAACTTCTCCTAGTGCGATAGTTTTTGTTGAATCCTATGGCACAGAAGGACAGGCAGTTCCGGATTCTGCGATGTTGGCCCAGCTTGACGAGTTGAATGCTTACATGAACGATGGTAACGACAATATCATCATCAGTAAAGTCTCGGGTGATCAGCTTGTACGAACAGATAGAGCAGAACTTACAAATATATCAGACAGAGATTACTTTGTTCAGGCCGTTACCACCGGAGAACCAGCTATATCGGATGTTGTTGTCAGCAAGAGTGTTGGAAATAGAATAACAATCATTTGCGTACCAATTTACAATGAAACCCACACTCAGGTGATTGGTACAGTTCAGCGAAGCTTTGACTTAAATGTGCTTCATGAATTCCTTGCTGAAAATGTTGGCGACGGTTACATCGCTGATACAAAAGGTATGATGGTTGCACATGCTCAGTTCGAAATCAGCCCAGAGGATGAATATGATTTAAGCGCTTTCGGTTTCGTAGAATCAACAGATACTAGTGGACTGATGACATCGAAATTTGATGGTAAAATCACATATATGTCCTGGGAACAAGAACCTATCAGTGGATACTATGTTGTGGTTTCAAAAACTAGAAACGAAATCATGGCATCAGCAATTAGATCAGCACTTATCATAGTGATAATTGGAACAATAATGCTGATTCTTGGTATAGTTATTTCCCTCGTAGTTGCAACAAGCTTCACAAAACCAATCATGGCAGTTACAGATACCATGACCAAGCTTGCCGATGGTCGATTCAAAAAGATTGATGGATATACAAAACGTAAAGACGAATTCGGTGAAATTGTTCGAAGCACCAATTCCGTTATCGAAAAATTGGGAAGCATAGTTGCCGCTATTAAGCAATCGGCTTCTACAGTTACAGTTTCTTCTGAGGATTTGGCAGACATGGCAAACCAGATTGCAGCCACAACAGATACAGTTGCAAATGCAGTCCAGGAAATTGCTACAGGTGCTGTACAGCAGGCTGAGGAGATTCAGGAAGCAGCAGAAAATGTTGGAAAGATTACAGACGCAGTCGGTGGCGTACAGGCATCTACAGATAATGTTGAAAGCTTGGCAGGCAGAATGAAGGAGGCATCACAGACATCCAGCAAATCACTTGTCAGTCTTCAGGATTCTAGTAGCGATATGACAGCTAAAATCGAGGAGATTGCCAGAACAATTTCTGCTACACAGAATGCTGTTGCAAATATCAATGAGCGCGTTGAAGGTATTTCCGGCATTGCAGCTCAGACAAACCTCCTTTCTTTGAATGCTTCTATTGAGGCAGCTCGCGCCGGTGAAGCAGGTAAGGGATTCGCAGTCGTTGCCGAGGAAATCAGAAAGCTGGCTGATGATTCAGATAGCATGGCACAGGATATTCGTACAGAAATGGATGAGCTTTTGAAGCAGGCAGAAGCAGCCGTAGAGGCAGCAAATCTTGTTAAGCAGGGCAACCTTGAGCAGCAGGAGGCTATCGGTGGCACCCTTGAATCTGTAAATGGAATGCTTGAAGATATTGATGGAACAGTTGACGGTATTAGAGACATCGCCGGTGGCGCATCTACATGCGTAACCTCCAACGACGTTGTATCAGATGCTATGTCATCACTTTCAGCAATCTCAGAAGAGAATGCAGCTTCATCTGAAACTACAGGCGCATCTGTACAGGAGCTTTCTGCTACAGTTGCAAGCCTTGCTAATTCAGCTGACGATCTGAAGGACATCGCAATTAAGCTGAACCAGGAGATGGAATTCTTTAAAGACGATTCAGAATAATAAAAAATCCCCTGTTACATTCACAAGCCTTAGTGTTTCTCAATTCGACAACACGTCTCATTTGAGAAACCTAAGAGCTTGTGAATTACAGGGGATTTTTAAATATCCTATAATCCATAATTCATCATCATACCGGAGTAAGCGCTTGACGCATATGGTGCGCTAAGTGTCTTTCCAGGATTCTTGTACTCTACAATCGATTTATCTACGTAATTCATCGGATTGATAGAGGCCTTCGATGCAGCTTTTGAAATTGAATTCTTAAGGTTGTTAAGAGTTTCAAAAGCGCTTTCTTTGTTTTCACTGTTTATCACATCGGATAAAACATCTTTGTCTAAGTACAGGTGATTCATAGAATCGCTCTGAATTCCTACTGCAGCAAGCTTGCTTGCATCATTCTTTGCAATGGAAGATATCTCATTGAAAAGTGTACGATTCTGATGAGCTTCGTTGTACTTCAATCCGATATCAAGCATTCCATTATAGCTATCCAGCAGCTGTGTGATTCCATTTGAAAGAGCTTCAGTATCGTTCATAAGACCGATGCTTACTTCGCCATTGGATGGTCTCTTTAAAATAAGCTCGTAGGTCTTGTTTACTGTGAATGTGTTGGACAATGACTGATGCGAAACTCCATTCAGCTTGAAATCTGAATTGGAAGGCTGCTGTGTAACATTGTCAATTCCAAGGATGTTCAACTCTCTCCAAGAGATTGATGAGGAAATATTAAACAATGTGTTTTCGTCATCTGCCACGCCAGTAGACTTGGAAACAATCTGTATAGCCTTGCTTCCGTCTCTGTCATTTGAAAGTAACTTTGCACTCAAGCCTACATCTGAAGTATTAAGCAAACGAACAATCTTATTCTGAACGGTAAGATTGGTTTCGTTCTTATTTACATTGAACTGGAACTCATATGAGTGATTTCGAATATCCAAATCAAATGAGTACTGGCCTTCTTCAAAATCATGTCCATCTGAAAGAAGGAAATTGCCGGTATTCACCTGAGGCTTTGCAAGCGCATCAACCTGGATTGTGAAATCCTCAGCGCCATCTGCACTATCGCCAACGTAAAGCACATCAACAGAATTAGGATCTGATGAAGATGCAATTCGCTTCTCTAAAACAGAAGAAATATCCTCGCCGGTAGATGTCAAATTTGATACTGAAAGAGTCATAGCATTGGCGTGCTCTTTAATATCAATTGCAAACTGACCGATGTCCTCAGAATCATTTATCTTGTACAGAGGAGCTTCTTTGTTCGCCTTAACTATTTTGTTGTAAGTGTCGCGTAGTTCGCTTTTCTTATGAGATTCGTAACGTGATCCTATGTTATTACCATAGGTCGTCATGAAATAATTATACGCAGCATCAATGCGTGCCATAAGACGCCCCTCCTTTCTTCCTTGAAAATTGAGTCATCGACAATCCTTTGTCTACGCCAGGGCAAAGATTTCGATATTTATAGTTACTATCATAATACCACAAGTCAAACTATTTGAAAACCCCATAGATTTAGAAATATTTTCAGATTATTCACAATATGTAGGTTGTGGCTAGCCAAGACCGTCTGTTACGGCTACAAGCCTGAGAGTTACTCCGTTCGACATCATGTCTCACTTGAGTAACCTCAGAGCTTGATGCCTACAGACTCATAGGATAATTTAAACATTTAGAAACCAATCACATAATCAACACTTTTTAGTACCGTTAATTTTCACAATCCGGTGGTTAACTATAACTCGTAACGCGCTGAGGTTGGAGCGCAGATAAATATTGACCATTGGGGAAACCCGATGCAGATAACGGAGGACATAAAATGAGGAAAAGACTTACTGCATTAATGATGACTGCAGCACTTGCTTGTGGTTCATTGATAGCTTGCGGATCAGATTCCACAACAGCTTATGCCAGTGAAACTATCTACGGCGAGGTAACAGCAGTCAGTGATACGGGATTTACAATCACCGTAGGAACTTATGAAAACAACGAACTTACATTGGGTGAGGAAACAGCAGACATCACAGTAAATGATGACACAACTTACTCTATGGCAATGGGCGGAGGCGAAGCCCCATCAGGTGATGGCGAAGCTCCTACAAAGCCAGATGATGCGGCAACAGAAGAGTCTACAGATGAGACAACAGAGGAAACAACAGAAGAAACTACAGATGAAGAGACAACAGAAGATACAGAGGATTCTTCAGATGATACAGCAATGACAGAAGCTACTGTAGAAGCAGGCTCTGAAGCACCAGCCGATGGCGAGGCTCCTTCAGGAGACAAACCAGACGGTGAAGCTCCTTCAGGTGACAAGCCAGAGGGCGAGGCTCCATCAGGTGATGGCGAAGCAGCCGAGGGCGAAGCACCAGCAGACAGTGGGGCATCAGCCGACGGCGAAGCTCCATCAGGTGACGGGGAAGCACCAGCAGATATGGGCGATGCTCAGACAGAACTTACACTTTCTGATATCGAAGTAGGCACACAGGTTGCAGTTACATTCGACGCAGATGGTAACGTTGAATCAGTAGAGATTCTTGGTGGTACTCAGTCAGCCATGGGTCAGCCAGGTGGAAATATGACATCAGCTGCAGACATTACATACTCAGCATTATATGAGTACAATGCAGATGAGACTGTAGAGGGCGAGTCAATCGCCTCTACAGGCACTGATGAAAATGCAATCCTTGTAACAGATGGTGAAGTTACAGTTAAGGATTCAACAATTACAAGAACTTCAGATGACAGCACAGGCGGCGACAATTCTAGTTTTTACGGAGTTGGCGCCACTTTACTTACAACAGGTGGAACACTTACAGTTGACAATGTGACTATTGACTCAGATGCAGCAGGTGGTGCTGGCGTATACGCATATGGCGATGGTGTGGCTTATGTATCTAATTCAACAATCACAACACAGCAGAACACTTCAGGCGGTATCCACGTTGCAGGCGGCGGTACACTTTACGCTAACGACAACACAGTTGAAACAAACGGCGAATCTTCAGCTGCAATCCGTTCAGACAGAGGCGGCGGAACAATGGTAGTTGATGGTGGTACATACACATCAAACGGTACAGGCTCACCAGCAGTTTACTGTACAGCAGATATCACAATCTCAAATGCAACTCTTACAGCAACAGGCGCTGAGGCCGTATGTATCGAAGGTCTAAACTCACTTACACTTACAGATTGCGACTTAACAGGTAACATTCCAACAAGCGAGCAGAACGACTGCGATTGGAATATCATCCTTTACCAGTCAATGTCAGGTGATTCAGAAGTAGGTAACTCTACATTCTCTATGACAGGTGGTAGCATCACTGCAAAGAATGGCGGTATGTTCTACACAACAAATACAGAGTCAACATTCGTTCTTGAAAACGTTGACATCACATACGCTGATGAAAATGATTTCTTCCTTAAGGTTACAGGAAACGCTAACCAGAGAGGTTGGGGAACAAGCGGAGAGAACGGAGCACAGTGCTCATTCACAGCAATCAACCAGGAAATGGAAGGCGATATCATTTGGGATACAATCTCAACACTTGATATGGAAATGACAGATGGTTCAGTTCTTACAGGTGCATTCATCGACGACGAGTCAGCTGCAGGCAACGGTGGCGACGGCTACGCAAATCTCACAATCGATTCTTCATCTAAGTGGATTGTAACAGGCGATTCAGTTCTCACATCACTTACAAACAACGGAACAATCGTTGATGAAGACGGCAACACAGTTTCAATCGTTGGTACAGACGGAACTGTATACGTAGAGGGCACAAGCTCATACACAATTACAGTATCTGAGTACGCAGACTAACATACCCTATAAGCACATTTGAATTCTCTTGTGCTTCGGCCAGCCTACGGGCTGGCCTTTTGCTATATATGAGGGGCTTTTCCTGATTTTATAGCAGAAATAAAGTTTTGGCCGCTATAGAATTTGAGAAAAGCTGAAGATTATAGCAGTTTTAAAATCTTGCTTGCTATTAGATTAGGAAAAAGCCTGAGATTATAGCAGGGATGAAAGTGGGATTGCTATAAGAATAAAGAAAGTCTCAAAGTTATAGCAGAAATAAAAGCTGAAATGCTATAAGAATTGGAAAAGCTTAAATCTATAGCAGAAATAGAATCCGAGTTGCTATAAGAATTGGAAAAAGCTTAAATCTATAGCAGAAATAGAATCCGAGTTGCTATA
>NZ_FOHF01000007.1:0-163532 GCF_900111635.1 Pseudobutyrivibrio sp. C4 | reverse complement strand
GCGACATTTGTAGTGAGCCTAGAAAATTTGAAAGGGGTATTTTGCGATGAATAGGCGTGAGGCGCCATGGACGGCGCCGAGTGCCCGACAACGAAACGGACTGAGTTAAAGGGCGGCGCCTAAGCATCCAAAATCCCCTTTCTAAATTTTTCTTGGCAAACGGAGTATGAGCGCAATTATCCTAAGCCTTGTGTGGAGACTAATACGTAGACTTCAAGTGTCTGCCCTCTACCCACAGTGGCTTCGAAGTGCAAAACCAATTAAAGGACACGCACTTAATGCTCCCTTGTGATGCTAAGAAAAACTATAATCCTTGCGCTGTCGGCGTAAATAAGATACCAAACCTGTCCCCTAGACGGGGCGGATACACAACATAAAGTGCAGATGTAGCCCAGCCACATTACACACAGCAGGCGAGGCGGGTGCGGGCATAAAAAGAGCCCCGGGTGTGGTACCTGGGGCCGTAGGGTGCGGTTTAGAGTTGGGATGCGGCGGCTTCGTCGCAGATTACGGTTACGTCCGGATGGGTTTGGAGGACTGAGCCTGGCACGTTTTCGGTGACGGGGCCATTTAGGACTTTGGCCAGGGCCTCTGCTTTGGCGGTGCCGGTTACGATGAGTAGGATGCGCTTGGCACTCATGATGGTTTTGATGCCCATGGAGTAGGCCTGTCTTGGGACGTCTTCGATTTTTTCGAAGAGGCGGGAGTTGGCACGGATGGTGCTTTCGGTTAGGTCTACTAGGTGAGTGACTTCGGTGAAGGGTGTGCCTGGTTCGTTGAAGCCAATGTGTCCGTTTTCGCCAAGGCCCAAGACCTGAAGGTCTGCTCCACCAAGGGACTGTACCATTGCTTCGTATGATGCACATTCTGCATTAGGGTCTGCTGCAATTCCGTTTGGTAAGTGGGTGTTTGCAGGGTCGATGTCTACCTTTGAGAATAGGTGCTGATTCATGAAGTAGTGGTAGCTGTTTACATCATCGTCTGCAAGGCCTGCGTATTCGTCCAGGTTTACGGTGCGAACGTTTTTGAATGATAATTCGCCGGCGTTGTACATTTCTACTAGTTCCTTGTACATGCCTACTGGTGATGAGCCAGTGGCAAGGCCAAGGATACTGTCATTTTTTTCTTTTATTTGAGCTGCTACAAGGGCCGCTGCTCTCTTGCTTACAGCATCGTAATCCAATTCTTTATAAATCTTCATTTCTTAAATACCTCAGTTTTATTATGTTATTATTGTACTAACAATATGTGTTTAGAGTTTGCGCTATCTCTTTTGTAAACTCATTATATGGACCGCCAGAGTTTAGCGTCAATTAAACGGAGCACTTCTGAAACGGCTTTCATATAAATAATCCGATGATATAAATTTGATGTTAGTACTTTCATAAACATGCTAAATCATTGAGGAATAGAAATATGTTTCTTACAATAGAGACATAAGGAGTTACCTATGAATCATAATTCTCAAATTTTAAATCAAATAAAAGGTGGATTAGTGGTTTCCTGCCAAGCCCTTGAAAGCGAGCCTCTCCATAGTAGCTTCATTATGGGAAGGATGGCGAAGGCGGCTGTGGAAGGCGGCGCAGTTGGAATCAGAGTAAACGGGCCTGATGACACTGCTGAGATAAAAAAGACTACTGATGTTCCTATTATTGGATTGTGGAAGCGAGAATACGATGATTCAGAAATCTACATCACTCCTACCATGACAGAAATCGATGCTCTCGCTGAGGCTGGGGTGGATATCATTGCTACTGATGCCACAGATAGAATCAGGCCAGGTGGCATTACACTAGACAGCTTCTTCAAGGAAGTTCGCGCAAAGTATCCGGATATGCTTTTTATGGCAGATTGCTCTACTTTTGAAGAAGGTGTTAAAGCCCAGAAGCTTGGGTTCGATATTGTCAGCACTACTCTTGCTGGTTACACCAAAGAAACTGCCGGCAAACAATTACCGGATTTTGACATGCTTGAAAGGCTTGTCGCCACACTCAGTATTCCTGTAATTTGCGAAGGCGGCATTTGGGAGGTAGCTCAGCTTCAAAAGGCCTTTGAGCTTGGATGTCACTGCGCTGTTATTGGCAGCGCAATCACCAGGCCACAGCTGATTACAAAACGATTTACCGATTCAATCAAGGAGATTAAAAATGAAAATAATTAACGGTAGCGTGTTTTTGGAAGACGGAAAATTTGATGAAGTTGATGTTGTTTGTAAGGATGGGTTGATTTCAGATATCGGCCAGGATGTTGCTTCATCTAGCGATACAGAAATATTTGATGCCAGCGATTGCTATGTTATCCCTGGTTTGTGTGATATACATCTCCATGGATGCATGAGTTTTGATGCTTGTGATGGTACAAAGGAAGCTCTTGCTGCCATGGCAAAATACGAGGCAAGCGTAGGCGTCACTTCTATCCTGCCAACAACCATGACATATCCGGAAGAGACTCTTACTACTATTGCTAGGGCTGTTGCAGACTATCGTAAATACGATAATGACACGGAAGAATTTGCTACTATTCACGGCATAAATATGGAAGGCCCTTTCATTTCACCTGAAAAGAAGGGCGCTCAGAATCCTAAGTATATACAAAACCCAGATTACGATATGTTTCACCGTATAAACGTAGCCAGCGGTAATTCAGTTCGTTTATGCGATATTGCCCCTGAAACTGATGGCGCAATGGAGTTCATCGATAAGGCAAAGGACGAAACAAGAATATCCTTGGCCCACACCACAGCAGACTATGACACATGCAAGGAAGCTTTTATGCGCGGTGCAAAACATATTACTCACCTGTTCAATGCAATGCCAGCATTTACACACCGTGCACCTGGTCCAATAGGTGCTGCTGCAGAAAACGAAGATGTTACTCCAGAGCTTATCTGCGACGGTGTCCATGTGTATCCTGCTGCAGTAAATATGATGTACAAGGTGTTCGGTGCTGACAGACTTATTATGATCAGTGATTCTATGCGTGCCACAGGACTTCCTGATGGAGAATACGAACTGGGCGGCCAGCCTGTAATTGTAAAGGGCCGCAGAGCTACACTTCACGATGGCACTATCGCCGGCTCTGCCACTAACCTCTTCGACTGTATGATGACAGCTGTAAAGGAAATGAACATTCCTCTTGCAGATGCTATCTTGTGTGCCTCTAGAAATCCAGCAAAAGCTATTGGTATGTACGACACCGTCGGTTCCATCACTATTGGCAAACAGGCGGATTTTGTTATAATTAATAAATCCGATCTAAGTATTAAAAAAGTCATAGTAAGAGGTAAATATGTCAACAGTTGATACAACTAAAGATAAAATTCGAGAAGCTTACGATAACTTGACTAAATCAGAGCAGCAGGTTGCAGATTACTTTTTGGAGAACACTGAAATCAGCGATTTTTCATCAAAGCATATCTCCTTGCTGCTATACGTTTCTGAGGCTACACTTTCACGTTTTGCCAAGAAATGCGGGTTCAAGGGCTACCGAGAATTTGTTTACATGTACGAGCTGGATTTCAAGGATTACTTCACCGAAAAGGAAGAAAAAGAAATCTCTGATATCACTCGCTCTGTTCGCAAAAACTATAAAGACATTATGGTGAAAGCCTTCGATTTGATTGATGAAGATCAGATGCGACGCATCGCCACCAAGCTCAGCAACACCGAATACACTGTTCCTGTGTACGGCATGGGTTCTAGCGGATATGTAGCCCGCGAATTCCAGCTTCGCTTCATGCGACTTGGTCTAGATGTTATCGCAATTACGGATTCCCAGATGATTGCTATGAATGCCTCTTTAGTAAAAAGAGGTTCTTTAGTTTTGGCTTTTTCTATCAGCGGAACTACAAAGGTAGTTATCGACGGCATCAAAAAAGCTAAACAAAACGGTGCCAGAGTGGTTCTCTTTACCGCTTCAAAAGACAAAAAATTAGCAGAGCTTTGCGATGAAATCGTTGAAGTTGCCTACCTCAAGGAGCTTGAAAAAGGCACTAAGATTTCCCCACAAATATCTCTGCTGATATTAATAGACGTTCTATACTCTTACTATTTTGCAAATGACTCTTTCTTTAAGGCTGAGAAATACAAGCGTACTTTATCAGCATTGGAGATTGAGAAAAACTCGTTGTTATAAGAGTATTTCAATACTAAATACACCGTTATCATCTTTTATATTCATTTTACCGTCGTATTTATTTACGACGGTTTTTACGTTTGACAAGCCGTGTCCATGTGATATCTTATCACTCTTTGTTGTTTGAATTGTTCCATCCTGAATACTAAGTGTTCTATGTGTTGGATTTTTTTCTATTATGCATAAGTATTCATTGTATGGATAGCTTACTAAATCAATTGTATCCCCTTTTTCACAAGCTTCAATTGCATTGTTCAATATATTTGAAAAGATAATACAAAGCTCATAATCTGCGATTTTATTTTTTTGAAGTAATGACACTTGCAAATTCAATTTTATTCCAAGTTCATCACACTTTTCTAATTTGCGTCCTAAAATACCATCTACTACAGTATTTCCTGAAATAATGACATTGTTTAATGTCTTAGAATGCTCCAGCAATTTTTCACAGTATTCTTTAATTCCCTCTATATCTTTTTTCTGAGACAAGGAATATAAAGCATTTAGATGAGCATTTAAATCATGTCGATAGGCATGAAGTCTTTGCTCATTTTCAATGATTGCCTCTACCTGTTCCTTCTGTGATTGTATAGAAACCTGCTGATGTATTAGTTTATTTTGCTCTTCAAGAATCCTTCGATTCAAAAGTATAGATTTTATGCTGAGGTAATATATCAAAACGCAAATTATAGTTGTTGCAACTATATATATCTGCAAAGTGCTGTGATTATATTGCCCCCTTTGGAGTATTCCAAGGCCTCCCATAGATATACCTATAAATATCGTATATACGTTAAAAAGTATCATCTCGCTTCTTGTGAAGTTCATTTCAACACGATATTTATAATACCTTTTTAGTCCGTATAATATTAGTAAAATAACGTAAGTTATTCCTAGGCATAGAATCTTTCTAATTCCAAATCCATTCACTATATTTTTATCATACAAAAAGTAATCCCATATAGTGTTACATGAGGCGCAGATTCCTACTATAGGGAAATACATTCCATATGCCTGTTTTGAATCAATATCGTATATCATCGGAAACGATAATCCCATTATGAAACAAAACAAATCTAATGTAACGATTCCAGTCTTGTACAGCCATACAGCGCAAAGGACAATAAGCAGTCCCACTATAAGCTTTTTCCATTTAGGCATTATGAATTTTATATTCAAAATAATGGTATAAAAGAATAAGAATTGGCCTTCTAATAATACCGCGTAAATTATTCGCCCCAACCTAATCTCCCTTTAATATTATTTACCAAATATTTGCTATAATCATCTTTCAACTCGTTATAATACTTTCTCCCAACAGGCAGTACTACTCCATTCGTCAAAACCAATTCTTTATATTTGATTTTTAGAATGTAATCCATGTTTACTAGAAATGACTTATGACATCTGACAAATGAATCTCCTAATTCGTCTATCCAATTTATAATTGAAACATGCATTAAATCGCTTACAGTTCCGTCGTTTAACGCTATTTTTGTATAATTGCCATCTGCCTGAATATATGATATTTCTGTCGCTCTTACTCTATTGTTTCCAAAATCCACTCTCACTGCTTGGGAATAGACGTTATATACATGAGTGAGCCATTTATTAATGCTATCTACTGTTATCGGTTTTACGACAAATCCCATGACCTTCATGCCGAAAGCATCCTGCATCACATTTATATGGTTTGAGACAAAAACAATTCTTTCTACCTTCTCATCATCACAAAGAATATTTTTCACCTCAAGCCCATTGATTCCAGGCATTTCTATATCTAAAAACACCAGATTTATTTGATTCTTTTCTTCTTTTAAAGAACCAATCAGCTCGTCACCCGATGTATATTCCTTTATTTCATATTCTGCTTTTTTTGACGAAAAGAAATTTGAGACATATTTTTTTATCTCATCTCTGTTTTCTTTGTTGTCATCACAGACTACAACTGTAAATTTATTATTCATTCACATTATTCCTCTATTAGAATATTACTATAAATATGCCTCAAGATAAATAAAAAGTCCAGCATTTGCCAGACTTTTTACGTTAACCATTTTAATGTCTTGGTGGAAAAATTCCGATATCAGGCCACATTTTCTTATCCTCCTTTTACTTTGATATATAATTGTATATTTTTTTAATACAACCATTCTTTATTAGCTCTACCAATATTGATAATGAGTATTTTTGCACAAGCATATAAGTAATATTAAATGAATAAACATATAATAATGGATTGCTATAATCAACATTATTTAAATCAATTTGTTCACTCACTTCTATAATGTCTACTAGCTTTTCCTTTTGATCTGCTAGATACATTGCCACTCCCTCATACAAGCAGAGTGGCATGTTTTTTTTATATCTCTCCGTTGCTAAATGCACAAACTCGTGAATAATAATTTCTTGCTGATAATGCACTGGAGCATCTAGTAGTTTGTCTAATATATAAATCGTATTATCATATGCAAAGGCAACTACCCAATCTGGTAAAGGGTTTTTAATTTCGTTTTGAGATGTCACGGTAATGTTTATACTATCCCTATAATCAAACATATCTCTGATATGCTTAATCTTATCTCCAATCCCTTTCATCAAATATAGACAAAACTCTGGTGAATAGTATATTCGCAGCTCTTTATTCGTTATTATCATATTAACGTTCGAGGCACTGCACATGACATTTCTTACTACAAGAATAACAATATGAATCTACATTTTTATTAGCTTTTAACACTATATATTTCATGCCCCATCTCCATTTTCTATTCACTTTTATACTAACTAGCCCTTATCCAAGCACTGTTTATCACATTTATTAACATTCTGAGAAACACATGCGAAGCAGTATGCCTCTTTGTATGACTTATCTGTTGATACTATATACTTCATCTGCTTACCCTCATTCTATTAATTTTTGGTCCTATCTTTTACACACTGAGTACCACAAACGTTTACACACTGTCCACCGCAGCCATAGCAGTATCCAGCAACTGTGAATTTCTCGTTTAAAACAATAAATCTCATTTTTACCTCCTTAAGCATAAGCCACATTCGGACATTCTACACATTCAAAAAGCCCTTTGCATTGTACATCGCATTTTGTACATGTGTAGCAGTATCCTTGAACATTATTTGTTGATAATATTATGTAACGCATATTTACCCCTTATCAAAACACTGTTTACGGCAATCATTATGCCTTTGCTTTGTGCAAGCATAGCAAAATGCCTCTTTAATTGTTTCATTCAATACAATATATTTCATATCCTAGTCTCTCCTTTCATTTTTTATAATAAATGTAGCTACACATTATTATTCCTGCGAATAAGAAATCGCTTCAACATTAACATTTTCATTTGGTGTTAATGTCATTGTAAGTGAGCCTTTAGCTTTCTTACCTACAATTTTGATTCTACTGGTTCCCTTATTAAGCGAAATCGTAAATGAACCATTAGCCTTATTTCCATCTGTGTTTTCCCATAAAGTTTTTATTTTTTTATCAGTTGTTATTTCTATTATTTTGAATTTTCCAGATGAAATATTTACGTTGTACGCACATTCTACGTTTGCTGCTTTGGATGCATCCATTTTCCAGATTACGTCGTTTCCAGTAAATGAAAACTTAATGCTGGCAGTTTCTGAATCTGCGACACCATCCTTTTCCCAGTATGAATAGCTACTACCGTCTCTTATTAATATTTTTTCATTGTCATAGTTGTCGTTATTTCCACCAAACCATGATCCAAACCATGAACCTACTCCTGCAAACAGAAGTATATTCAGACCCACTAGCATTGCTACTAAACTCTTCATTTTAACTCCTTTCTCTATACACATTCTTTTTCCTTTAATGACTTATATTCATATGTATACTTAATCATTTCATTAAAATGATATTTCCACTTTTCACAATTAGCGCTTTTTCCATCCTTTAATTTCATATAAGGACAACCACCCATACATATAGGTAACAGATTACATGATAAGCACTCCCCTTCGAATGGATTAACCTCAACCCATTTTATACTTCTCATCGTCTCCTCCACTTTAGGATCCTTAAGACGTAGTACATTTCCTACAGCGTCTTCTTCTGAACCGATATTGTTCCAACACTTGTAAATAAATCCCTTAGGGTCAACAACAAATGAATTTATCTGATCCGCACAACAATAATTACTCTTTATTCCTGGATAATATGGATAATCATCTGCATTGAATCCATGCTTATGTAATAATTTTTGTAAATTGATATTTGCAGAGGAATATTCCTTTGTGGATAAGCAATTTCCAGCAATAGAACTACAAGCCTCAGTATATGCTGTTACTTGTCCAAAATTGATATGTAAATCCTGTAAACCATTTTCTTCCAAAAATGTAAGCAGCTCCTCCACATATTCCAAGTTTGTTTTATCTATGTTCACTCTGATATTTACATTAATATCATTCTTTTTAAGCAGCTTTATATTCTTAATGATT
Organism: Pseudobutyrivibrio sp. C4; assembly: GCF_900111635.1. NCBI lineage: Bacteria > Bacillati > Bacillota > Clostridia > Lachnospirales > Lachnospiraceae > Pseudobutyrivibrio > Pseudobutyrivibrio sp. C4. The sequence goes on along the minus strand of NZ_FOHF01000007.1, from coordinate 154,916 downwards.
TGATTAAAACTTCCTGTTCCATCTTTCAAAATACGTCTTGTGTTATGAATTCTCTCTGGACCATCAACTGTAATTTGGCAGCTCATTATTTGAGCTTCTTTCATTTTTTCCACTACCTGTTCGGTAACCAAATATCCATTTGTAACCATGAATGCGGAGTATTCAATTCCATTCTCCTTACATAAATCAATAAGCTTTGCTGACAAAGCAAATACCACATCTTTTCCTATTAATGGTTCTCCGCCATACCATGTAACACTTAAATCTCCAAGATATTTTGCATTCTCTTTTACTAATTCAATTATTCCATTCTGTACTTCCTCAGACATTTGCTCATTCTGTGGCGTCTCGTAACAATAAGGGCATTTGAAATTACAAAATAATGTAGGTGCGATTGTTAGTCCAAATGAGTTATTTGAATATTTTCCTCTTTTATTTATAAACTTAAGTTGTTCAATTTCATCTACGCAATCTTCAATTATGAAATTACCCTTTTTCATATCTTCAACTAGTTCTTTTCTTTCTGGCGATAGCGTATTAACATCTATTGTTTCGATTTCATCTAATATGTTAATGAAATCATCTTCCACCTCTGCCAATGCACAGCTTGAGGAATTAAATGCCAGTTTAACTCCATTTTCCAATTCATTAATAATGTTATACTTAGATTTTTTCATAATATATTTCCCTATTCTCCTTTTTAGTTATTCTTTCTAGTACTTTACATAATGAGGGTCGCACTGATAATCGCACTGTACGCATTTATAACAATATGCATCTGTAGATATTAAGTTTCTACTTCTCTTTGCTTTTACTATGTATTTCATACTGTCTCCTTTCATCCAATTCTTATTACCTCGTCAGCATTCTCCATTAGTTGCTCATCATGAGTAATAATCACAAATGTGTATTCCGGTACTAATTCCTTTAATGCGTTACCTATCAATTCCCGGTTTCCTACGTCTAACGCTGATGTTGGTTCATCCATTATGATTATGTCTGCCTCTTTAATTAATGCTCGCGCTATTAATATTCGTTGAGCTTGACCTCCGGATATATTAATTTTGTCTGTGATAATTGTTTCAAATCCATTTTTCAATCGGCATATATCGTCATATATATTTAGCTTTTTACATATCTCATATATCTGCTCATCTGAAATAGATGGATCAAATAATCGGATATTCTCTTTTATAGATACATTAAATAATTGATTGTTCTGTGGCACATAAGATATCTTTTTATTTGAGTTGGCCCTATCTTTACCATCAATTAATATTTGGCCTGTATCTGGATTAAGCATTCCCATAATCAGGTAGCTCAATGTAGTCTTTCCACAACCTGAATTTCCTACTACACATGATATTTTGTTTAAACCAATATCTACATTTAAGCCATTGAATATCTCTTCAGATTGGTCATATCTGAATTTTAAATTTCTTATAGCAATGACATTTTTTTCTTCTTTTTTTTCATCAGAGGATGTGTTATTCCTCTCTTCTTCACTTTCTTCCTGCACAAATTCATCTATTCTATCAATGATTGGTTGGATTGCTTTAAAATCAAGATTACAATTTAGCAAACTAATAATTGGTCCTACTATAAGTTGAAAGTAAAGTATCAATCCAACAATATTTCCTATGGTCAATGTTCCTTTTGCATAATAGCCTATTCCGATTGCATAAATTAGCATAATGCATATAACCGTCATTGCTTCCAGTAGAGATGCAAACAATGTATTGGCATTTCTTATTCTTATGTTTTTACGCTTATTGAGCTCTATCTTTTCATCAAATAGCTTTCTAGCTATTTTTTGAAGTTCGTATATTTTAATGGATAATATGTTTGTTGCACTATCACTTATTAAAGCTGTCACATCATCCAATGATTCCTGACGTTCTAATGAAAGCCTTATATTTTCTTTGCTTAATTTATCAATAATTACAATTCCTACTATTAAGATAGCCCCAATGCATAATGTGATTGGAACAGATATCACCATCATTCCAACAAGCACACATAAAATCAGTAAGCTGTTTTTCAGTAATACAACAAACACATCTGATACAAAATCGCTTAGCATTCTAGAATCATTTATTATCCTAGACAATATTTCACCATCGTTATTGTCATAAAAAAAAGTAATTCTCTTACTGATAATTCCCGAATACATTTCATTTCGTAAATCCTTTGTAATTCGTTCTGATATATTGATGAATATTCTACTTTGTATATATGACAATATAGGCTGTAATATTAGAACAATAAAAAATAAGCCAAAACACTTTGTAAGTCTTATGTACTCCTTGGTAAATAAAACATCATCTATTATGTATTGGGATAACACAGGACCTATGTAAACCATACCTGAATATAAAAAAGTAACTAATAGCCCCAAGCATTCTTTTCTTTTATACCTATTCAGTAACCCAGCAATAAAAGCTATGTACCTATTTTGTTTCATCTATATTTCCCTTAAAAATAATGTTTTATATTCGTTAAAGCCTAAAACCTTTATGTTTTTATAAAACTTCTCATTACTTGCAAAAACATGCGCTGATATATGCTGGATTCCTTCTTTTTTTCCTACTTGCATCACCGTTGCCAAAAATCTATGCACCATTCTTGAATTTCTAAATGATGGTTCTATATAACAATGCAAAACATATATACTTGGTTCATCAAAATCGTGCAGTCTTTCTTTTCTATATGCTTCAATAAATCCAACTATTTTGTTTTCACTTTCTGCAACATATATGATTGTGTCTTTATCATTTATCAAGTTGGCATAATTATTTTCAACATCATCAAAGTTCACCTTTTCCCCAGTTAATTTGAATGTATGATCCTCTGCCAAACATTTCCATAATCGAAAAATCTCATCTGTATCCTCAATACAAGCTTCCCTTATTACGTAATTCATTTCTGCCTCCTTATATTAAATATGTTACTTAATCGATATTTATTCTCAATACTGCTTTGACAAACTACGTTCTTTTTTTGATGAACAGCACAGAAAAAGACCACAGCTTTCGCTGTGGCCTTTTTACATTCTAGAATGGAGTTATGGGAATGTGAATTATAGTAATTTTTTGAATTCGTCATATACGAACTGTACCTGAGTTCCGATGACTACCTGTACTGAGGTTTTGCCTGGGCGAATCATGCCGGCAGCACCAGCAGCTTTTACAGCTTTTTCATCAATCACTGACTGATCCTTTACTTCAAGACGAAGTCTTGTAGCACAGTAGTCAGCTGATGTGATGTTTTCTTTTCCGCCGAGAGCAGCTAAAACCTTTGTAGCTACTGCAGCGTAGTTGTTATCTGAAAGCTTTGCATCTTTATCAATTTCACCGAAGAGTTCTTCGTCATCCTCGCGTCCAATTGTTTGGAGGTTGAATGCTCCAATCATGTAATAGAATACAAGGTAGAATACTACAAATGCTGCGATGCCAAGTGGAATAATCATCCATGTGTTCTTAGCAGCTGGAAGTGATGCAGAGAAGATTAAGTCTGTCGCGCCAGCTGAGAATGAGAAGCCTGCTCTGAATCCTACCAAGCCTGTGATAATTGTAAATACACCATAGAGGAGTGCGTATACTACGTAAAGACCTGGAGCAAGGAACATGAATGCAAACTCGAATGGCTCTGTAACACCGCAAACGAATGCGCAAATTGCTGCAGATGAAAGAAGACCAATTGCAACCTTTTTCTGATTTGTCTTTGCGCGTCTAATCATTGCGATTGCAGCACCAGGAATACCAAACATCATACATGGGAAGAAGCCTGACATGTAAAGTCCTAAATCCCATGAAACATCTGCAGATGTCTTGCCTGCCCAGAAGTTTGTTAAATCACCAAGTCCGATTGTATCGAACCAGAATACGTTGTTAAGTGCATGGTGAAGACCTGTTGGAATAAGAAGTCTATTAAGGAATGCGTAGATACCAGCTCCAACGATTCCCATCTTTGAAACTCCAGTACCGATTGCTACAAGGCCTGTGAAAAGTAATGGCCATACAAAAAGCAATACAGCAGAAACACAGATAGAAACCAAACCTGATATGATTGCTACGCTTCTCTTCCCACTAAAGAATGCTAACCAATCTGGAAGCTTTGTGCCCTTGAATTTGTTGTAGCACATTGATCCGATTACACCAGCTAAAATACCAATAAATGGATTTTCAATCTTATCAAACGCCATTGAACGTGTAGCACTTTCTGCGATTGAAGGCATGATTGTTGTAACAAATCCTGTAGCAAGAAGTGTTGTCATAATTAACCATGAAACGAGAGCTGCTAATCCGCCTGTACCGTCATGGTCATCTGACATACCAACACCTACACCGATAACAAAAAGAATCGCTATGTGGTCAATTAACGCTGCGCCAGCTTTTACCAGGAACAATCCGATAAGCATCTTTGCACCGGTGATATCTCCTCCTTGCATTGTTGCTGGGCATAAAGCGTATCCGATACCCATCAAAAGAGCACATAGAGGTAATACCGCTACGGGCAACATAAGGGCTTTTCCAAGTTTTTGTAAAAACTTCATACATTATCCTCCTTTTTATCCCCTAACTCCCTAATAAGATTCCTTATTAAGTACTAACTTGATTATAGTCATTGAATAAAATCTGTGTCAATGAAATCGCCCTACTCTGAAACCTCTTTCATGTTTATAGACACGCTTTCAGTTTCCCTGACAGTACTTTCACACAAAAGAAGCCCAAGCATACGCTTGGGCTTCCTTTCATGTATTGAGTTTTTATTAAAGCTTTCCACCTGATGTAGCAATACCTTCGATGAACTGCTTTTGGAAAATGACATAAAGAACAATCATTGGGAGACATGCGATTAATGCTGCTGCCATAAGTTCTGGGTAGTTTGAAGAAAACTGTCCCTGCATCTTTGAAAGTGCACTTGCAAGGGTTGTTTTGTTTGTATCTGGGCAAACAATCATTGGCCACATCAAATCCTTGTAAGCAAATACTGCTGTAAAGATTCCAAGGGCTACCATGGCTGATTTTGTAAGGGGAGCCATGATAAAGAGAAAGGTTTGTCCAATGTTGCAGCCATCCAGTCGGGCTGCTTCTTCCAGTTCCTTTGGCAAGCCCATGTAGGCCTGGCGAAGAAGGAAGGTTCCAAAGGCTGATACCAGACCAGGGAATAAAAGTCCAAGTAAGGAGTTGGTCCAGCCAAGCTTACTTACCATTACGTACTGTGGAATGATGAAAATCTGTGATGGAATCATCATCTGGAAAAGAACTAAACCAAACATGAAATCTCTGCCCTTAAACTGAAGTCTTGCAAATGCATATCCTGCAAGCGTAGCTGTTAATACGGCACACAAAACTCTAAGGGCAATCATCATTATTGTGTTGAAATACAGTCTTCCAAAGTTTACGTTATGAAGAACTTTTACAAAGTTTTCTACCCTAAGCTTTGATGGAAAGATTACGAAAGGATCCATCTGAGTAGATTCGCCAACTGTCTTGAATGCTGTGAGCACCATCCATGCAAATGGCACCAGCATTATAAATGACATGATTATTAGAATTATATAAATAATTATTTTATTTTTACGTCCCATTTTTCTCACCTCACATTAGTTGTAGTGAACCCATTTCTTTTGACCAACCATCTGCAATACAGTCAAAAGCATAATTACTACAAGAAGCACTACCACAACTGTTGCTCCGTAGCCCTTGTTGCCCTGTGTAAATGAGTATTTGTAGAACAAGCTAACAAGTGACTGTGTTTTAAAGAGCGCTGGATTGTTATTGTCAATTACCATGTAGATAACATCGAATACCTGCATAGCTGCAATAACTCTTGTAACCAATACGAAGAAGATTGTTGGAGAAATAAGTGGAACTGTAAGGCTGAAAAACTGCTGTACTCCATTTGCTCCATCTATAGATGCAGCCTCATAGTAGTCTCTTGGGACTTCCTGCAAGCCTGCCAAAAACAAAACCATATTGTAGCCGATGATTGACCAGATACCGATGATAGCAATTGAATAGATTGCAATGTCTGGATTTGAAATCCAGTTGGTCTTTCCTGGCAAGATATGATTCAATAGTCCAAATTCAGAATTATATAACCATCTCCAAACCATAGCGATTGCTGCTGGAGCTGCAACCATTGGCAGGAAAAAGATGGTTCTAAAGACACTTCTACCTTTTATTTTCCCATTCAAAAATACAGCTAATACTAACGAAATAATGATAGAGATTGGTACCTCAACTACTGCATATTTAATTGTGTTCCACAGTGCCTGCCATACTTCAGTATCTGAGAAAACCCTTTGATAATTACCGAGCCCTACAAAAATATTTCCCTTGCCGAAATCACCTGTTTTGAAAAAGCTCTGATATATAGTTTGAAAAATTGGAATGATGTTTAGAACGATTAGCCCTATCATTGTTGGAGCAATGAAAAGCCATCCCCAAATAAATTCGCTTCTTTCGCGCTTTGTAACTCTTTTTTTATTCATAACATTAGTCTCCTGCTTTAAGACAGACAAGGTGCAGTATGGACTACTGCACCTTTATCTGCAATTTAAACAATAATAAAGAAGAAGTTATTCCTCACTGAGGGTCTGATTCATGCTGTCACAAATTTCCTGACAAACTGTTTCTACGTCCTTTTCGCCTGTCCAAGCTTCTTTAAGCTTTTCTGTCTGCATATCTTCCCAAACTGTTGTGTACTTTGAATATGGACGGAATACTAAGTCTGCATCAAGCATATCCATATGTCCGCTTAAGTCGAATACATCTGTGCAGTTAACCCAAAGGTCTGAGCATCCTTCGTATGCTGACATTGTTACACCAAGCTCTGCCTGCTTCTCCTGCATTTCCTTAGAGCCGAGCCATTCGATAAGTGACCATGCTGCATCTGGATTCTTTGTGTTTGCTGATGCTGCCCAGCCAAGTCCGTTATAGATTGAAACTCTCTTACCTGTTGTAGCATCCTTTGGAAGAACTGCTACATCACAGTTTGCTGCTGTGTATTCGTTGTCCTTGAAAGCTGATACCATCCAAGAACCCTGTGTTACCATTGCAACCTTTCCTGACTCGAAAAGTACATCTGCGCCTGATTCAGAGATTGTGTTAAGGTCTGGGCAAGAGCCGTCCTGAACCATATCTACAAACATCTGAATTGCCTTGATTGTGTTAGGGTTGTCATAGCCTGAAGACTTCTTGTCGTCGCTGATGATTTCTCCACCCATTGAATATACTGCATTGTAGAATGAGTCCTGGTTGTTTGAAGGTGCAATTGCATATCCCCAGTGCTCATCGTTTGTAAGCTTTGCTGCTGCATCTACGAATGTATCCCATGTCCAAGTGTCATCTGGATAGTCAACGCCCATCTCGTCAAAGATTGTTTTGTTGTACCAAAGGGCGATTGTATCGATATCCTTTGGAACTGCGTACTGCTTGCCACCTGACTGATACAAATCAACGATACCTTCGTAGTAATTTGCCATGTCAATCTTGTCGCTAGCTTCAATCTTATCTGTCAAATCCATGAGCATGTCATTTTCCATGTATTTCTGTGCCTGGTTTGAATGCATCCAGAATACATCTGGAAGCTCGCCACCTGAAGCGCCAGCCTCAAGGAGTGTCCAATAATCATCCCAGCCAACTACCTGGATTGTAGCCTTTACGCCAGACTGCTCTGACCACTCATCAATGATTTCCTGCAAACCAGCTCTTTGGTTTTCATCCCAAATAGATACTGTAAGTTCGCCTTCTACGCTTCCCTTCATCTCTGTTGCTGTAGCATCGCCACTGTCTGCTGCTGCATCTGATGAGCTATCCCCAGAGCCACCACATGCCATCATTGACATTGCCATTAATGAAGCAAGCAATAAACTAGTTACTTTCTTTACCTTCATAATAACCTCCCTTTCGGTTTTGCCGATTTTTATTCTAAATTCATATTAGCTTTCTTTAGCATATCTTTATATGGATTAATTATTCCAAAAGATGTCATTTTGTGACTTTCCCTTTTAGGATATACATGTGAGTTGTGTAGTCTCCATCACTCTCATACCAGTTTCTCTCCTTTTTCATAAGAGAAATTCCTGCGTTCATCAGGTAGTCGCCATAAATATCATCCTTATCATTTATCGTATATACGATATCAGGATTTAACCCCTGAAGCTTTATTCTCTCTATTCCCCAGTTTGGAATATTTTCTGTTTTGTGAGTTGTAACGATTGCTGTCTGCTTGTCATCGGAAACAACCATCCATGCCGAGATGTTGTTTTCGAATGGAGACTGTAGACGGTAATAATTGCCGTACTGGAACAGCTCACGGTACTCCTTCATAAACTTGATCTGCTCTTTTACACTTTCGAAATCCTCTTCAGATATTTCATTCAAATCAAGCTCATAACCAAATGTGCCATAGTAAGCCACATTCGCCCTATCATCTATTGTCATAGCGCGATGTGTCTGCAAATTTGGTGATGCCGATACATGTGAGCCCACCATAGACACTGGATAGCCGTAGCTGGTGCCGTACTGGATTTTCACTCTCTCATGGCCGTCTGTGTCATCAGAACACCAAGCCTGTGGCGCATAGTAAAGCATACCTGCATCGAATCTGGCACCACCGCTAGCGCATGATTCAAACAGGATATGTGGGAATGCCTTTCTCAATCTTTCATACAAGCTGTACACGCCCATGATGTATTTGTGATAAACCATGCCCTGCTTATCTCTTGCCACATCCTGGCTGTAGCACTCGGTGATTGAACGGTTCATATCCCACTTGATGTAATCGATGCTGGCATTTGTAATCACATCGTATAGTTGATTAAAGATATTGTCTACAACCTCTGGCTTTGAGTAATCCAGAACCATCTGATGGCGGCCTAATGTGCGTGGTCGGTATGGTGCTGCAAGCACCCAATCAGGATGCTGGCGGTACATATCAGAATCCTCGTTTACCATCTCCGGCTCAATCCAAAGTCCGAATTTTAATCCAAGATCATTTATCTTTTTTGATAATCCGCTGATGCCATCTGGAAGCTTGTCGGCATTTACGTACCAGTCTCCAAGGCCAGCGAAATCGTCATTTCTCTTTCCAAACCAGCCATCATCAAGGACGAAAAGCTCCACACCTGCTTCTTTTCCTTTTCTGGCAATCTTAAGGATTTTTTCCTCATCAAAATCCATCTCTGTAGCTTCCCAGTTGTTGAGAAGAATTGGACGTGGCTTGTTTTTATAGGCGCTTCTCACCAGGTTGTTGTTCATGAGCCTGTGGATGTTTTGACTCAAATCGTTAAGACCATTTGAAGTGTAGGTGATGATAACCTCTGGAGTATTAAACTCTTCTCCTGGCTCAAGTGGCCACTGAAACCATTTTGGATTGATTCCCATATTGAATCTAAGCTTTCCAAAGGTGTCAGCCTGTGCCTTTGCTATGTAGTTTCCGCTGTATACCAGATTGAAGCCAAAGGCCTCTCCCTGGAAATCATCTGCATTCTTTCTTTTTATAATTACGAATGGATTGTAGTTTGCGCTGGAATGGCCACGAAGGCTCTCGATGGCAGTAATGCCTGATGAAATATCTCTTTCCTTTGGGCTGCGCTCTCTGCCCCATGCACCTTCAAACTGAAGCCATGTGAAGCTGGTGTCTGGAAAATCAACATTGCAGCTAAGTGCCTGCTCAAGCTTTAGCTTCTTGTCTCCAGTATTCTTTAGCTTCGTATGACGGCAGATGGCAGAATAATTCTCCCAAACTGTGTAGCACAAAGTCACTTCAAGGCCAGATATCAAATCCCTGCAAACAATCTCTAATGACTCTGCCTCATCATCCTCATTTGTGTATGTGGCTGGAAGGCCTGGAATAGGTGCCTTGCCCTTATAGATTCTATGAAACTGGTAGGTAAACTTTGTGACTCTAGAACCATTCTCCTGAAGCACTTCATATGCACTTGAGCCGAAATCTCCATCGCCAAAGGCTGGGTACTCCAAAAGGGCCAGTTCCTTGGTGTATTTCTCATCATCCTTTTCATTACAGCACAGCGGTCTGATGCCATATGATTGGTAATCTGTGAGTTTCTGGTCTGTATGTATAGGCTTTCCAAAATAAAGCTGGCCTATATCTCCATCCTGACAAATACCGATTACATAGCTTAGCGATTTATTAAATATATGAAATTGCTTTTCCTGATCATTAAAAATTATTCCCATATTTTCTCCTTTGCCCTTCTTTTTTGCTATAATCATTATATTGATTACGTAGAACAATTAAGATGTTCCAATTATTCATGTTCATGTCACTATGTGACATTTGGGAGAATCATATGGAAATTAGAGGCGTTGATAAATGTCGATTTGTAGACATCACTACCTCAAATGATTTTTATCTGTTTGAGGTGGGACGATATAAATGTGAGCCACATTATAATTATGGCCCTATCATCCGCACTAGAACTATCTTTCACTATGTTATTTCCGGTGTGGGATATCTGTATATGAATGATAAGAAATATGAGATTCATGCCGGCCAAGGCTTCCTGATTCCTGCCAAGGTGAAAGCCTATTATGAAGCGGATTCCAATGACCCTTGGGAGTACACCTGGATACATGTAGATGGACCACGTGTTACAGAGCTTTTTAATTCAGCAGGAATTTCTCTGGAGCAGCCAATCTTTACTCCAAATGGGGATGCCAGTGAAATCATAGATTGTATAAATCGTATATACGATAATTATGATAACGAGTGCTATTGCTATGCCATGGTTTATCAACTGTTTGGCTGCATCGTGGCAAAGTCCAGCACCAAGACTGAGTCAACTGAGGTGGACCCTCGCCTTGCCTATGTAAAGAACGCCATCAGATATATCAGGCTGAAATATTCCGAGCCAATCAATGTGGAAGACATCGCCAATGCCTGTGGATTAAACAGGAGTTATTTGACCCGTGTGTTCAAACATGCCACCGGCTACACACCTCAATCCTACCTGGCCACCTACCGCATGAAAAAGGCTTCCGAAATGCTTTTAAAATCAAATGAAAGTGTCAATACCATTGCCTTTAATGTAGGGTATTCTGACTCCTTCACTTTTTCAAAGGCATTCAAAAGATACAGCAATCTATCGCCTAGCGAATATCGCAGCAATCACACATAAAAACAAAGGTCGCAAAGCTTAATGCCTTGCGACCTTATTTTATTCATCTGCATCTTCTGATGTTTCAGATTCTTCTAATTCTGCTTCCTCTTCTTCCTCTACATAGTTCGGATCGAATACGGTGTACTCATTTGATTCGCGGAAGATGGTGTTTGAACTACCTACCTGGCAAACCTTGATTGTATCGCCGTTTTGTACGTCAGAAGCCTTTATTGAAAGAACCTGTCCAGATTCGTATTTAGTTGAAACCTGTTCGTCATTTACGTATACCTTAGACCACTTAGTAAACTCATCACCGTAGATGTGCAGCCTTCCGTTGAAGAAGTATGCACTGTCGATTGTGACATCATTTACACCCATGATTATGTCTGAAGGGCCGTACTCTGTGCCAACTTCGTATGTGTAACGATCTCCGTACATGATATCGTACTGAAGCATACGTAAGTCGTTCATGTATTCGCTAGTTCCACGCACCTTGCCCTCAGCCATTGCTGTCTGGTGGTAAGCGTTGATGTTGCCGTTGTGAATGTTGAGTCTGTTTAAGAACTCTGATACAAGCTGGTATGAAGCTAAATCCTCGTCGACCTTTTCCATACCGAAATTGTTCCATGTGAAGTACTTTGTCTGGTAAAGGTCACCTGTGGCAACCTCATCGTTTGTAAGACCCATAGTTGGAAGGTGGTCACCAAACATAATGACAAGTGTATCCTCACCTCTGGCATCAAGTGCCTCAATGTACTGCTTAACAAAATCGTCTACGTTGTAGATACGGTTGATGTAATATTCCCAAGCCCAGTTTTCTTCTTCTGTCTTGCCAACTGCATTGACCTTGATAGCTGGATCTTCCTCAACCTGGTAAGTTGGGTAGGCACCGTGGCCTTCAACTGTGATTGTGTATACGAAATCACTCTCTGGTGTGGAATTCATGGCATCGAGAGTACCATCAATAAGGATGTCATCTGTAGGCCAGTTTCCAAGTGGAGTGTAATCTGTAATATCTAAAAGCTCCTTAGATGTGAATGTATCAAATCCCATCATGGAGAATGCGTTTGCTCTTGAATAGAAGTTACCACCATTGTTGTGGACAACGTGAGTGCTGTAGCCATCTTCTGAAAGAACATCAGCGTAGCTCTCAACATCTGTCTCCTTAAGGATGGTCTTCTGTGGGTACTCACCTGGGCCGAAGAAGTTGCAACTAAGACCTGTAAGAACTTCGAACTCAGAGTTACATGTGCCGGCACCAACTACAGGTACGATACAGTGGCCTGTAGAGTAATTCTGCTCAAGGTAGTGAATGTAAGGAATTGGGTCCTCACTTGTCTCGATGAAATCTGCCTCAGATACATCGTAGAATGACTCAAGCAGGATAACAACGATGTTTGGCTGTGAGTCGTCCTCAGATGGAATCTCAAGTGTGCTTACATAAGCAGAATCTTCATCAACGATACTTTCGATTTTGCTCTTTGAATAACCAAATGGGCGGTTCATACCACGGTCAAGAACCGAAGTAGAGAAGCCATATAAATAACCGTAATCCAAATATCCCTGGGCAAGGTTGCCGAAGTAGGATGTCATGATTCCTGAGTTTCTAAGAAGCAATGTAGATGGATAAAGGGAAACCCAAAGGGCCACCACAAGTATCAATCTCTGCCAGAATGGCTTGCCGTTCTGCTTTTTCTTGCCTTTTTTCAAGTAGATAATCATGATGATTATGTAGATTACCAAGGCTGCGATTGCAAGCATAGCTTCTTGTGCTGAGAAGTAGTTGGAATCCTGCATGGTAAGCAAATCGCTGATCATGTATAAATCAGTGTAGCCAAATGGTGAAACACGGTTCAACAGAATGACGCAATTTATAATACCAAGGATTATAAATATCATGCTGATGAATACTCGCCACCAACCACGTCTCTTGCTAAGGAACACAATCGAAAGTGCTACGAATATGCAATATGAATTGAATAGGTAAGGTCCTGTGTGATTAACTACGAAGCCCCATGCCTCTGTGAATGAATGACGGGACATCCACTCCATAACAAATATCAGAAGCATAGCCAGTGGAATGTGCATCCAGAATGAGTATTTATCCCACAACATCAACCATGTTTTATGGAATTTACTTCCTAGATAAGACTGAACAGCCTTTGAATTAGCCAGTTTGATAAATGGCTTTTTTATGTTCTTTCCCAGCCATACAAAGCCAGACTTTATTTTTGAAAAAAATCTTTTCATGAATCCTCCGATTAGCACAAATTACATCTAATCTAATTTAATCAAGACAGTATGAAAAAATAGTGATAAAATGTTAAATATTCAGAGCCTATCAAAGAAAATCATTTCTTATTAAAGATAGGACATCTGAATATCTTAAAATCAAAATTCCAACGGATTATAACACTTAAAAGATATTTAATCAAGAAAGCGAGAATATATGAAGTTACAATTCTATAAGAAGGGCATCCCTACAGAAATCCTTAAGCGAGTGGGTATTTTAGTGGTTGTTTTTGTGGTTTCAGTGGTGTTTTTCGAGATAGTCACAAATATCAGCGAGCCCCAGGAAGTGACCGCCCAGTCCTCTCCTACGCTGCCAACTGTCACCATCGATTATCTGGGTGATGCTACAACAGAGCTTCACGGCTATGTGACAGAGATGGACCCAGCCTACATGCGAGACGCCATTATCCCTTTGGACTCTGAAAGAAACGTATCTATCACAGTTGATTCCAAGGGTTACGATGTAGATGGATTATCATATGAGATACGCTCTTTGGATACACAGCGAAACATTTCGAATAACGAGCTGGAATTCACATCTAAGGACGGCATTCTTACCGCCAGCTTCCAGGCTGAAAACCTGATTGAAAAGAACGAAGAATATCTTCTTATTCTTACAATCACAAGCGGTGATGATGAAATCTACTACTACACCAGAATCATGCAGCCAGAAGGATGTAACGAAGAAGAGATATTAGATTTTGCTCAGTATTTCCACAACACTGCTCTTTCAGAGGATGCAACAGATTTAGCTACATATATCGAGCCTTCATCTTCGGCAACTGAGGATTTGAACCACGTTACTATCAATTCAAATCTTGCTCAGATTTCCTATGGTGGATTTGATGGCACACAGGTTGGTGATGTAAATACAGCTCTCACTGATATCAGCAGCAACTACATCAGCCTCACATTCACTTACCTATTAAATAGAGATAACTCAGGCAAGTCAGAATATTACACATGCGTGGAGGAGTTTAGAATCCGCTATACTTCCGACAGATTGTATCTGCTTTCATACGACAGAACAATGGAACAGATTTTGGATGACCAGTCCGTTTCATATAGCAAAAATGTGCTGAACATCGGCATCACTGATCCTGATTTGCAATACATGTCAAACGAAACTGGTACCATCGTTTCATTTGTACAGAATGGTTCACTTTACGAATACAATCAGACAGACCGCACATTAAAGCAGATTTTCAGCTTTGTGGACGACCCTACTGACAGCCGTTCTATTTATGACCAACACCAGATTCTTCTTTTGAACATCGATGAATCTGGAACAATGGACTATGTTGTGTATGGATACATGAATTCCGGTAGCCACGAAGGCGAATGTGGTATCAACCTTTACCACTACGATGCAATCGAAGATACTTCCACTGAGCAGGTGTTCATCACCTCTACAAGCTCTTACCAGATTTTGAACGCCAACTTCTCTGAGCTTTTGTACGAGACAGCTGACAACCAGTTCTACATCATGGTAAATGGAACTCTTCTATATATGAATCTAAACGAGCTTACTACCAAGGAGCTGATGACAGGCCTTGATGATGCTCAATACGCTGTGTCTGCATCCCGCAGATACCTGGCTTGGATGGATCAGGAGGATATGTCAGATTCAATCCACATCATGGATTTGGAGACTGGAGATTCTTACGATATTACAGCAGGCACAGGACAGCTTTTGAAGCCACTGGCCTTTTTGGATGACGATTTGATTTACGGTACTTTAAATGAGAACGACATCACTACTGACGGTGCCGGCTCTACTGTTTATCCAATGTACAAACTGACAATCGCAGATATCTCTTCTGGCTCAGGACGTGAGCTGATGACATATCAGAAGAGCGGTTACTATATTACAGATGTTTCAATCGAGTCCTACACAATTTATCTGGAGCGTATTCAGATAGATTCCGAAGGAATTATCACCTCCGCTGATGGGGACACCATCAAAAACAGTGCTGGTGAGCAAAACAAAGCCGTTGATGTTAGCACAATATCAGACGATGCAAAGGAACAGGTTGTTGTTCTCACCATGGCTGAGCTAGAGGAAGATGAAAAGCTTGGCAAGGTTGATTACGATGTGCCTGGCCTGGTACTTGCTGATGGCAGCCACTCAATCTCTGTTGCCTCTGCCACAAGCTCTACACAGTACTTTGTATATGTAGGCAGCAAGGTTTCGCTGGCCACTGATGATTTGAATCGTGCCATTACTGAGGCCGATGAAAACATGGGAATCGTACTTGATAACACGCCTAAATATGTGTGGAAACGAGGCCGCAAGTCATATCAGAATGCAATCACAGGAATCGCTGTTGGTTCAAGTGATTCGGAGGCTTCCGGCAGCGCCAGAGCTCTTTCAGCTATGCTTGTTCAGGCTGGGGAAAATGTGCAGGTGCACACACTATTAGAATCAGGAGAAACACCTATTTCGGTGCTTTCAAAGACATTAAAGGATTACGACATTCTTGATTTAACAGGATTGTCGCTTAGCCAGGTGCTCTACTATGTAAACCTTGGCACACCTGTGTACGCATACACCGGTGATGACACCGCAGTGCTTATCGTAGGATATGATGCAAGCTCAATTATTTACTTTGATCCTATGACTAGCCAGAATCAAAAGATGAGTCTTGCTGAAGCTAGTACATATTTCGAGTCCTTCGGAAATGTATTCGTATCATACATACAATAAACTATAATGAAGCCAGTATGTTACCCACATACTGGCTTTTATTATAGGCTAAATATAAATAACAATATTGCTATATAGTACGTACCCAAATTTATGTAATGCACTATCCTCTTGTTACCACGGTTTTTATAATGATAAAAATAAAGAAATAGTATTGTGAAGTCACTGAACAGGAAAAGCATTCCCGCGATGCCAAGGATTGGGGTGCCGTTGAGGCCGCATTCCAGGGCCTTTAATGTCATTGTGGATACGAAGTAGCAGTAGATTATGCATGGCACAAAGAGGCTGCCCATATGGAGGTGACACCACTTCTGCATACCAATAAGTATCAGGCATGGAATCACTGGCACGATGTACACAAGCACATTGGTGCCTACCGTGATGCGGCACATGTAATTAAGCAGGCCTACATGGCCCAGCATAAAGGCTATAATGCCTATTTCCATGGCTTGCTTGCGACTATAGGTATTGTATAGGCCCATCATCAAATCACCTATAAAACAGGCTAATAGGGCCCACAGAAGCAGTCCTAATCTTTCCGAATACCACTGATTGATAAATAGAATAACCAAAAAGGAGATACTACAGATCACCTTTAATGGGACATAGTATCTCCTTGAAAATCTATTATCACATACAGCAAATAATGCAATTATAAGTGCTACATAAATAATAGTTTCTATTATCATATTTTTCACCCGACTTATTCGTCGTCTCTCTCACCTGCAAGAATAGCCTCAAGCTTCTTCTGCTTGCTGAAAAGAATTGTACCTGCTCCAAGTAAGAAGATTGCTAAGCAAAGTAAATATCTGCTATCGAATCCATCTGCTGTGGTAGGTGTTGTATCCTTTGTGTGTCCAGAAGAGATTGAACCGTCGCTGCTTACCTTGTAAGTAACTGTAGTTGTTGTCTTTCCTGTGATTGTAAGTAATGTCTCTGCCCAGCCGTCTGTGTACTCAAATCTGACTACGTGGTCGCCAGCTGAAAGGCTTGAAACATATGATGCTGTAAGAGTGAGGATTGTTGAGCCTGACTCTACAGTAAACTGGTTCTGAGCAAGTGTTACACCATCAACCTTGATTGCTACAATCTTATCAAGTGGGCCGTCACATGTGATTGTAACTGTGCCTACATTTGATGGTACCTTCTGGTTTGCACCAGCTGTAACTGAATACTTTGAGTTGCTTGTTGTCTTGCCAGAAGCTGTTGTTGCTTTGTACTTGAATGTAACTGTTCTGTCTGCGTTGACTGTGCCTGACTGGTTCTCTGCGCTTACATATTCGTATCCAGAGTATGTCTTTGGATCATAGCTGAATGTGTCGCCCTGAGAGTATGTATCAGTCTGACGTGTCTTTGTCTCAATCTTCTTTGTCATTGTCTGGTCGTAGAATACGTCGTAAACTGTGACCTTAAACTTCTTTGTAGAAGATGAAGATGCTGTGGTCTTCTTATAAGTAAATGTGGCTGTCTGGCTGTTTGAAGCTGTGACAGTGTATGTTGTTGTGCCAAATGCTGTGTAGCCATCTACTGTAGGAGCTGTGATAACCTTGCCAGCTTCCTGTGTGTAGGATGTGATTGTACGCTCGCCGATGTATGTTGTGCCATCGTTCTCGTAGAAGTTACCCTTGATTGTAACTGTGTAGGTAGGTGTTGTGCTTCCGCCACCACCTGACTCTCCACCGGATGAGGATGCTGTGTATACGTATGTATATGTTGCAGGGCCTGTAACTTCTTCGAATGTTGGGCTAGATGTAAGGTTATAAGTTGTTGTGCCGTCTGTGTATGTTGATTCTGCTGTGTATGTAGGTGTTGAGCCTGAAGCTAAATCTAATGTTTTAGCAGTAACATCTTTTACTTTATTACCATCAGCATCATTCAACTGATATATGATAGTAATCTCGTATGTATCTATTGTAGCTTGGAATGTATATTCATAAGGTCTATTCTTTGTCGCAACCTCTAAATCAGGATCTAAATCTGTCACTCTAGCATACTCAACACCATTAGCATCTGTATATGTTGTAGCTGTGACTCCATTTGGTATTTTTCCTGCAACAACTGTTTCGTTTGAAACTCCAGTTTCTGTTCTGAGAACTGTACCATCTTTTGCTAATAAAATATAGTCATATGTAATAGTAAATGTTGTTGTTGTTCCTGAGTTGTCAAAATTAATCTCGATAAACTTTCCTGCGTCCTGTAAATCCTGGAAATAGGTTACTACTACTGACGTTGAAGAGCATCCTAAGCAAGAAACATATGTCATATCATCTACAGAGCCTGTGTTTGGCCAAGAATTATGCGTTCCAATAGATGTGATTTTTGTTCCATCTTCAAATGTAAGATTTTTAACATCGCTTCCATCGAAAGCTCCGGCGTCAATTACTGTTACAGAGCTAGGAACTGTAAATGATGTACCAACTGATTTTGGGACTTTTACTAATTCTGTCATGCTACTATCAGCATAAGTAGCACCGTCATCTGCTGTATATGTACCGTCATCATTTGTTGATGCAAGCGATGTACCAAGAGAAGCAGCTGGTAAGCTATATAATTCTAATGAATCAGTGCTGAAGGTTGTAGTTGTTTCATCTGAAGCATCAGCTGCGTCTTCTGATTCTTCAGTCTCCTCGGTCTCTGCCACCTCTTCAACATCTTCTTCAGTTGTATCTGGGTCCTCATTCAGAACTTCGTCCACGATAGTCGTGTCCCCGTCTGCAATCGAAATTGAGCTGCCAAAGAAGGTCCAGCCCGTCAGAAGAATAGATGCGCTAATAAGAATACATCCTATTTTTTTCAATAATCCCTTGTTCTTTTTCACCATAGCATTCCCATCCCTAAATCCAAGTTTTTAGGCTCTGTTATTTTTTATTTGACTCTCTTTGCAACTACAAACATGCGACCGTCTTCGGTGTAGCTATTGCAAGTGCTAAGGGTCAAAATCTTGTCCGTAGAACTAATGTCGATTGTCTCGTCGTATACCGATAAACTTTGGATGTTATCTAAAAACTCCTGGAGCTCTGAGCCTGTAACTGCGTCGATGAAATCGTAGTATTTGTAGCTGTCGTCATCATCATAACCCACTGCTGACAGCCCCACACCTACAACTTCGTACTCTTGCTCCTCGTATAGAGTTTTAAAGATTATCGTCTTATGCGACTGATAATAATCATAGTCTAAGTATCTTTTTAATCCACCAAACATGGTTCCAGATCTCATATTGTGACCATATATGATGGTGTTAGTGGTCGGATTAACTATGTCGCAACGATAATCGACGAATAAAGTACCGGCGGTACTCGTTTCTCCATAGAAATCTCTTCTCAAATAATATTCAGGGTCGTTTGGAGTTTGACATACCGGATAGTTGATATCCGTGTCAACGACTTCAAGAATCCCTACGAAATCGCTATTTTGCGAGTATAGCTCATTCATATCTGGAAGAATCTCTCGCTCATCTGCTGCATAATTCTTATCCCAAGGACTTTCTATCAAATCCTCTGTGATTTCATTAGCTGCTGCATTTGAGTCCTCCACAGAATCTATATCGTCATTATCATTATCAATATTAACGTTATTTTGTGAAATATTAGTGTTTTGGGTATTATCTTCTCGATTTTGTATCTCTGCAGCTATCTTTCTGGTCTCGTAAACGTCCTTTATTTCTACCCCAGCATATACTCCAATGAGTACCACCGCCATGGCTACGAATATAAGTCCCAGGCGTCTGGAGCTTTTTGCCTTGGTTGCTGCCTCTTCGATTATCTCTCTATCGTCTAGAAGTCCTGCGGATTTGTTTGCCACAATATCTGCCACGTGCTCTGTGTACTGAGCACCGATTGGACTGTTGAATGTAATGATGCCATCACGAATATCATTATATAGGCGTAGGGCAACCTCTGGATCTTGTATATCAAGCTCCTCATTGATGCACTCTATTTTCTTAACGTCCTCTTGGGCTGCACGATATTCATAGTGAGTTTCAAACTCAAACCCACCAATACTAAACCTTTTCTTGTCTGACATATATCGTTCTTCCTATTGCACATGATACTACAATATATTGTATCAAATTCAATAGGAACACACAATTAATTGATTAAAAATTTTTCGACAATATATAAAAAGGCCCTAGGGCATACTGCCCTAGAGCCTTCATTCTACATATTATTTGATAGTTACTGGCTTATGTTCTGACTCTGTAATCTTTTGACGCACTCCATTTACGCGACCATAACCATCTATATGATAGTAATATGTCTGACCTGAAGTAAGCTTAGTATTTGTGTAAGCTCCAGTAGATGCAGGAAGGATTGCTACTAACTTTCCTTCGCTTGTTTCATCTTCTGCTCTATAAATGTAGTAAATTGTTACATTACCAGTTGTGCTCCATGTTAATGTTGCATTACCTGTTTCATAACTGTTTGCATCAAAGCTTGATGTAGAAATATCTGTTGTTGTTTCTACTGTTTCGGCTTCACTGTGTAATGTTGTTCCATCAGGATCATTAGCATATGCAGTCGCACTAACTCTGTAAGTTGTACTTCCTGTTAATCCAGTAAAAGTATATGTCGTCGACTTTGCTGCACCAGCAATCTTGATTACCTCATAATCTCCAGATGAATTAATCTTCTCAAGAGTCAATGTTGTTCCATCAGAGAATATATCACGTACCCATTCTACTGATATTGATTCAGAAGTCTTACTTGTTACTACAAGATTAGCAACACTTTGAAGCTTTATCGTGTAGCTCTTTGTGTAGGTGCCAGTAAGTCTTCCACCTTTACCTGTGAGTGTAAATGTGTAAAAATCTTCATTCGAAGTACTGTAATAAGGCTTATTTGTTGGATAGCTGATTTCGTAATCACCAACACCAGTTTCTGAATCGTATTTAACAAGCTTTTTGAAAATCTGCTTCTTATCTGTCTGTAAATTGTACGATGTAATAAATATTGTGTAAGAAGGGATAACTGGTAATCCTGTATATCTCTGCTCACTTGCCAATACTACTGTACAATAGCTTGTATCACTTTCAGCTACTGAAACATTTCTTGGTGTAATCTTGTACTTAATAGTCTTCGATCCTGCTTCACCATTTACTTCATAGTTGATTGTAGCTTCAATTGTTCCAGGTTCTACAAAGTCTGGTGCTTCTGTAACAGTCTCACCTTTTCCTGTATAAGTAATTACATTTCCATCACGCTTATAGGTGATATCCTCTATTGAGGCAACTGACTCACTATAGTCAAGCTTAAATGCAGGTATTATTGGATATCCTGTGTACTGATATTCAGACCTATAGTTTGTAATACCAATGTTTGAAATATCAAAATCAACATTGAATGTTACTGTCTTGTCGCCTGACCAATAGATATCCTTGGAAGCATCAGTAATACCTCTATATGTAACCTCACCTGTTCGAGTGCCTGAATCGGATTTAACACAGCTATACTCAACATCATAGGTAAGCTTATCATCTACAGGATTTCCACCATCTCGCTCTAATACGAGATACATTTGTGGATCACCCTTTGTAATACCTTCACCGTGATATGTTTGAACTGGTCCAATATCATCTCCAGCTTTTACGAAGTTATTATTCTCATCGTAATAGTATACAGATGTTTTGCTTAAATCTCCTGTTATGTAGAAATTCAAGCTCTTGTCCCCTGAATAATTACCTATACCTGTCACTTTGACTGTAGCCTTACCAGGCATTACATTATCATCATATTTAAGAGTATAATCTGTACCTAATTCAAGTTCTCTCTTATTATTAAATACTGTTACCTCTGGTTCAATCTCGTCACCATCAGCATAATCATACATGTTATCATCTGTTCCATTTACAAACTTGACATCAAAGTCACTTAGCGCATCTTCAAGAATAATGAATTTTATTGTAAATGTAATAGGATTTGTAGGAGCATAATAGTTTCCTACATTCTCCGCATCGTTATCTGTCCTAAACTCTATGTTAATTGTGCTAGTGGTGTATTTTAATGTACTTCCTTCGTAAATAAATGTAGATGCGGTACCACAATCAGGTTCATATGTAATCTTTACATCTTTAGTATTATCTACAACTGTATTTAATCCTAAATCTTCTATCTTTACGGTTGGTTTAACTGTAGCGCCATCGTAAGTAGTGTAATAGTATCCTACAAATATACCCTGATTGTCAGTATCAGTTGTTTTAATCTTTCCTGTGTCCACAAGATATGTTTGAACATCAGCAGCTGTCATTCTTGACAGATTTGTTCCTGAAATTGTGAACTGCAACATTCCATCAGATGACTGCATTGGATTCTGAGTCTCAAATAGAGAAGTAGTCGAATCACTAATCTTTCTCTTATTTACCTTGTACGTCTGTGTTATTGTTCCACAGTAATCGCCTTCACCCGTTATTACAATTTTCTTGTAACCTGCATTTATACATGCGTCAGTGTTTCCACTTTCATCTGTATATGTAACTGTGTAATTCTTTGCTGATATACTTCCAACACTTACTACTACTGGCTTGTGGGCTTTAGAATCATAATCGTATGTCCACTGATCTTTAAACTTCTCTGGATTATTCTCAGAAGTATTGTATTCATAAGTGTTGCTTCCATACCTATATGTTACAGTTATTCCTAAATTATTAAGATTCTTACCAATATTAAATGGTAATTCCAAAGTGCCCGTATATGTACCTTTACCGGTGATAATTACTTTTGGTGATGTTGATGCAACTGGTGCATGTTTATCATCTGTAACCGTTGCACTCCACTCGGCAGAACCTGTATCCTTTGCATTTTCTACAGATAGAGTAAAGTCTTTATTCTGAACCAATTCATAGGTTACATCTGCGCCATTTGTTCCTGCGCCTTTGTAAACATCTGTAATGGCAATCTTTGGTACATTATCGCCACCATTTGCATCTTTGGTAACCACATCATATACCATAATTGTAAGAGTATCAGTTATGTTACCTGCTGAGTCCTTAAGACCACCTGTCGTAATATATCCAGGTTCTGCAGTTGTAGTGTTGGTATCCAAATCACTCTTATATGTCCAAGTTCCTTGGAATCCATTTCCAGCACTATAGTAGTAGTGATAATTGCTTGAAAGTGAACGCTCAGTTACTGTAAATGTATCAGTAATACTTGATTCACAGCTATTTAAACCACTAATTTCAATAGTGTAAGTTCCTACCTCTGTAACCTTACCATTGGTAATATTTGTATTACCCTTCTTAATCGTTACATTGTAGTCACACTTAGTATCATCCACTGCTTGATATGCACCTTTTTGTGTAAGTGGAACTGTTACTACATTTCCTGATGCATCAGTGTAGCTTGTTGTCATTTTTACAATATTGGCTACATCTATTTCTCCACCTGTGTACTCTGCAGTTCTCTGTGCAAAGGAAACTGAACCACTATTCAAATCAAGCTTTTTGATATTGAATGTTCCTGATGCACTATTCTTTGTATTGCCAGAAGCACCGGCAGTTACTGTTAATTTAGGAGCATTAGTATCTGTGCTGTTTGCTGCTACTGTATTATTTGAATAGAACGATCCATCTACAACACCTGGTGCATAATAATCACCTGTAGTTGTTGTTCCTGTCTGGACTTGAAGCTTGTTCTTGATTCCATTAGCTTTATCAACATAGTAAACAGCATAGTCTGGTGTAAGTTTAACCTTATCTCCGCCTGTAGTTGGATCAAGGAAATAACCGCTATAGGTCGCATCTTCTACCTCTACAACTACATGGTCTGTATCTGACAGGTCAAGTTTTTCTATTTCAAACTTAAGACTATCTGGATAGAATGTTGGGCACTTATAAGAACCAAGTCCAGTAATACCTATGTATGCCTTATCACCACCATTAGTTGCATTTGTATTATTGTAGTAAGTTACAGAGAAGTCTTTTCCTTCTGTAAGTGTCTTTGGTGTTCCGCCTACATCAACTGTTCCTGTTACCTTAGGCTCAATTCCTGATCCTGTGTATATAAAGCCATCATCAGGAGTAGTAATTGTAAATGTACCCTTTGTCTTTAAGCTAACTCCTGAAACATCAAATTGTAATGTTTTTTCACCATATACAACATCATCATATCCAGTAGCCTTTTGAGCCTTAATAGTATAAGTGTCTATGTTTGTTACTGTCGCTGGTGTAACAGAAATATACGCATTACTATCTAAGCTCGATGCCTTGTGATAAATAACCTTTGTCTTTGATGCCTCACTTGTATCTTTTACAAATACTTTTACATGATCAACTATTGAGAATGCACTTCCTGTGTATGAAGTTTCTGTAATCTCATTGTTAGCTTCATCATATATCTTGATAGTTGCATTTGTTAGATTGTATTTAATGTAGAAAGTAAAGCGTGCTCCTGTATTAGAGTCTTTTGCATAATACTTACTATTATCTGTTGCTGTTACTACTACATTATATACACCAACTTCTTTGGCATCATCTGGATTTGAAGTTTCTGTTGCTGACGATGTCTTTTTATAGTTGTAGCTTATTGTATAATCGCCATTTGTATCTGCCGAACCTGCATTACCTAATAATCCATTGAATAATGTAGTTGGGTCCAGCACTGAGCCTGTGTATTCAATAGTCGTTGCCTTTAATGAAATACCTGAGTATGTTGCTAAATCTGCCAAGAAGTAAATCTCGGAACCATCAGCTGCTAGTACATGTGATGCAGTATTTACGCAGAGGTACTGTCCAGTTACTGATACTGCTGGATCTTCACCTGGCTCTCCCGGATTTGTTCTTGCTATAGAATATGTAGGTTCATCTTTTCCATCAATAGAAATAGTTGTAGGAATAGTTCCATCATACTCTGTTGAATTCAATGTCTTATACTTGATTGTTGGAACTATTGTATCCTCGTTGACAAGCAAATTTCTGCTAGATGCAAAGGATACACTTGCCAAAGAATTTGAACCTGTTGTCGATGTCAAATCCAATACAATATTGAAGTAAATCTTCTCTGTTCCACTGTATGTATTAAGACCTTTTACTGTCAAATAACTAGTCTGATATGAAGGAAGCGACGTTGTTTCGACGCCAATTATTTCATAATCAGTTCCTCTAGTAAGCTCTTTACCACCCTTTGTTTCATACAAATGTACTTCGACTTTATTTGTGTTAATTAATGTATTGATTGCATTCAAATCAAGAGTTGTCTGAGTGTATGTAACATCACTCATTGTTCCATAAAAGCCCGTGATTGCATTTGTATTAATTGCATACTTAACTGTAATTGTCTTTGTTGCGTAGTTAGAGCTATTAACAGTTATTGTTGCAGTAGCTAAATTGTCAGCCGTTGTTGGTTCCACGTTATTAGCATAAGTAATGCTGTATTCAGTTGAGCTCAAAGGTGTACCCGACATATTAGTAACAATAATCTTAGGTTCAATAGGTTCACCTGTGTACATATATCTATGTGCTGTATCAGCTATTGTAAATTCGTTTGAAGCCGCATTAGTTGTTCCTACTAACTGAGTTTCTGCGATTGTGTCAACATATACGTTCTCATAACCTTCTACAATCTTAAATCCTAAAGACGCATCGCCACTATAATTTCCAACACCTGTAACTGTTAAAGTTGCATTAGTACCTACTGTTGAGCCAATATTGCCTTCACAAGTATAATCATCAGAAGTTAATGCCATAGAATGGCCTGCTTCTACCGTTGTATAAACCTGTTTTGTATCACTGTAAGAATATGTAAATATAAATGCTGGATCTACGGTTATGTCGCTACCTGTATAATGTTGCTCTTTTGTTGCAATAGCATTAACTCTCTGTCCACCCAATGGCTGAGGATTGATATAATAGCAAATCTTTGCAGTTCCATAGAAACCTATGCTGGTATCGCCGGATACAACCATAGTAATTAGGTTGGAAGCACCTGTTCCCTTTGCTTCTCTTGCATCATATAACTTGTCCCCTGTTAAGTCTAAACTACTTTTAATAGTTGGAGTAGATACATTTCCAGTTCCTACGGTATCGTCGTCAGCATCATAAATCTTTGTACCATTTTTGTCGTATAACAATACCTTTGGAGCCTGACTATTTCTCCACATGAGAGATACCGGGTTAGCCTCTAATGTAGAAATCTCTCCCAATATGCAGGCATAATCTTCGCCTTGAACATTATTGTTTGCGTCATAGTATGCACCTAAGATAGATACTTTACCTTGGCTAATATCTGTACCGACTGTGTATGTTTTATCAACGGCGCCTTTATAATTATTTATACCAGTAATAGTGATAGTTTTTTCACCTGCGGATTTCTTATCAGTAGCATTGTAAGTCACTGTGTAATCTCCGGTTGTTCCTCCATCGGTACTTACTGTAAGTTCTTTATTATTTACAGATACAACCAGGTCTTCAAGGGCAACGTCACTGCCTGTGTAGGCTTTTTCGAAGTTGTTTTTTTCGCTTAATGTAACAGTTACATCATCGCTTGAAATGTCGATTGGGTTGATTGATAAATAAACAATCGCATTGCTGCCTTTATAGTTACCTTGGCCTGTAATGTATAAATATGGGTTTGAATTACCATCTGCTTCTTTGTAAATCTTTGCATTAGTAGCATTTATATAGGAATACTTATAGTCGGTCTTATATGTTAGTTTTGTACTTCCTAAATATACCGCAACACTACCATTAAAAGCTGTTCCTGTATAAGTTATTGGAACATCACTAGTATAATATCTTGTTATTGTACTTCCGGCTGTAACATCTTTAGCCTCGCCGAGATACGTTGCTTCATAATCGCCTTTTATTTTAATTGTATAGGCGCTAGACGTGTTGCTAAGAATAGAAAACTTCAATATAACTGAACCGGTAAGGTTATTGCTACCAGTTACTGTTACTGTTGCTGTTTCTGTTCCAACACTGATATTGTTATCATATTTAACTGTATAGTCTACATTTTCAGTAATCTTATTTGTAATATCATTTGAGCCAATAATAAACTTTACAGCAGGTGTAAATTCACTACCGTTATATACTAAATTACTTACTGAATCCTTCCATGTAACATATGCTTTTGTAACATCTGTATTAGTTAATGATAGTTCAGCTGGATCAATCGTAAACTTATAGCTTGATGATGTAAGTTTTCCAGTAAAGTTTCCTACGCCTTCTATATAGAATGTCGCTGTTCCAGCATTAGTATTGTTTTCACATGTAAGTATGTAATCACCAGTTGTTCCACCATCCTTGCTTTCTGTAAGTACAGTTGAACCATATGATACTTTAATATCATAGTTATCTGTAGATGATGAAGATGATGTTGCAGTAGTCAATGTTATCGCACTTCCTGTGTATGTCTTTGATGAAAGTTTTGATAAATCAACCATGCTAGTTGTTAACGATCTGGCACCAATCTCATAGTAAGCTGTTATTGGTGAACTAACATAATCTTTTAACGCACCAGTAGATGTTGGTGTTGCAGTAATTACCTTTGTGCCAGCATTTGGTGTTAATTCTGTTGAATTTTTATCTAATATAGTTAGTGTAAAATCTGTATCAACAGTATAGTATGTCCCATTCATATACATACGAATTGTAGATGGTCTAGTGCTTGAACCGTCGTATGTCATAGTATATGGAATTACATAATTATTTTCTTTTGTACCGTCATAATTGTTCGAACCAACTGTTATACGAATCCTCATATCGTTGGCATAGCTTGCAACTATTTTATAGGTTCCTTCTAGTTTACTCTCTGAATCAAAATTCTTACCTGCACCAGTAATTATTACTGTAGGTATCTTTGATGAACCTGTTATATTTACATAATCAGCTGTCTCATCATATGAAACTGAGTACTCGTCTTCACTTACAGTCTTTTCATTGAATATGACAGTAAAATCTGTGCCTGCTTTAGCTTTATGTTCATTTCCATCATGATTAAATGTAGGATTAATCCAATTAATTGTAGCAGCACCTATGTCTGCTTTCTTCATTTCAAAATCAAGTGAAAGGGTTGTACCTGCCAATCCATATCCATCCTTGATTGTGAATGTGATTGTTTTTTCTCCTGCATTAGTTAAAATAGCATCACTTGTAGCACCTGATCTATCAGTTATTACATAATCTGCAGTTTCTGAATTTACATAATCAACTACTTGTCCTTCAGAATCTTTAAAGACTACTTCTGGCCATCCTGACGCAAGCGCAAGTTTATCTCCTGTGTAAGTGCAATTTTCTAAAGCTGAATTGCTACTAAATTCTACTGTTAACCCAGCATCTGCTGTTACAGTCTTAGTCCATTTTGTACTTCCCGAGAAATTGCCATCGCTTGTTGCAACTATGGAAACAGTATATGTCTTACCTGCTATTGTAGTTGCAGTTGTATATGTTGCAGTAAAATCTTTTCCGAATACTGGCTTAGCCTTTACTCCATATACAGCATTTGTTGGATCAATATTGTCAATAGCTGTTATTGCGCCGCTCTCTATCGTCATAGTAGTCGCATCGGTAAACGCAGCTGAAGAAAGGGCTAACTTACTAATCGTAAATGTTCTGTTAAATGTATATGTTTTACCACTAACTGGTGTGTAGCTGATTGCTAACTTCGCGTTTGTTGTAGCATTAGTATTGTTTGAAGCACTTCTTTCTACTGATACTGTTTTATTTTGGTCTTTATCTGAATAAGCTACAACTGTTGGAACAATTGCTTCACCTGCATAATCAACTGATGGTGTCGTGCCGTCATCTGAATCCGCAATTGTAAACTCGATAACCTTTACAGTTATTGATTTCGTGCTGCTTTTATAAGTAGCTGTAATTTTTGCTTCACCAGACTTCTTTGCTTCAAATGCTCCTGTTGTTGCATTTACTGAAACAACATCACTATTAGATGTCGACCATGTTATAGTTCTAGTCGCTGATGTATTAGATAATGTAGCGGTAAAGGTTCCTGTATCGCCTACACTATATAAATATGTGTCAGTTGTATAAGGATTCAACTGTTCAGCTGATGATGTTGCACTTGATGGGTCTGGTCCTGTTATGCTTGTAATAGTATATGAATCACTAGGTGTTTCAACTACTTCCACATTATAGTTAGTCGAGTCATTTATATTTGTTGTTTCTGTAAATACTCCCGCTGGAGCATCGTTTTCCCATCCA
Source organism: Pseudobutyrivibrio sp. C4 (assembly GCF_900111635.1). Classification (NCBI taxonomy): domain Bacteria; kingdom Bacillati; phylum Bacillota; class Clostridia; order Lachnospirales; family Lachnospiraceae; genus Pseudobutyrivibrio; species Pseudobutyrivibrio sp. C4. The sequence goes on along the minus strand of NZ_FOHF01000007.1, from coordinate 125,630 downwards.
TCTTCTAAGATGTATGTTTCAACACTTCCATTTCCATATCCAAAATCTACATAGCCATTTGGAGTAGCTGTTGCTTCGATGATTACAGCATAGTTGTCTCCATAAGCGATGTATTCATCTGCTCCAGATTTAACTGTTACTGGTATAGATACATCAATCCAACCAATACTTGAAGCTGTAACGTCTTTAGTTCCAGTCGCTACTGCTGTTGCAGAACTTAAAGCCTTTGATGTTGATACGTTTTTATAAACTGTAGCTGTGAAAGTATATGTGCCTTTTGTATCAGCATATATTCTAAAATCAGCAGATTTAATTCTTATATATGGACTTGTATATGTTGAAGCTACATCGTTTTCCTTTAAATATCCTATTCCGTCAATCAAGTCAGGATATATCGTAATGTAGCTTTCTGTATTAATAGAACCAACTACATAAGTTGAGAAATGCTCTGCATCAAAGCTAACATCCTCACCTGCTACGTCAGTTGGAATTTCTGTTACTGTTTCCTGGTCGTCCTCGATGCGGTATGCAACGATTTCTTCGTCTGGAGTGTCGGCAAGCTCTGAGACACCTTCGAATGTTACTGAAACTGAGTTGCCATCGTCCTTTGGTTGATACTTGTCTCCATGACGGTCGTAGATTGTGATATCGAAGGCCTCGTATGCTTCGAATGTGCCTTCATCTATTGTTTCATTTACAATGTCGTTTACTTTTTTAAGTGATTTTGTGTAGATAGTAACCTTTGACTTTCTTGGCATTTCGCCGGCTACAGTTACCTTTACACCGTGGATTGTCTTTGAGTATTCCTGATACTCAAGTGACATATCCTCATATTTGCAGTGAACGCAAACCCAATCTTCGTCGAATTCGCAGTCCTCTACCTCTTCTTCACCGCACTTTGTGCAGCGCTTTGTGTGTGTTCCATCATCGTTTGAAGTGTACTCCCACTCGTGGTCGCACTCTTCCTCTTCTGCTGGCTGCTCATATCCGCAGTGGATGCAGATTCCGTCTTCGCCGAATTCGCAGTCTTCTGTCTCGCCCTGCTCTTCGCACTTTGTGCAAACCCAAGTGTGTGTTCCGTCATCGTTAGACACAGCTTTCCAATCGTGCTCGCACTCTTCTGCTGCGTCCTCCTCAGGAACCTCTTCCTCTGGTAAAATCTCATCCGTTTTATCTATATTTTGGGAATCGTCTATATTTATTTCTTCTGAATTCGTTACTTCATCCGTGACTTCTGGATCAGTTACTTCTGGCTCTGTCACTTCCGGTTCTGTCTCAACCGGTTCTGTCACTTCTTCCGTTACCTCTGGCTCAGGCGTAGCGGTATCCGCAGTTTCTCCTTCCGTCGTTTCTACGTCGGCTGCCGCCCCGTCGTCTTGGATGGTTTCTGTTACCATGTCCAAATCGCTATCTGCCAGTGATGAGAAATCATCTCCCATCATGGTTGTAAGTAGCAACATGGCTAGCAAAAATGCCATCATCCTTTTCAAGATATTCATGCTGTTGTTCATAGGCCAATTCCCCTTTTCTCGTGCTTTTTGCACGCAAAAATAGACGTAAATATAGTTTTACGATTTCATTATCGGCACTTCTTATTATTAACTTTAGCTTGTTTCAGGAAAAAATATGTTAATTTAATGTGAAAAAAGCGCCCAAAATGGACGCTTTCACTGAATGTTTAGAATTGTAATAGTGCCATGACTCCATCTGTACTTGAATTTGCCTGAGCAAGCATTGATTCGCCTGCCTGGGCAAGGATTTTATCCTTGGATAGAGTCACCATTTCATCTGCCATATCTGCATCGCGAATTCTAGATTCTGCTGCATCGGTATTTTCCACTACGTTGTCAAGGTTTTTGATGGTATGTTCCAAGCGATTCTGCATGGCTCCAAAATAACTACGAACACCACTGACAATCCTGATTGCTTTGCCGAATTCATCTATTGCCGATGTGGCTGTATCCTCCGTCAAAACCTCTGTTGTATCGATTGTAAGTGCTTCACAATTCATGTTATAAAGCCTGATTTCTAGCTTGTTTGTCATATCAGCATCTGTTCCCAGATGAAGAATTACATTGGCATTTCCCCCGCTTGTGGTTGTGGATGTAAGTGTGCTGTAATTCTTTTCAACATTCGTAATTCGTATTGGTTGAGTGTCCTTATTAGCTGTATCGCCAAGGATTGCTGTTCCACCAATCTTCAAATCGTCAGTTATGAGCGAGCCAGCGCCTCCCACACTGTAATAGGATAGTTGACGAACAAATTCAACAGCGCTTAGCTTGTCTGGTTTTTCCGAAAAGCTTGACGTACTTCCCGAATCAATAGCACTAATGATATCGCTTACTGCAACTCCAGTTTGCTCTGATACAATCGAACTGAAGCTGCCTGTTTGATCATCAATCAAGGCTCCAAAAATCTTATCTGCACCATTTCGCAGATTGCTTACTGACACACCATTGCCATCTGCTGCAAGGTAACTAGCATAGGCTGCCGCCAAATATCCATGACCATATGGTCTACTTTCGACCGTATAGTCACCGCCCTGGCTCAGGTATGCCGCGATTGCAGAATCCTGGCTGGTATCCTCTGCGCTTGTAAGCTTCACAGCCAAATTTATGAGACTGTTATTCCATCCTGTTGTATAGCCGCCGCCTGCCAACTGAGCAGTACCCTCAACAAACCAGGTTGGCATATCACTTGCAGAACCATCGCGACTATACATTCCACTTGGCATCGCTACATCCATAATACCGTGCATGGTCTCATGAGCGATGGTACTTTCTAATTCTTGCAACTGAGAATCGCTTAAATTTAATGATGGAAAATCCGCCTCGTCCACGGTCATGCCGAGGGTACCTGATGCAAATTCCTGTGTTGAGCCTAGTATTCTAAAGCTTGCGCTCATATATGCTAAGGTTCCATATACTCCATCTATATATTCAATTGAAAGCTTTGTATCATAAGGTGTTTTATCCCCTGATGCCAGCTCATTTATCTTATTTCCAAGAGATGGGAATGCAGACAAAATCTGACTTACTGCGTTTGGAAAATACTCATCAGAAATCTTCGCAGCCAGCTTATCTACTGCTGTTTCCTGTGTTGATGTAGCGTCGATTGACTTTAGTTTTGGCACAAAGCCATCCTTGCTGAACACCTGTATATCATTAAATTTTGTTCTTGCTGTAATGGAATTTATTTCATCTTTAATCTTTTCAATTTCGGCGTTGATGTTCTTGCGGTCGCTGTCTGACAGTGTACCGTTTGCTGCTTGAACCGCCAACTCGTTGCTGCGCTGAAGCATATCGTGCACTTCATTGAGAGCGCCATCTGCGATTTGAACCAAAGATATGCCATCACCACCATTAGTTGAAGCCTGATTCAATCCACGTATCTGGCGACGCATTTTTTCTGAAATAGAAAGGCCTGCAGCATCATCTGCTGCACGATTAATACGATATCCATTGGAAAGCTTTTCCATGCTCTTTCCAAGGGAATCATTTGTTAAGTTGTACATACGGCTAGCATTACTAGCGTTCATATTGTGTTGTACTACCATTAATCGCACCCTTTGTATCGCCTTTCTAGGCTTTTTCCACGTTACACTTCATATGTCGGCTTTCTTTATAGAAAAATGACCTCAGATAATTATTTTTTGTAACTTTATTATTTCTATAATATTTCAATATGTAATGTCGATATCAAAGATAACTGGTTACTAATTAAGGAGATTTATTTAATGGTTGTTACACACAATTTACAATCATCAAATAGCAGCAGAGTTCTTGGTAACACTACTGGCCTCATAGAGAAATCAACGGAAAAGCTTTCTTCCGGCTATCAAATCAACCGTGCAGCAGACGACGCTGCAGGTCTTGCTATCTCTGAAAAAATGAGAAAGCAAATTCGTGGTCTCAATGAAGGTTCCGTTAATTCTCAAAATGGCATCTCCCTAGTTCAAATTGCGGACGGTGCTATGTCAGAAATTCATGACATGCTTCAGCGCGCCAATGAGCTTTCTATCCACGCCGCAAACGGCACACTTTCTCAGGCAGACCGTCAAACATGCCAAGACGAGCTTGATCAGATTAAAGAAGAAATCGACGGTGTTCGTTCTAGAACATTTTTCAATAAAATTCCTGTTCTTAAGGGTCTCCCTGTTAATATTCAGGGCGATATGATTACTCCTGCCTACACAAAGACTATAACTTCAGGTGCAGATTTACCTGAATGGTTACAAAACGGCATAGATAATGCTTCATTGACTAACGGCTATATGGCAAGCACATACAACACAACAGTTAATGTAACCTACAAGCTAGAAGGTTCTGATGAAGAGCTTACTGGCACCGCAACCATACCACACTCTGCAACATATATTGACTTCTCTGGCATTTCTGCAGATTCTGTGTCACAGCTGGATGGTAAAGGTATATATTCTACCTGTTGTTCTTGTCAAAACAGATATAGTATCAAGTTTGATGCCACTTCCGAAACAAATACTGCGACACAAAGTGGACAGCACCACATTTATACAATCGGTATAAAAGGCGCCACATCCGCTGCAGATGTTTTGAATAGGATAATGGAAGGAACAAAAGATTTTTCCGGCGAACTTGGCAATCCAGATAATCACTATACAAAATACGCCATCGAAGGCAGTACACTTGTAATATACGATGACCGTTCTTCTGCTTCTCAAGCAACCGTTTGGTCTTCAATTGATTCAACCGGTACCGTTACTGAGGTTACTTTTGAAAAATTTAGTGCTTCAACTGGTGCGGGATGGGAAAATGTAAATTCTTATAACACTCGTGCCACCTCGCGATATGGACTTTTCGGGCTCGGTTACGCTGAAACAGTTCCCGTTGATGCAACTTACGGTACAAAACCTTCAAGTCGCAGTGCAGACATCAATATTCACAGCGGTGCGGAAGCAGACATGGACAACAAGATTTACATCCTTCTTCCTAATGTTTCTTGTGATGCTATGAATATTACAACAGTCGATTTCATGGTACCTAATGGTCCGGAGGATGCAATCACAAGAATCGGTTTCGCTATCAATTACCTCAGCGATGAACGATCAAGGATGGGAGCATATCAGAATCGTTTGGAACATACTATAAAGAATCTAGATAATGTTACGGAGAATTCCCAAGCCGCAGAATCTAGAATCCGCGACACAGATATGGCAAAAGAAATGGTTAGTCTCTCAAAAAATAATATCCTTCAGCAGGCCGGTCAGGCAATGCTCGCGCAAGCCAACCATTCTACCGAAGGAGTTATGAATCTTCTTCAGTGATTTCTACCAGGCATTTATACAAAAGCTCCTCGAATGGACCGTAGTTCAGGACGGAGCTTTCTTTGCTGGCCAGAATCATGTCATTTTTAGTTGTTTTAGAAAAATCTATATCAAAGTGATTGCTGTTTTTGCAGATGTATTCGATGAATACGCGCTGGGCGCGGCCGTTGCCTTCGCGGAAAGGATGAATCATGTTTATCTCGCCAATCAGGTAAGCCAGCTTTTTCGCCATCACTTCTTTATCATCTATATCTTTCAGGTAATTATTGGCAATAATCCAATCGTGAACCTTTTTAAATTCTATTTCTATGAATTGCGTCAGGCAAAAGATCGTGCCCTTTGAAATATCTACTGTGCGAATCTTCCCCGCCCACTCGTAAATATCCTGGAACAAGTACCTGTGAATGGCACAAAGATGTTGCAAAGAAAAATCTCCAGGAATCGGGCGCTGGCTGATTTCAAAGTACCGCGCGGAGCTAAGCTCCTGTTCTGCTTTGAAGAGCTGCTCCTTGTCGTGTATATCAAGTTTGTTTTTGAGAATGTGAGTGTGGGGATAACAATACTGACCGTTATCCTCGTACTCATAGCGGTAATATTCATCCATCATAGGCTTATCCTACTGAAACATACCTAGATGTGATTTCGCGGACCACATCTTCCACATCAATCTCTTTTTCAATGATCATTCTCCCGCGTTCAAGCTCCTGCGGTGTGAGTATCATGTCCTCCATTGCAAACGAGGCAGAGACGCTAGCTATCTTCTCATCTGTAGACATTAATCTCTCCTTATTTATCGGATTAAAAACCATATTTTTCACCTATTATTCTAAAACGACTGTTAATTGGTGGTTAATCTATGGGTTTATTATATCACATTTTTTAATTGTTTTGTTATTGTTTATAACTGGCCGCTTGAGTGGCATTTTCGGTTTGTGGCCTGGTTTTGGTGACGAAATCAAGCAAAATCGATAGGGCGAGGGCTACCACGCAGATGACGATGGTGAAAATCCAGGCGTTTCTATCATCGTTTGCATCCACATATCTGCCTGAGTACCACATGACATAACCGCTAGCCAAGGCTCCGAGGAAGCTTATCCAACCAAATGCTCGGCCCCTGTACTCTGGCCCCACTGATTGAACAATATATGGCGAGAAGCAAAGCATTGTAAGGATTTCTCCCACAATGAAGATTGCAATGGCGATATAGTAGGCTGGAATGTGGCCAAGACTTACTAGAAATACGCCAAAACTAAGGATTTGAGCGGCTACGCCTGCAACTAGCTTCCATTGGTTGCTTCTTGATTCAACTATTTGAGTTATTATCGGTGTCAGGATGACTACCAGGAAGCAGCTTACGCTCATTACTGTTCCGTAGATGGTAGCTCCCATATCTCCGTGATACTTGGCGAAGTCGATTGGCATCAGGTACGAGAATTGACTATAGCCACCTTCGTACAATGCGAAGGCCAGCATGAAAAGGATTACAGGTTTGTTAGTCTTTATAAGCATGCTGATGAAACCTTTAGCTGCTGGGTTTGCCTGGGTTGTTGGAGTTACCTGGGTTACTGGTGCTTTGTTTGTTGTAGTTTCTGCTTCTTCTGTCTGGTATCCTTTTTCATCTACAAACAGAATAATCAGCACTGTTGACATGGCAATTGTAACCGCATCGATAATGAAGCACAGCCACAGGTAATTGTTGAACAGAAAGCCTCCGATGATTGGAGCCAGAATGAAGCCAACGTTTGCGCCCATGTACTGGATGGAAAAGGCTTTATCCTCCTTGCCCGGTGGGGTAACAAGGGCCACTAGCGCGCTATAGGCTGGGCCTTCGATTGTCTGGAAAAAGCTTGCCACCATTATCATAATGAAGGATGCAAAGTTGAAGGCCTTTACTCCACAGATAAGATAAATAGTTATGGATACCAAGTCGCAAGCAATTATCATTGCTTTCTTGCTGATTCTATCTGCCAGCTGGCCACCGATCAGATTCGCTGGTAGGTTGATCAGGCCCGCTAGCATTATCCATAAGGCTGTCTTAGATGCAGTCAGCCCGAACTTCTGGTTCAATATCAGCGTAAGCATTGGCATAATCATAGCACCCATGTTTGTGACCATTCTTCCGATTGCTAATGCATAATTTGCCCTCGTCAATCCTTTGTACTGTGTTAAAATTTTCATGTCTCTACCTCGTTGTGTGTGCTGTTTACAGTTCTGGTTTTGTTACTTCTTATCTACTGGGTAGGCCAGGAGTGTTGTGCTCCATGGCTTAGTATTTGGTTGTTTATCGGCGTGGGCTGCTAGGAAATCTATTATATAGTTCTTCAGCTCTGCGGCGTCTTCGTCTGTGAGGAACGCTACTGAACTTATCACATCTCCCGTGACCGGTGCATGTACGTCTGTGGTTTTCTCGCCTCTAGCCCAAAGATTTCTCTTATATTCAAGGAACCCCTGCCAGTTTTCATTCATCATGTAGTTTAGGAACACTTCCTGCTCATTTACTACGCTATCATCCTGCTGTTCATTAGTTTTCAGGGAGATGTTCACATCCTCCAGCGCATAGTACTTGGCGGTGATTCCATTTATCTTTTTCGTGTGATCAAGCCTCAGTACCCCCAGGCTTTCCAGCTTTTTGATGTGGGCTGTGGCCGCCGATGGTGATATTCCAAGCTCATTTGAAAGCTGCTTCGGCGTCATCGCTTCCCCGCTAACCTGCATCAGACGAATCAACCGCTGGCGCTGTGGATTCATATAAATTTTGTTCTTTTCTGGTGTATCCAGGATTATCTCTTTCATAGTTATCCTCGTAATTTTGTTTGCATCATTATACGTTACATTTTATGTAACGTCAATCATTTTTACATATTTGTTACTACGGGCGCACGAAAAGCCCATTCCCTCAGGCTACCGGCTTGGTGCGGGCAGACTGAGAGTATATCTACGATGATTTGATTTAATTTAAAGTATTAATGGGATTTCGGGTTCGATACATGAACCCACAAATTAGATTGTTATATGAAAACAAATCTTTCAAAAACTCGTTTGATACTATACCTGCTGAAATCAAACTTGTCAACCAATATAGCCGATAATCACCAGCATCCAAAATCAGGCCTATTTCCCCCACACAGCCAAATGCGCCACGAACTACACTCCCCTACACAACAAAAAACCTCCGCGGCGCCGAAGCACCGCGAAGGGTTCAAAATCTATTCAACTCACTCAGCCTGAAACCAGGCCTGAGGCAGCCCAAAATCCAAAGCTTTACGCATTCTGAATCTTACCGGTGTAAAGCTGGTAATACTTACCGCCTTCCTGGATAAGTTCTTCATGGTTACCGCGCTCGATGATGCGTCCCTGGTCGAGAACCATGATGCAATCAGAGTTTCTGATTGTTGAAAGTCTGTGGGCGATAACAAATGTTGTACGGCCGTGCATAAGCTTGTCCATACCGTCCTGTACGATTTTCTCTGTACGAGTATCGATAGATGATGTTGCCTCGTCAAGAATAAGTACTGGTGGATCTGCGATAGCTGCGCGGGCGATTGCAAGGAGCTGGCGCTGGCCCTGTGAAAGGTTGCCGCCGTCGCCCTTGATTACTGTATCGTAACCCTGAGGCAATCTACGGATAAATCCGTCTGCATTGGCAAGCTTTGCTGCTGCAATAACTTCCTCTTCAGTAGCATCAAGCTTACCGTAGCGGATGTTGTCAGCAATTGTGCCTGTAAACAAATGTGTATCCTGAAGTACGATACCAAGTGATCGGCGAAGGTCCGCCTTCTTAATCTTATTGATGTTGATTCCGTCGTAACGAATCTTTCCATCAGCGATATCGTAGAATCTGTTGATAAGGTTTGTAATAGTTGTCTTTCCGGCACCAGTTGCACCAACGAATGCAATCTTCTGGCCTGGTGTTGCGAAAAGCTTGATGTTGTGAAGGACAGTTTTGTCAGGGTTGTAAGCAAAATCTACGTCATCAAAGACGATATCACCTTCAAGCTTCTGATAAGTTGTTGTACCTTCTGCCTTGTGGATGTGCTTCCAAGCCCACATTCCTGTACGCTCTTCACACTCAACAATTTCGCCATTCTCTTCTCTTGCATTAACAAGCATTACGTAGCCATCGTCTGTCTCTGGTACCTGGTCGATAAGCTCGAATACACGCTCAGCACCGGCCATAGCAAGAACGATTGACTGGAACTGCTGTGATACCTGCTGGATTGGCATGATAAATGAACGAGTAAACTGAAGGAATGAAACAAGCGCTCCAAGTGTAAGTCCTGTCCATCCGTTGAGGGCAAGTGTTCCACCAACAACTGCGCAGATAACGTAGTTTACATTACCAAGCTGCATGTTTACTGGGCCTAAGCAGTTTGCAAGTCTGTTTGCACGATAAGCGTTCTCGAAAAGCTCCTCGTTAAGTCCGTTGAACTTCTCCATTACTTCTTCTTCGTGACAGAATACCTTAACAACCTTCTGTCCGTTCATGATTTCCTCGATGTTACCGTTTACTGCACCAAGGGCCTTCTGCTGCTTGCGGAAGTATCTTCCAGATGTACCAGCAAGTGTCTTTGTAACAAGAGTAATCAAAGCAATCATTACGATTGTCACGCCTGTAAGGGTTGGTGACATCATAAGCATGTAAACAAATACTGTAATGATGGTGATTGCACTGTTGAACATCTGTGGGAAGCTCTGTGAAATCATCTGGCGAAGTGTATCAATATCGTTTGTGTAAACAGACATGATGTCGCCATGTGCATGTGTATCGAAGTAGCGGATTGGTAAATCCTCCATCTTCTCAAACATCTCGTTTCTCAAGTCTCTAAGTGAGCCCTGGGCAACGAAAATCATAATAAAATTGTATGAGAACATTGCGATGATACCAACTGCGTAGTATCCAATCAAAGTCTTGATAGCATCTGCAAGTGGTCCAAAATCTGTGCTGCCAGTCTGTATCATTGGCAAAATATATGAATCAATCAGCTCCTGCATGAAGGCTGTTCCCTTTGCATTGCAGATTACTGAAAGGAAGATGCAGATAATAACAAGTACAAGCTGTACTGGGTATCTGCTTCCTACATATTTAACAAGGCGGCCGAGAACTCCTCGTCTTGCGGCCTTCTGCTCTTTTGTCAGTTTAGGAACTGATCCTGGTTGTGGTCCTCTAGGCATTAGTCCTCGCCTCCTTCCTGAGCCTTGTCGAAGTCGCCGCTGCCGGCGCCTGTCTGCTGCTCATAGATTTCCTTATAAATTTCATTTCTAGCCATCAACTCTTCGTGTGTACCAAAGTCGTTGACCTTACCATCATCCATAACGATAATTCTGTCTGCATCCATAACAGATGAGATACGCTGAGCGATGATAAGCTTTGTTGTGCCAGGGATTTCCTCACGGAAAGCACGGCGGATGCTTGCATCTGTAGCTGTATCTACTGCTGATGTAGAGTCATCAAGGATAAGAATCTTTGGCTTCTTAAGAAGAGCTCGCGCAATACAAAGTCTCTGGCGCTGTCCACCGGAAACGTTTGTACCACCCTGCTCGATGTGTGTGTTGTAGCCATCTGGGAACTTCTCGATGAATTCGTCTGCGCATGCAAGCTTTGCTGCACGCTTTACTTCCTCATCTGTTGCATCTTTGTCGCCCCAACGAAGGTTTTCAGCAATTGTTCCAGAGAAAAGTACATTGTTCTGAAGAACTACGGCAACCTGATTACGAATTGTCTCAACATCGTAATCCTTAACGTTGTTGCCACCTACAAGAACTTCACCCTCATCCACATCGTAAAGACGTGAAATCATTGAAACAAGAGTAGTCTTTGCTGAACCTGTTCCTCCAAGTACGCCGATTGTCTCGCCAGAGTTAATCTGAAGATTGATGTGGTCGAGAACTGGGCGCTCTGCTGTTTTGTTGTATCCGAAGACAACATCCTTGAACTGGATTGATCCATCTGGCACTTCATAGATTGGATTCTCACCATTTGTGATTGTTGTCTTTTCCTCAAGTACTTCATAAATACGTTTCATGCTGGCTATTGACATTGTAACCATGATGAAAATCATAGCGAAGAACATGAGTGACGTAAGAATGTTCATGCAGTATGAGAATAACGAAACAAGCTCTCCAGTTGTAAGTGTGCCCTCGATAACAATCTCATGGGCACCAAACCAGCTGATAAGGATGATACATACATAAATAACTGCACTCATCATTGGCATTGTGAAGGCGATCATTTTTTCTGCAGCTGTTGCTGCCTTGTAGATGCCCTGGCTGCCCTTGACGAATTTTGTCTTTTCAAATGCCTCACGAACGTAAGCCTTTACAACTCTGATACCTGTGACATTTTCCTGTACAGATGCGTTCAAGTCATCGTACTTCTTCATAAGAATTTCGAATAATGGTCTTGTCTTGATAAGTACAAAAGTCATGAATGCAAGAATGATGACCATTGCAATAAAGAAGTTCGATGCAATATTTACATTGATTCTGAAAGAAAGAATCATAGCAACGATAACTGTAACTGGTGCTCTGAATCCCATTCTAAGAACCATGATAAATGCGTTCTGTACGTTTGTTACGTCTGTTGTAAGACGTGTAACAAGTCCTGCTGTTGAGAACTTATCGATATTTTCAAATGAGAAGGTCTGAATGTTTTCAAACATCTTCTTTCTAAGGTTTTTGGCCAAGCCTGCAGAAGCCTTACTTCCGTAAACAGCTCCCATTACACCACCAAATAAACCTACAACTGCGCAAATGAGCATGTATCCACCGATTCGATAAATCTCGCTCATGTTGCCCGCTTCAACACCTTTGTCAACTAAATCTGCTACAAGAAGTGGAATTATCATTTCCATTGCTACTTCAAGAATCATAAAAACAGGAGTTGCTAGTGCTGCTGCGGTGTATTCTTTTGTTTCCTGTAATAATCTCTTTACCAAATTTAATCCTCCTTCTTTAATTCTACGTAAGATTTATATTCCCTAGCGTTCTGCTGCATCTTATCAAGGACGCGAATCACAGTGGCGATTTCTTCCTCAGAGATACCTTTTGTTACATATTCTTCTACTTCAAGTATTTGGTTCTCTATAAGATGATGAAACTCCATCCCCTTTTCTGTAACTATGATTTGCTTTTTGCGTCCGTCACCATCTACTGGGACCTTGGCAATCAAGCCATCTCGCTCCAGGGTCTGAATCATATCTGCCAATGTAGATTTAGGGAAATGGAAAATCTTTTCCAAATCTTTTTGGAAAATAGGCTCTTTCTGTCTGACGAAATAACCAATAAGCCATCCGTTTTTGGTAGTGCAAAGATCCATTTTGTTGTCGCTGGCGCCTCTGTTAATAGCGTCTTTAATCTCACGACCTATGCTTCCGCACAAAAAACCTATATGTGTCTTTTGGTCAAATTCCTTTCTACACATTTCTTCTCCTTTCCTCTATAATTTCTTTCTTTAATTTGCTTTGGGAATGTCCGACTTCGGAATGTTCGGTTCCGGACAATTCGGTTTCGGACAATTTGCATTATACACTCTAAATTGTGTCCAAGCAACAAAAAAAATATTAAAATTCTATTAAAAAGTCCACGAGCGACCTCATCCGTGGTATAGTAGACAATAGACATAATGATAGGACTTGAATAGGGGAGTACTAAACGTTAGAGAATGGATTTATTGCTTAATCCGCCTTAGGGAAGTAATTAATAAGAAAAGGAGTATAACATGAGAGAACGAAGCAAAGATTTACGTGTAAGAAGAACTCTTACCGCAATTAGAAAGTCATTTAACGAACTCGTACTAGCACGTGACTATCGCGAAATCTCAATTACCGATCTTACAGAAAGAGCAGGAATCAACAGAAAGACATTTTATCTTCACTATACATCTTTAGATGATTTGATTGATGAAATTGAAGAAGAGGTTTCTTCAGACTTATTAGAGCACATTGGAAAGTATGCATTAGATATGGATCTTAGTGGATGTATCACATACTTCTACAAATATCTTGAGTCATGCAGCAAGGTACAGAAGAAGCTTATGTGCGATGAGTCATATTCATTCTTCTACAATGCAGTTGTAGATAAGGTTTTGAACAGTGACGAATTTTCTAAGTTCTTCAACCAGACTGAGCATCCTTCAATTGTACGTTCATACACAAAGGCAATCACATCTATTTACAAGGATTGGTTGGCAAGTGGCCGCGACGTAGAATTCAAGACACTTACAGATGTTGCAAGTGTTCTTGTTGGCAAGGGATACGCTGGCGTTATTAAAAAATAAATATGCATTATTAAAGGCAGGTCGTAATGACCTGCCTTTTTGTATGCTTTATTTCTAATTAAAGGATAAGCTTCATTGCGCCGTAGATACCAGCATCGTTTCCAAGTGATGCGAGAACGATTTTTGTGCTCTTGCAGCCGTGGAATGCGATTTGATTGAATCTGTATTCTACTTCATCAACAAGATACTGGCCAGCCTTTGAAACGCCACCGCCGATAACGAAAGCTTCTGGATTTACTACACAAGAGATTACCTGAAGGCCCTGTGCCAAATATTCGCAAGCGCGTCTTGCAATTTCCTTTGCAACTACGTCGCCCTTCTTTGCCTCGTCGAAAACAGCCTTTGCATCAAGTGTCTCTACATCTCTAAGGCTGCTTGCGTCATCATTCTGAGCAAGGCGAATCTTTGCAAGACGAGCAATACCTGTTGCTGAGCAATACTGCTCAAGACATCCGTGATTGCCGCAACCGCAAGTATTTTCCTCTGTGTAATTTACTCTGATGTGACCGATTTCTCCTGCTGCACCTGCTGCACCGCTGATGATATCGTCGTTGATGATAACGCCACCGCCAACACCAGTACCAAGAGTAACCATAACTGAGCTTGAATATTCCTTTGCAGCTCCCATCCAAGCTTCACCAAGTGCTGCAACGTTTGCATCGTTACCAGCCTTAACCTTGAGACCGCCGAGGCACTCAGAGAATTCCTTCTCTACATTGAAAACGCCCCAACCAAGGTTTACACAACGGTTTACAACACCGTCATCTGATACAGGTCCAGGAATTCCGATACCTACGCCTGCTACATCGTCAGCAGCAATGCCCTTTTCATCCATCTTCTTAACAACTGTCTGTGCAAGATTCTTAAGGATGTTTACACCGCCGTTTGATGTGTCTGTAGGAACCTCCCACTTCTCAAGTAGCTCACCCTCTGCTGTGAATAAGCCGCACTTACATGTTGTTCCCCCCAGATCCAATCCAAATCCGTACTTTGCCATTTCTTTCAAAATCCTCCATATTACTTCTATTCAACCTGATCCTCCACTTCTTCAGTGGTGGTTGTTATCTCTATATCTGTGGCGCCATCTGGTATTGCGCCCTCTGGCACTTCCGTGCCGTCGAAAGTCTCAGTAATAATTTTGTATGTGTTAGGCTCCTGAGGGGCTTCCCCAGGATTTTCCTCATCAAAGACGCCGTATGGCTCCTCTTCTGATTCGCCCTCTTCATCCATCTCCACCTCATCCTGCTGCTCTTCTGTGCCGATGTATTCCACTGGCTTTTTGAACTCTGCAGGAAGCAAGCCTTCGTGAATGGTATTCATGTATTCTTCCCAGATTTTAGCTGGGTAAGATGAGCCAGTCAAGCCCGCTATTTTCTTGGGCTGATCAGAGCCAACCCAGATGCTTGTGGTGTAATATCTGGTGTAGCCAACGAACCATCCATCGCGGTTGTCGTTGGTGGTACCAGTTTTGCCTGCTGCTGGCATTTCACCAAGGTCGATGCCTCTGGCAGTACCCTCAGCCACTACCGATTGTAGCATATCTGTCATGGTTCTGGCAGCATTTTCTTCGTAAACTTGCACCTCTTCTTCCTGGGCTTCGTAAAGAACCTCTCCCTCAGAATCAGTGATTTGCAAAATGCAATCTGGCTCTCGCATGTAGCCATCATTTTGGATAGTGGCATATCCTTTTGCCATTTCCAAAGGACTTACGCCAACTGTGAGGCCTCCAAGGCATGCTGCCATGCCATAGTCGTCATCTTCTATGTGGGAAAATCCCAGGTTCTTCAGATACTGGATTCCCTTTTGTGGTGTCACTTCCGAATACAACTGCCAAGCGACTGTGTTCTTGGACTGTGCCACAGCCTGGCGCAATGTGATTTCTCCTGAGTAGGTGCCTGTTGCATTTTCCGGACCATCCGCCGTCTTTACATCCATCACCTTGCTGTCTGGGGTGTAGCCCATTTCGATGGCTGGTGTGTAAACAATAAGCGGTTTGATTGAGCTGCCTGGCTGGCGGAAGCTTTGATAGGCTCTGTTTAATGTGTAGCCTGTCACATCCTGGCTACGTCCTCCAACTATGGCTTTTGTCATGCCTGTCTCGTTGTCGATGCACACTCCTGCGGATTGCACGGTATAGATGCCATCTTCATTGACATCTGTAAAATCTTCCAGGTGAGAATCTATTGCCGCCTGTAGCTCATTTTGCATGTTCAAATCTATGGATGTATAGATTCGATATCCTGATGTAAATAATGTAGTGTTCCACTGATTGTAAGCTTCATCATATGCCCTGTTGTAGGCTTCCTCTTCCTCGTCCGAGTCAAACTCTGTCTTGAATTCGAAGCCGTTTGCCTTCATCAGCGCCCTGGTTGCACAGTAATATGCGTATGTTTCTACGTAGTTATTCTTGATACTGTCTGGTCTTGTCAGCACGATTTCTTCGTTGACTGCTGACGTGTAAGTTGCCTCGCTGATCACCTTGTCCTTCAGCATCGACGACAAAATAGTGTTCCGTCTTGTGATTGTGTTTTCCGGATTTACTACCGGGTCGTAGTAGGTTGGGCTATTTGGAATGGCAAGCAAATAGCAAACCTCCGAGAGAGTCAGCTCCGAAATATCCTTGCTGAAATAGCCCTTGGCTGCCGCCTCAATGCCATAATATCCGTTGGCGAAATAAACATTATTTAAATAGAACTCTAATATCTGTTCCTTGGAATACTTCTTTTCCAGCTCCGATGCAATATATATCTCCTCCACCTTACGCTGCCAGGTCTTTTCATTGCTGAGGAAGATTGTTCTGGCCAGCTGCTGGGTGATGGTACTTCCACCCTGGGTGATTTCCTTATCCTTTAGCATGGTGTAAAGGGCTCTGGCAATTCCCTTATAATCAATACCATTGTGCTCGAAGAACTTTTTATCCTCAATGGAAACCAATGCCTTCACTGCATTCTGTGGAATCTGGTCGTAGGTGATGTAGTACACATCCTTTTCGCCCTTCAACACAGAAATCGTGTTGCCATTTGCATCGTATACTTCACTGGTTTCTATCTGTCTGAATGTATCTTCCGTGGATTTTTTTACAAGAGAAGTAGCCTCTGATTTTAACTCAGAGACTTGAGCTGCATAACCGCTGGCATAGTAATAGGTGACGGCCGAAACCAGCAGCAGTAACAGTACTATTTGAAGTTTGATTAGTCGAAAGATTTTCTTGTTATTGGCCTTCATTCGCGGACCGCCTTGTTTTGATATAAATATATTACCATAATGTCATTTCTTTGACATTTTTACCTTTATAAATTGATTAATTATTTTGTATCTCTTGTATTAAAAACCACATACATTTATCATTAGGGTAGTTATTTTTATAGGGAGGTTTTTATCGTGGAAAAAGAAAAAGTAGGCGTTACTAAAAACGGCGAAGACATGATTGCATATACTCTTATCAATAAGAATGGTATGCAGGCAAAAATCATGAATTTTGGTTGTAATCTTTTAGAGCTTTGGGTTCCAGATAAGGAAGGAATTCTTACAGATGTTGTTTTAGGATATGACAATATTGAGGATTATTTTGAGAATTCACCTGGATTTGGATGCTGCATCTGCCCTAATGGCAACCGTATCGGCGATTCTAAATTTACTTTAAATGGTGTTGAGTACAAGCTCGATGCCAACGACGGCAAGAACAATCTTCATTCAGGCTTCCATCCAATGCACAAGCGCATCTGGAATGTAGAGTCCGTTGATGACAGCCATATCACATTCACATGCCACAAGGCTGATGGCGAGTGCGGATTCCCAGGAGAAATGGATATCACAATCACATATACTCTTGGCGATGACAACTCATTAAAGCTTGAATATTCAGGGGTTTCTGATGTTGATACAATCTTCAACCCAACTAACCACAGCTACTTCAATTTGAACGGTCACGACTCAGGTTCTGTTATGGATCACATCGTTTGGATTGATGCTGACAAATATACTCACACAGATTCAGAGTCTATTCCTCACGGAGAATGCCGTGAAGTAAAGGGAACTCCAATGGATTTCACTACTCCTAAGGCTCTCAAGCAGGATACAGAGGCTGACTACGACCAGCTCAACTGGGCAGGCGGTTTCGACCACAATTACTGCCTAAACAATCCATCTCTTACAAAGCCAAGTTGTACACTTGAAGATCCTGTTAGCGGCAGAAAGATGGAAGTTTACACAGATTTACCTGGCGTACAGCTTTACGCTGGCAACTACCTTGATGACAGCCACATCGGCAAGGGTGACTGCCCTTACGGCAAGCGCTTTGGAGTATGCTTCGAGTCTCAGTACTTCCCAAATGCAGTGAACGTACCTGAATTTGAGCAGCCAATTGCAAAGGCTGGCCAGAAGGCTCACTCAACTACAATTTATAAATTTATCTAAATAAAGAAAGCAGCTATGTGAGGAGGCTATCCATTTGGATAGTCTCTTTTTTAATCTAAACAGTTGCATACAACTAATCCTTGTTTTAAAATTACAAAAGATTAAAAAGAATAATGGAGGTATGACATGATTAAAGTTGGTATTTTAGGATACGGAAATCTTGGACGTGGTGTAGAAGCTGCTGTTACTCTTAGCGAAGACATGGAGCTTGTAGCTATCTATACTAGAAGAGATCCAAGTACAGTTACAGTAAAGTCTAACGCACCTGTTAAATCTACAGCAGATTTGGATACAGGAAAAGAAGATATAGATGTACTTGTTATTTGCGGAGGTAGTGCTACAGATTTACCAGAAATGACACCAAAGTACGCAAAGCTCTACAATGTAATTGATTCATTTGATACACATGCAAGAATTCCAGAGCATTTTGCAAATGTAGATAAGGCTTCAAAGGAAGCTGGAAAGCTTGGTCTTATCTCATGCGGATGGGATCCAGGAATGTTCTCATTGAATCGTCTTTACGCAACATCAATCCTTCCAAAGGGACAGGCTTACACATTCTGGGGCAAGGGCGTTAGCCAGGGTCACTCAGATGCAATTCGTCGTATCGAAGGTGTTGTTGATGCTAGACAGTACACAGTTCCAGTTCCAGAAGCACTTGAGAGAGTTAGAAATGGTGAGAATCCAGAGCTTACAACAAGAGAAAAACATACAAGAGAATGCTTCGTAGTTGTTGAGGAAGGTGCTGATAAGGCACGTATCGAGAAGGAAATCAAGGAAATGCCTAACTACTTCTCAGATTATGACACAACAGTAAACTTTATCTCTGAGGAAGAGTTGAAGAAGAACCACAGTGGTTTACCACATGGCGGAAGCGTTATCTACACAGGCGAGACAGGATTTGATGGCAACAAGCACGTAATCGAGTACAGCTTAAACCTCGATTCAAACCCAGAGTTTACAGGCGCAGTTCTTACAGCATATGCAAGAGCAATTTCTCGCATGAACAAGGAAGGCGCTACAGGTGCAAAGACAGTATTCGACATCGCACCAGCTTACCTTTCACCAATTCCTGCAGAAGAGCTTCGTGCCCATTTCCTATAAAAGGTAGCAATTAAAATAAGCCAATATGTACGGATTAAACCTACATATTGGCTTTTCTTTAGATTATGATAATTCTTATGCTTAGCTTAATCTTCTAGCTCCATCACCTATGTCTACTACATAGAACTCTGCGTCTAAGTCATACTTTTCTTTGTATGCCTTTCCTACTGTCTCCTTGAAGTTCTCAACAGCTTCGTCCTTTACGATGGCTACTGTGCAGCCGCCGAATCCGCCGCCTGTGATTCGGGCGCCGATTACACCTGGAACGCTCCACTCTGTCTCTACAAGGAAATCAACCTCCTCGCATGATACTTCGTAATCATCGCGAAGTGATACGTGGCTGGCATTCATAAGCTTGCCGAATGTCTCGATGTCGTTTTTGTTAAGAGCATCTACAGCCTTGATTGTACGCTGGTTCTCTGCTACGGCATGCTTTGCACGACGATAGTTTACTTCGTCCTTGATTGCAGAGCCATACTTTTCGAATTCTTCATCTGTAAGCTCGCCAAGTGTGCTGATGCCACATACTGTCTGAAGATCAGCGAGAGCCTGTGAGCTTTCGTTACGTCTGTCGTTGTATGCGCTGTCTACAAGTGAGTGCTTTACCTTTGAATTTGTGATTACAATCTTTGCTCCGTCCAATTTTACGCTGGCATATTGATAGGATAAATCTGCACAGTCAAGGAAAATGGCGTGGTCTTTTTTACCCATTGCAACCGCAAATTGGTCCATTATACCGCAATTGCATCCGTTGAAATTGTTCTCAGAGTACTGTCCGATAAGGGCTAACTCTGTCATTGTCTTGTCGATACCGAATAAATCAGTGATTACTGTGCCTGTAAGTACCTCAAGTGATGCTGATGATGAAAGGCCTGAACCGTTGGGAATATTGCCCCAAACACACATTTCAAATCCTGATTTAATTTCTGAACCCTTCTCAATCATAGCCCAAACTACGCCAAGTGGATAGTTTGCCCAGTGATATGCATCCTTATTTGTAAGGTCATCAAGTGAGCTTTCGATAACTCCTACGTGCTCGATGTTTGCTGAGTAAAGCTTGATAACTCTATCTTCACGCTTTCTTGCAACTGCATATGTACCGATTGTAAGGGCACATGGGAATACGTGGCCACCGTTGTAATCAGTGTGCTCTCCTATAAGATTTACACGGCCTGGTGCAAAATATGTGCGAATATCGCCACCCTGGCCGAACTTTTCCTCAAAAATTACTTTTAACTCCTGCTCGTTCATCACATTTCTCCTTTAATTTTAACGATAAATGTCTCTCTTATTGTATTTCTCCATTGCTGTAAGCAACTTGTCTGTAGGATTGAATATTACTTTGAAATCGTTGCCTTTTGCCTCGCTATGAGCTACTAAGATGTAATCTTTTACGTCTTCATCGTGTGCTGAACAATCATATGTCTTAAGCTGAACATGATCAAACTTAAGTGATTCGTTTGTTCCAACTGCTGCAACCATCTTTATCTCACTAGACTCGATTGTCACAACCTTCTTTCTCTTTTCGTTATTAATGATTTTCGCAATCTCAAGGCTACCATTTGTGTAGTCATATTCATATTCGATGTTTTTGTTCGAATATAAGATTATCGTAAATATACCCATAATAATGAGCAAAATCGCCATTATAAGTGTTAAAATCCCTCTTGAATAGCCAACCGTTCCAACTAATAAAACAAATGTTGCTACAGCAGCACCTGTTTTTTTTGTTTTATCCTGGGCTGTTTCTATAACCTTTACTGCCTCTTCTACGAATGTGTCGTTTGATTCAAACATTATCCTACCTCCTAAATAAAAAGATCCGGCCACGTGTGTAGCCGAATCTAATTATACCTTATATACCCCTGAAACTAAAGCAAATCTCCATGTCTTTGCTATTATCTAGCATGAATTCTGGATGTGTTTTTGCACCCCAGGTATCGTCTCCAGCAACACCCATCTGCTTGCCAATTCGCACGTGTGTGAAATGAACTGGTGGAAGCTCTGTTGGATGCATTGCTTCGTCGATTTCGTGTACTGTGTAAGGAAGGGCCGAGAATCCATTGTTCTTTGTAAGGAAGAGGACTCCGTCTCCTCGATTGTCGGTAAGCTTTGCGTACCTTGTATCCTGGTGATTTCCGCATTCCTGTGGCACTAAGTATTTAGCCATGTTATCAGCTACCTTATTTCTAAATACTCCTAGCTTGCCATGGTCACGGTCGTTGTATGTTTCCTCTGGACCTTTGCCGTACCATTCCAGGTTTTCAAGCTGGCTATCAAGTGCAAATGTCATGGAAAGCTCTGGAAGCTCGCCTATTTCCGCTGATGCAGGAAGTCTTAAACTACACTCAACAAGTCCGTCTGCATATACCACATACTCTACCTGACATGTTCCTGCAGGCTTTGTAGCCAAGTGATAGGTGTAAGTTACCTTTACTCGTTCATCTGTGGCATCTACCTGCGGGAACTCGTTGATTCCCTGATCCATAACAGATGTTGAAATGTATTTGCTTGCTAATTTCCACTGAGCTGCTCTGAATGGCAATTGGTTTGCCAAATCGTTTTCTGTCATTGGGCGCCAGAAGTTTGGCATTACGATTCGCTTTAACAGCTCTTTTCCGTGATATTTGTATGAGCTAAGGCCCTTCTGTCCTACGAATAGCACCTCGAAATCATCGCCTTTTACACCCAGGTTGTGGAAGCCCTGAGTAACCTTAAGCTGCTGCTTTGGTCCTCTTTCGAAGGTGAATCGACCAACTGTAGTCTGACCGTAAGCTACTTCATGGCCTGCCTTTGCCCACATTGTATCTTCTGCAAGAACAAATGAAAGGGTTACTACATACTCATCATCCCTTGGTAAATCAAGCTCTAGCGCATATTCCGTAGTCTCAAGCGGAGGACAATCAATCACTAGCTCCTCTTCTGCTATCAAATCCCCAAGCTTTTCTACTGTAAGAATGGCTGTGTATTCGTTTGTATTTGTAAACAGATTTCTGTTTTCAATGATGGCCTTGCCCTCATCAAAGGTTATCTTGATGTTTGAATAATCGAATTTAACCTCCTGCATCTTTGGGCTAGGCTCTCTGTCCTTGCTGTAGCAGATGCCATCTCCTGAGAAGCTGCCGTCGTTTGGTCTATCGTCGAAATCTCCGCCGTAGCCTTCGAATTCAACGCCATTTACATCCTTTTTGGTGATAGCCTGGTCGATGTAATCCCAGATAAATCCGCCCTGGAACAATGGCTCCTCATAGGCGTACTCTGTGTACTTGCTCATGGCGCCACAGCTATTTCCCATGGCATGCATGTACTCACAGTTGATGTAAGGCTTCTCTCTATGCTCTGAAAGCCACTTCTTAATATCTTTTACATAGACATACATTGTAGATTCAACATCTGATAAATCTACTCTTCTATCGTTGAAAACACCCTCGTAATGTACAAGACGTGTGCTGTCCCATTCATGGAACTTGTCCTGCATCTTTCTAAGGTTTGTTCCGCCGTAGCTTTCATTTCCAAGTGACCAAATAAGGACACATGGATGATTCTTGTCACGCTCAAACATGTTGTGGGCGCGGTCGATAACGTTGTCTGTGTATTCTGGTCTATCTCCTGGAACAGCGTAGCTATCATCCCTCATTTTCAGGATTTGGATAGGTGTCTGCCATGTTCCGTGAGTCTCTAAGTTTGTTTCATCTATTACGTACAATCCAAAGATATCGCACAATCTGTAGAAGAATGTCTGGTTTGGATAATGGCTTGTACGGATTGCATTTATATTGTTTTGCTTAATTGTAATGATGTCCTTGAGGATGTCCTCCTCTGAAAGGGCACGTCCTGTTGATGAAGAAAATTCGTGGCGGTTAACACCCTTGAATACGATGCGCTTACCATTGATATGCATCATATGGTCCTTCATCTCGAATCTTCTAAAGCCTACCTTTTCCTTTACTACCTCTGAAAGTCTGCCTGTTGGGCCGAATACATTGAGCTGTAAATCGAAAAGATAAGGATGTTCTGCACTCCACAGCTTTGGCCCCCTCACATGAATTTCCATGTGATTCTTGCCATTTTCTACTGCCATTTTGTTCAGCACATCTGCATCATCATCAGAAAGAGTCATCTGAACAAGTCCCTCTCCCACAACATCCATATCAATTACAAGAGTAGCATCCTTATAATCGTCATCTAGAAGGGTTTGGATACGGATGTTGCGAATGTGTGTCTCCGGAACTGTATACAGATAAACCTCTCTGAAAATGCCTGAAAATCTGAAGAAATCCTGGTCCTCACACCAGCTTCCAGCTGTCCATTTGAACACCTGAACTGCCAGCTTGTTCTCGCCCTCTCTGATGAAAGGTGTTAAATCGAACTCGCTTGGAGTAAAGGAATCTTCGCTATAACCAACATACTGGCCGTTAAGCCAGAGTGCAAATCCACTTTCTACACCCTGAAATGAGATGTAGATTGGACCATTTTTCATGAATTCTGGAACTGTAAAATACTTGACGTAATTACCAACTGGATTCTCCTCTGTTGGTATTTCGCCAGGCTCTACGGCCTCGTGACCATCCCATGGATACTGAGTGTTCACGTACATGATTTTATCGTATCCTTCTAATTGTATATGGGCTGGGACTTTAATATCGTCCCATCCCTTACAATCTCTTCCATCCTCATAGAAGTTCTTGTCGCAACACTCATAATTCTTGGCAAATTCAAATTTCCAAGTGCCATTTAAAGAGTACTTGAAATTAGATTTTTCACCGTATGCATATGCTTCGCTGTCGTAATACTCGTGGTCTGAGTGAGCATCTAATCTATTTTGTTGAAAAACTCTTGGGTCTTTTACAATTTCATAATTGAATTCATTCATTTTATTTTACCGATCCTGTAATTCCTTCTGCAAACTGCTTCTGAAGTACGAAGAATACAAACATTGTTGGTACTGAGCAGAACAATACGCCAAGCATTGTCATACCGTAATCTACGGTGTAACCACTTGAAATGTTTGCGATGAACATTGGCATTGTCTGAGCACGGTTGTCGCTCATTACTACCTTTGGCCACATATATGCGTTCCATGCGTTCATAAATGTGATAACAGCAGCTGCTGCATAGATTGATTTCTGAATTGGAACATACATCTTGAAGAAAATCTTCCATTCAGGAAGTCCATCGATTCTGGCTGCTTCCATGATGTCAGGTGGGAAATTACGAGAATTCTGTCTGAACATCATAATCATAAATGGTGTTGAGATTCCTGGAAGTATGAAAGCCCATACAGTATTAAGTAATTTTGCTTTTGAAATAAGTCCGTACAAAGGAACCATTGTTGCTACTGCAGGAACCATCATAGCAAGAAGAAGGATTCCGAAAAGTCTATCCTTGCCCTTGTCGTGATAAAGCTCAAAGCCATAGCCTGCGATTGAGCAAACAAAAAGTGTAAATACTGTCTGCACAATTGAGTAGAAGAATGAGTTTCCCATACTGCTCCAAAGTGTGCCCTGTACAGCTGTTTGTAAATGCTCAAAGTTTACAGCAAGCTGATTTCCAAATGCAATTGAACCTCTAGCTACTGCAAGTGATTCATTTGTTGCTGCTGCAATCATCCAATACAATGGGAAAACTGATATTAGCGAGCAGATTATCAAAAAGATGTAAGTAGGTATAAGCCTACGCTGTATCATTGATTTATTTCTCTTTTTAGTCACGTGAATCACCTACTTTCAAACTAATAAACGCTAGAATACCAACCAAAATGAATACGATAAATGACATTGCAGATGTGTATCCTAACTGACCAACACCTTGACCAAATGCCTGATTGTAAATGTAGTGTGACATTGTGATTGTTGAGTTTGCAGGTCCACCACTTGTCAAGTTCATTGACTCGTCGAAGAGCTGTAATGTACCGTTGATTGACATGATTGCTGTCATAACGATTGTTGGCTTAAGAAGTGGTACTGTAATGTACCAGAATGTCTTCCAACCACTTGCACCATCGATTTTTGCAGCTTCATATACTGAGTATTCAATGTTCTGAAGTCCTGCAAGGTAGAATACCATGTTGTATCCTGTCCATCTCCAAATCAAAGCAATGATAATTACGGCCTTTGCTGTTGCTGGAGTTCCAAGCCAGTTGATGTTCTCGCTGATGATACCAATCTTCATAAGAACTGAATTGATAAGACCCTGTGTTGCAAACATTGACTTGAAAATCAAAGAGTATGAAACCAGTGATGTAGCACATGGTAAAAAGATACATGTTCTGAAAAGTCCCTTGAACTTTAAGTCCTTGTTGTTAAGGAGCTGTGCCAAAAGGATGGCAAGTACCAACATAATAGGGACCTGTATTATTAAATAAAAGAATGTATTTTTCATGGATGTCATGAAAATACTATCCTGTAGCATTCGAGTGTAATTGTAGGTAAGTGGATCAGCAAATGCGATATTGACACCCTTACCTGTTTTTAATGATGTAATAAAAGCTTTAATAATTGGATAAAAGCTCATTATGAAAATGAGTATTGTTGCTGGTGTAAGAAAAATCCAGCCCGCTGCTAATTGCTTATTAGCAAGCGTCATTCCTCTTCTTTTCTTTTCCACGGCGATTCCCTCTTCTTTTTAAAAAAGGGAAGTGGGTTTACCACTTCCCCAAAAATTATCTTTTAGTACTTTTTTATTGATTGGAATTATAATCCCATATCAAATCTGAGCTGCTGCTCTGCATTCTCAAGTGCTGTATCAACATCTACGCCATCTGTAAGTACGCTCTGAAGAGCTGTAGCAAGCTGTGTACGTGCTGAGTAGTGATAATCTGACTGCTCAACTGTTGGTACGTGCTGTGTGTACTCAACGATTGTTGCGTAGATTGGCTGATCGTTGAAGTAAGCAACACCCTGCTGGTAAACATCTGACTCTGCAGCTGCTGCACATGTTCCGATAACACCACCGTTTGTAAGTGCCTCATCATATGTTGTAGACTGTCCGTCCTCTGCTGAACGACCACCAAATGTGTAAGCTAAGAAGTCCTTAGCAAGGTCTGTCTTTGAGCAGTTAGCTGTGATGTAAAGTGAAGAACCACCGTTTGAAGCGTATCCCTCTGCACCTGTAAGTGTAGGAGCTGTTGTGATTTCCCACTTACCTGCGTTATCTGCAACCTGCTCGATTGTAGGAATGATCCAGTTACCATTGTAAACACCTGCAACCATGTCGCCCTGGATAGCCTGATCTGTGTAATCTGACCAGTCATTTGCAAGGTAAAGAACATTGTCCTGAGCAAGCTTAACAATTACGTTAAATACATCTACGAGCTGCTGGTTCTCTGTGAAGTATGGCTCACCATCCTTGAACTGTGAAGCACCTTCAGCCTGAAGCATCATGTAGAATAAGTCGTTTCCATCGCCGTCCATGCAAAGTAAGTACTTGCCTGTTGCAGCGTATACATCTTTACCAATCTCATCGAACTCATCCCAAGTAATACCTGTTACATCATCGATTGTGTAACCAGCCTGCTCAAGAAGGTCTGTTCTGTAAGCAAAGATTGCTGTTCCTGCATCTACAGGGAATCCGTAATGCTTGCCATCGATTGTAGAGTATGAAAGCTTCTCAGCTCCAAGTCCTGACCAATCGCAATCTGCATCGTCAACATCCTGCCATGCATCTGGATAATTTGTAACGTACTGCTGGATGTAGTGATCCTGGAAAAGTACGATATCTGGTAATGTGCTGTAGTCGCCAGCCTCTGCTGCAAGTGTTACAGCATTCTCAACATCTGAAGACTGTGACTGTGTGATAATTTCAAGATGGAAATCAGGATTTACTTCCTGGTAATCCTTCTCAGCTGCCTGAAGTGCTGGGATGTTGAAGTTTTCGTCCCAAGCGTAAACTGTAAGTGTGTTTTCGTCATCTGACTGAACGTCGGCTGCAGCTGCGCCGTCCTCTGTTGTAGCAGCATCGCCTGTTGCTGCTGTGTCTGAGCTTGAGCTGCCGCATGCTACCATAGAAGCTGCCATTGCACCAACAAACATGAGTGAAAGTAATCTTCTCTTCATTCTCTTCTTCTCCTTATTTGTTTAAATTGTTCGGGGGTTATTGTGCATCATGCACAACTTATTACCCAATACCTACCCCTCATATGGTCATAATACTAGTTATATATAGTTATTGTCTGACAAATTTGCTCTAAAAAAGTGCAAATTCGACTATCAAAGATTGTTAAATAATTGTTTTTCTACGAAAATATGTTAAGAACGTGAAAAAAGGATGGTGATTTAGCGTTAGCTAAATTACCATCCCTTCTTGGCACTGATTTGATAATTCTTTTTTGTTATTCCTAAATGATTCTCTTCTTTTTTCCACTGGTAAGGTGTCTTACCAGTAAGCTTTTTGAAATTACGATTGAAGGTGGATGGAGTCTGATATCCAACTCTAAATCCAACTTCTTCCATGGCATAATCCTTGTTCTGGATTATCTCGCATGCCTTGTCTATTCGAACCATATTCAAATAATCTAAAGGCTTCATGCTCATGGTCTCTTCGAATATTCGTCTAAAATGGCTTTCAGAAAGACCACATTCATCGGCCACATCTGCCATCTTTATTTCCTCTGCATAGTGTTCTGCAAAGTAATTAATACTCTTTTCGATGTAGCTATTTAAGCGCTTCTCCTCGATTGTAAGGGAAGAGCTCATATCCTCGTTGATACGAAGCAGCTCCACTATGAATGCTCTCAGATAGCCCTTTACAGATTCCTTGTAGTAAGGCTTTTGCTCACGATATTCCTCAATGATGTTTCTAACAATGGTATTCAAGGTCTTATTCTGATTCCATTGAATTACATAGCCCTGATTGTTAAGGCGCTTTATTACTTCCTCAGGAAGCATGCGCTTGAACTGCATCTCCTTTTTTATGAAGCTGTTAATATCGATGTACAGATACTCCCATTTGCAGATTCCGTTGTTGATACTTTTTGTCTCGTGTGGAATATTCTCTGGGATGATGGTGATTATACCGCCTTTGTAATTAACATTAGCCTCCTCGATTGTGAGCTGGCCATTGCCCCAGTAGCAGTAACCAATTTCCATGTAGTTGTGGAAATGAAGCAGATTTTCCTGCTCCGCTCCGTAACTGCGAACCCAACTATCGCCCAAAAGCGCCATTACATAATGGCCTTCAGGAATCTCATAATATCTGTATTCAATCTGCTTTTTCTGTTTTGCCATAATAAATCCTAGTGTCTTCGATCGTTATTTGCAGAATAAAACTCTGCCTTATCATTGTACATCAGCTTGTCGGCAGTGTTAATCATCTCTTCCATATTTTCTGCATTTTCCTGCCATGTTGCTCCTATGGCCATTGATACTTTTTTACATTTCTTACGAAGCTTTGCTACCAGCTCCTCAAAATATTCCTTTTCTACCTGAGGTACGATTGCCACAAATTCATCTCCACCAATTCGGTAGCTATATTTCTTTTTAAAGACTGATTCTATAATGGCTCCCGCTTCTTTTATGTGCTCGTCACCTGCATCATGGCCTTGCTCATCGTTGATTGCCTTAAGACCATTAATATCAGCAAAGCACACGCCAACAGGTATCTTCATACCCTCTATCATGTTGAGGGTTGCTGTAAATGCATTCCTGTTTCTTAGGTTTGTCATAGCATCATGGGAACTCATATATTGCATTTCCTGACCAAGGATGTAGTTTCTAAGCTCCTCCGATATGAAGATGGCAACTGTCTCAAATACTTCTGCCAGATTTATATCCAGGTACAATGAGAAATTGTCAGCTACAAGATAGCCGATTGTCTCACCCTTGTCCTGTATAGCCGTGATAATATAACGTGAAATTGTTCCCTGAAGCACATCCTCGTATACTTCTTTATTTTTCTTAATGATTTCTTTCGTATCTTCAACAATTACAACTCTATTCTCCAGCAGCTGCTTATCCCACATTGTGAAGAAATCGAATCGCTCAAAGTCTTTTCTGTTTGGCAAGCCTGTGCCGCTTTTTCTATCTGTCCACTCATAGATATCTCCCAGGTCACCGCCCTTAGACTCTACAATATAGACTCTGTCTGCCTTTATTTTTGTTCCAAGAGCTTTAAGTGTAGCCTTGATACCTCTTTTAAAATCGCTTGTGGAAAGAACCTTGGCGCAATCCAAGATTAGATTATTAGAATTAGATACAATTTCCTGGGTTTCCTCCTTGCGCTTTTCAGCTGTAACATCATGAATGATGAAGGCGCAAAAGCCTTTTTTATAAACTGGAACTGCCCAGAATTCGAACCATTTATTGAACTGTGTATTGAAAGTGCGGTTGATGACAGATTGGCGCATGACTGCAGCCTGATAGCTCAGTCTAATCCAATCCTCATCTCTGTTTGCAACAGTTGTATAGTATGTTGCACCCATTAATTCCGCTGTTGGTTTTCCAACTAAAGATGCGTATTTTTCGTTTACGAAAATGAACTGCATGTCATGTACAGTTCCAAAAGGATCTGTCATAATCCTGAAAACGCAGCATGCGTCAGGCAAATCCTTTAGCATATACAAAACTTCACTAGCTGAGTAATCCTTAAATTCTTCAATCTTCTCCATGTAGAAACCCCTTTTCTCCCCGATTATTTAATAATCATTGCTCGTAAAAAACCTGCTAAACCGTAGTCTCGTTTACCGCTACCCATGCCAACCTTTTCGATAACGAATTCCTTTGGCAATGTGTCGCTTGTTCTAAGTGCTGCAACTGTGGCAGCTCCTGTTGGAGTAACTAACTCTCCATTGATGTCTAGAATTTCTAATCCAATTTTGTATTTAGAAACAATATTGGTTACTGCTGGCACTGGCACTGGCAAAATGCCATGCTGACATCTGACAGTTCCCTGGCCCTCATAAAGCTTTGGGACAATCACGTCAGTGATATCCAGATTGTCCATGCAAACTGCAATGGAAATGATATCGACGATAGAATCAATTGCTCCCACCTCGTGGAAATGAACCTGCTCCACTGGTACCCCATGAGCCTTTGATTCTGCCTCTGCCAACACATTAAAAATTCTTTTAGCAATCTCTCTTGCTCTATCTGTAAGGGCTGTAGAATCAATAATTTGATTTATCTCTTTCATGCCCCTATGTTCATGATTATGTTCGTGGTCGTGGTGATGCTCCTCATGGAGATGTCCATAAAGATAATCCATATCGTGATCATGTCCATCATGCTCCTCATCAAGGATTACATCAAAATCCATGCAATCCAAGCCTGCGCGCTTCACTCTGCTGTATACGATTTTGAAGCCCTCAGCCTTTACTGTACTTAGGACCTCTGATAAATATTGCTTATCAGCCCCCAAGTCTAAAAGCGCACCTACAGTCATATCACCACTAATGCCTGAATTACATTCTAAATATAATGTACGCCCCATTGTGTCTCCTTATTTATCTTAATTATATCGTATTTACGATTTTTAGTCTCCCTCAATTGTCGCTAAAATAAGAATACCTGCGATAACAAGGAACAAGAATAGATACTGCTTTCTTGTAAGCTTTTCCTTAAGGAAGATTCTTGAAAGTGTAAGTGATACTACGCATACTGCTGAAATGATTGGCGCAGCGATTGCACCGTTTCCACTCATAGCATATACGTATGTAAACTGACCTGCTGTCTCGCAAACACCTGCAAGCACTTTATCTCTTTGCTTTGGAAGCTCAAACTTTTCTCCACGGCTCCACATAAAAATTAAAAGAATGATTGCAACGATGAAGAATGTAAGCTCGTAAGAAGTGTTAGCTACCTCTTCGATTGTTGCCTCGTTTACGTTTGCAAGTGGGCTTGTTTCCATTTCCAAATAATAGATGTCAAGGAATGTTCCAAGTGCATCAAGTGTTGCATAGCAGAATGGCATCGCAAATGCGATAATTGCCATCTTCTTTCCAAGCTTTTTCTTTCTGTCTGTATCACCGTTGTTCTCAAGGAAGCCAAGTCCAAGAATACCGATAACGATGATTACGATAGCGATGATTGAGCCTGTTGCAATTGTCTCACCAAGGATGATTACGCACATAAGTGATACGATGGCACCTGATGTGTTCTCGATTGGATCTGAGATTGATTCCTCAATGAAACGCATTCCAAAGAATGAAAATGCCATTGAAAGAATGTAGCAAAGGGATACTGGAAGATAGCGAACAAGGTTGATTGGATCGTATCCAATATCCTGAGTAAGCAATGTAAAGATTGCATGCATACCCATGATGACACCTACGGAAACGCATATCTTCAAATGAGCGAACTTCTCGTCCGGGTTAGCTCCCTTCTTATAGAATAGCTCCGCAAGACCCCAGATAAAGGTTGTTGCGAGGGTAAAAAATAACCACATAATTTTTCCTCATTTCTTTATTTAATTTACGGATTCATTATATATTTTTTATTAAGTAGCACGCAATCATTTTTGCAAAATTCACCGAGTTTTCACGGTTTATATAAAAAAATACCCCTGATTAAAAATAATCAGGGGTTTAAACACTATTTATTATTTTCATCCATTTCGATATTGATACTCAAATCAATATCGCTTTTCTCAAGCTTGCCTCTGTTGATTTTACGCTGAGCCTCGTGAAGCATTTCTTTAAGCTTCTCTAAATCCTCGTATGCATCATCCGAGCTGTAAGGCTTGCTCTCGTCTTCCCAATTGTAATCCATACTGCATCCCACCTTTACTGTGGGGTCAGTATAACAAATTAGTTTGTTTAAATGATGAAATTTGTATTACATATTCTTTTCAACTAAACCATCAACAAATGGAATAGCGATTGTGCCCTGGTTAAGAGCCTTGAAGATAAGACCGATGAAGATGATATCTTCGCAAATGCTAAGAACACGGCATACAAGGTTGAAGATATCTGAAACAAAGTTTCCGTAGATATCTGCACCAAATACATTGATGAGAGATACAACCCAATCAGCAGCGTCTGGAATAAGTCCAACTAATGCAATAAGGAAATCAAAGAATACCATTGTTGCTGCAGCCTTAACTACTGCCTTCTTTAACCATGTGTTTTCTTCTCTAAGAAGAACATATCCTACTACAAGAGCTGTTGCTACATATCCGCCAAAACCAACTGCTGCAATTGCAAATGCTCCAAATAAACCTACTGGTAAACCTAATTTTGTCTTTTCCATAACTATTAATTCTCCTCTACTTTAGTTCCACAATTTGTGCAGAATAATGCACCGTCTTCAAGTGTTGCACCACATGATGGGCACTTCTTTTCTACTGGGGCTTCTACTGCTGGAGCCTCCTCTACAGGTGTTTCAACAGGAGCTGCTTCCTCTACTGGAGCTGCCTCTGGTGCTGATACTACCTCAGCTTCTGCTGCAGGTACATCAACAGGTGCCTCCTGCTTTGGTACTGCTGTACCGCATGAGCTACAGAATGCTGAATCCTTAGGAACCTCAGCTCCGCAGTTAGGGCACTTTACAACACCCTTAATGTTTGTAATCTGCTGTCTGTAATCTTGAATCTTTCCAAGTGATTCATTGATTGCTGCAAAGTGATCCTTGAAGCAATCTTCAAAGTCTTCAAGATGCATTTCAAAATAGAGCTTACCAATCTGCTGATATGCATTGTTGATTCTTCGCTCTTCATCTGAAATATTTGAGTTTAGCTTTGCTACATCTGCAAAATCTTTTGTCTTTGCAATAGCTCCTTGACTAGCATCGGAAATCTTTTTTCCAAAATCATCAAAAAAACCCATTTTTGCCTCCTTAACAAATATTCTTCCTTTTTGTTATTATGTCGCTAAAATTCGCTCCTTTAAATATAGCTCATTTGCTTTTTTTAGTAAATAAATTTGAGCTATTTATTTGCTCTTAAATTTAGTTTTTAGTGAATCAAAAATATCCGTCAAAGGTGTCTCCCCATCGAAAGAATATACATAACCGTGAAGGGATTTTGCCTTCTGCATAAGAGTCTTGGAATGGTTCCAAATAAGGATGGCTGAGCGGCCCTTTCCGTTCTTTGCCTCCTGGATAAGATTGGCTGCTGCACTATTTCCATCAAAGGCTACTACCACTGATGGGCGACGCTCGAAAATCTCATAGTTAATACTTTTGTATATTCCCATTCCTTCAGCCTCGATTGAAACTCGAACCTTAACATCAGCTTCCTTAATCTTTTCTGCCTCTTTCTTTGTGATAAGAGCAGGCACAAATGAATAGATTCTGAAGCCCTTGTCATTGTGGTCTAGCAAGTACTTTTCATAACCGGAAAGCTTGTGACCGATTACGAAGCAAACCTCATCTGGGCTCATGTATTCGAGCATGTCATCCATTTGTTTTATAGCATTGGCGCTGATTTTTGTTGTTCTGTTTTCTGTGTTGAAACTTCCACCAAGGAGAACCACTGGTGTTCTATCCCATGTGATTTCCTCAATCTGGTCCTTCAGCTCTGTGTTGGCATCAAGCTTTGGTGCAGATTTGGCCTTTGCCTTTGAAATGGTAACGGCCTGCATCTTTTCAAGGAGAACCTCCTCCATGTCGCGTTCGCCTAAAAGCTCTGTGAAGGCTGCCTTCTTTACTGAATATGCCTTTTGGCTTTCTTCGATTATCTTGCTCTCGGAATCGTGCATCTTTCTTAATTCTTCGTCCGTAAGACCAAGCATTTTCTCCAGAGAAAGCTGCTCGTCGATAGAGTTTGTACCATAGAGGGCTGCACCATCTGTACCCTGTACGCAGGAAATTCCTTTTTCAAGGTACTGCTTAAGTGGATGATTCTGAAGTGAGTTCAGGTTGTTCAAACGCACGTTACTTGTGATTTGGAACTCAAGAACCACGTTGTTTTCCTTTAGCTCTTTTAAAGTCTCCTTGCCCTTCTTTGAAGCAAGGCTATATGTATAAAGTCCATGGCCTAATCGCATCTTTGGCATCTGCTGGCCTGGCTCCAATGATTCTTTTACGCAGGCAATTGAATGGGCGATGTTGTCCTTTTGGCTATCATTTTCTCCTGCATGAACTCTGATAACAAAGCTTGGATCAGCCTTTGCAATCTTTACGATTTCTTTGAAGGCAGGCTTGAGGGTGATAATATCGTTTATCTCCTCGCCTACGAAATCGCAGCCTGCCACATATGGATCAAGGGCTGTTGCTTTAAGCACCTCTAAGTTCTGCTCCAGGTAGTTGGCTGGAGTGACAGCATCCTTAACGATTGTAAGAGGGATACGACGCATCGCTGCAAGAAATCGAATCATGACACCTGTCTCCTGGTAAATGCTTGGCATAACTGCATGAACCTGTCTAAGCATTTCGATTGATTCGTACTTTTTAACAAGGGTTGTGTCACTGATTTCTGCATAGCAAACGCCCTGCTTTTTGTAGCTTCTGGCAATCCAAAGAAGCTTATCCTGGAAGATTGTATTGTGGCAATAATCAGGATTTTCCCTATCACGAAGCATCTGCTTAAGGGCGTTTTTAACATCCTCATCTGGAATCATATCCACCTTTGCAAAAGGTATCTGCTCCTCGCTTTCCTTTCCTTTACAGAATACATAGCGATACAGGTAAACCTTTTCCAGGTTTGTAAATACGGCCTGTCCATCCTTGATAACAGCCAGAGAATTTCTAATCTTTACGATATTCATCTCTGCATTATCCAGGTTGTTTAGGATTAGGTCTGCAAAGTTTATAAATGTGTTGTCGTTGATTCTGCGGTCCAAATACTTGCCCTGCAAATCTGATGATACGAACTGTCTGGCAACCTTTTCACGCTGGGCATTTACCTTTTCCCACTGGGCATCAGTAAGCTCTAGCTCCAGCTTCTTTACATAATAAAGTGGATAGCGAATCTGGTGAGCAATTCCCAATGCAATAAGGATATCGCCTGTCAAATTGCCGTTCATGTGGGTGTGCAAATCTGCTCTGAATTTTAAATCCTTTCGGATGAATGTCTTGAATATTGTCTTTCCAGCAGGAAGCTTGAAATCCTTTGTCTGACTCATGAGAGTCTTTGCAATGGCTGGGATTGTAGCTTTTCTATCTACCGTGCCATCAGGATAAATGCTGGCAATCTCAGTGTCTGCCAGCTTGAAGATATAGCTTTCCTGATTATTTCCATCTATAAAACATGGGATTTCGTCTGTGATAATAAGCATTCCATTGTCATCCTGTGAAAGTGGAAGGTTACAGGTCTTTGAAATGTTACGAATAAGATTACCTGTACTGTGATTTGGCGTGGTCAGGACATAATACATCCTGTCTAGATCCTTGTAGAGATTTACAATAATATCCTTCTCATTGTCGAGAAAAAAACAAGTTAAATATGTCATATCCACTCCTATTATCCTAAGATTTTTACTATATTTTGTATCATAGAATCGGTCTCATTACAACAAATCTCTTGTTCTAATTCTAACACTATTTTGCCAGAGCGTTTTAAAATTATTTAAATATGTTGTATTATTATACCTAACATACATTTGGGGAGATTTTTATGAAATATATTAAACGATATTTACCTTTAGCTATTGCATTTGGAATTTCCGCGGCCATTCTTGTTGCCGTGCTGATTATAAGTTCGGTTAGTAAAGCCACCGTTATCAAAGAACATAGTGATGATAATGGATCCGCTCCTATTATTTCACCTGATGAACATACCTTCTCACATCCTAAGGTCCATGGCATCTATGTGACTGCGCCAACTGCCGGCACTGAAAAAATGGATGAATTAATAGATCTTATAAACTCCACTGATTTGAATGCTGTTGTACTTGATATTAAGGAAGATTCCGGAAACGTCTCCTTTTATCTAGACAATCCAGATACCGACGAAACCAAAGCTTGTATCCCATACATAAAGGATATTAAAGCGCTTTTACAAACTCTTCACGATAACGATATTTACGTCATCGGCCGAATCTCTTGCTTTAAGGACCCAGTTTTAGCTGAGGCTCATCCTGAGCTGGCGTTGCTGGATTCAACTGGTGAGCCAGTGGTTGATTCAATGGGAAATGCATGGGTTAATCCATGCAAACAGGAAGTATGGGATTATGTGACAGACATTGCCGTAGATTGCGCTCTCCTCGGTTTTGATGAGATTCAGCTTGATTATGTTCGTTTTCCAGTAGGCCAGAACTCGGAAGATGCTGTTTATGGCGTTGCCTCTGATGATGAAAGCAGACAAGAATACATCAACAGCTTCCTTTCACAAATCACTTCTGCTGTTCATGAAAAAGCTTTTACTCCTGTCAGCGCCAATGTCTTCGGAACAATTATTACAAGTGATGTGGATGCAAAGCACATCGGCCAAAGCTACACTGACTTCGCCTCAACTGTTGATTGCATCAGCCCAATGATTTATCCATCTCATTATGCTGCCGGAGATTTCGGTCTAGATGTACCTGATGCCAATCCTTACGATACCATCTACGGTGCTTTATCAGGCTCCGCAGATGCGCTGGCTTCCATCCCAGATGAGGATAAATCGACCGTTCGCCCATGGCTTCAGGCCTTCACCGCTGAAAATTTGGAAGGCCACATAGAATATGACAAAGCCGCCATCGACAGCGAAATTCAGGCTGTCTACGATGCCGGCTATGATGAATGGATTTTATGGAATTCAAAAAGTGATTACTCTGTATTATCGGAGTAATCACTTTTTTATTATTTATTCTCTTCCTTATCTGCAAGGAGCAACGCAAGAATGTGATTAGCCTGTGGGAATTCACCTGAGGCAATCATCTCATCAATCTGTGCTCTATTGTAAAGATGAACGTTTAAGACTTCTGTCTCATCAAGGTTCTGCCCGCTCACCTTTCTGCAATTCTTCGCAACGTAGATGTAAGCATAATTATCAGCCATAGTAGCATTTGATGGAACAGTAAGGAGGAACTTCCAGTCATCGCTTTCGTAACCTGTCTCCTCCATAAGCTCACGCTTTGCTGCCGCTAGAGCGTCCTCTGTGCTGCCAGCATCATGGCGGTTTCCGTATTCTTTGCCATCTGTGCGCTCAATTCCACCTGCGCAAAACTCTGTAGTCACCTGCTTGATTCCCTGACGATACTGTCTTACGCAGATATAATTTCCTTCTTCATCTGTGGCTACTATTACCACATAGTCGCGGCGGCTGTAGCTGTAGTATGGCTCAAATTCTCTTCCATCTGGAAATCTGTATCTGCTTTTTCTGAAATCTATCCATTCGTCATTTACAATATGTTCGCAGGATACCTCTTCCCACTGAAGTTTTTCGTTTTCGCTCATTTATTTATCCTTTTCTATCTTTGAATAGTAAACTCGTAGGCTGTGTTGTATGTGGCCACATAAAGTGTGTCACCCTTGATATCAAACTGCTCTGGTGCTGATTTTACCGAAATCTCATCCACCTTGTCGCCTGTGTGCTTATCAAGCAAGTAGATGTAGTCTGGCTCGGATGTAAAACCATATCCGCAGATGATTGTATCATCATCCACGATGAAGTTACAAAGGCCTGATACAAGTGGCTCGCTTCGCCAAATCACTTCATTTTTCTGAAGGTCGATAGCTACGATGTGGCTTGATAATGGGTTCTCGCTAGAATATCCGTTGTGCATGATTGAAACATAAAGGATATTGGCATTTTCATCCATCACTGCATACTGAATATCCTGCACAGCCTGTGAATATCTGCCTGATTCATCTGGTCCATAGCAAAGCTCGTATAAATCCAAATAATAAATGATATCCCCTGTGCTCTCGGATGAAATTGTAAGTGCTGTGCATGAATAATCATCCTTTGGATAGAGCCCCATGTATGTAAATGTTCCATCTGAGTATGGAAGCTTCTGATACTCGAAACCATTCTTCTGGCACCACACATCAGTATCGAGCCAGTCCTGACTCTCCTCCTTTGTCTTGGTAAGGGAAAGATGTGGGTAATCATCAGCATTTAATCCTGTGTTATTGAACTTATCCCATGATGGATTTTTGATGGTGATAGCTGCTGGTGATTCTGTGATATTTTCATCGTTGTTCTCTAGCCCCTCAGTCTCATCATCTGTAGTTGCTGTTTCTGTGGATTCTGTCTGCGAATCCGCCTTTGAATCTGTAGCTTGTGTATCCTCATCATCCTCAATTGTAATTTTAATTGTTTTGCAGCCTGTTAAAATAAGGCTTGCGCTTAACATTAATAACAAAGCTTTCTTTTTCATAATATTATGTCTCCTTTTTTCTGCATTTTCTAGTATGACACTTTCATCTATTTTTTCAATAAAAAAGACAACAGCTTTTGTCTGTTGTCTTATAATCTCTATTCTTTTTTTGAAAACGTAATACTGCACAGCATCAGGAATATCAGCGCAAAACCAAGCGCATCGTACACTGTGAACTTGTTTCCAAGGATTGTAGTTCCGATGATTGCAGCAGTTATAGGCTCTGCAAAGCTGTAAAGGCTGGCCTTGTTTGGACCGATTCGCTTAACACCGCTGATGTATAGCGTGAATGCCCCGATGTTTCCAACAAGTACTACGAAGGCTATGCCAAGAAGTCCGTAGATGTTTGGTGTGTAAGGGATTTGCCATATTCTAAAGACAAGGCATCCAAATGCGCCACCCATCAAAAATGACCATGCCTGAGCGATAACTACAGGTGTGTCGCTGGTGATTCTTGGCGCAAGAACATTGTAAATCATTACGCATACTGCACTACCAACTCCCGCTATCAGAGCCCCCTTAGCAACCGAAAGGTTTTCGATGTTTCCATGGGTTGTAAGGAAGAATACACCAAGGATTGCCAGTAGAATTGCACATATCTCCCCTACTCTAGGCCATCTTTTTCCCTGTAGACAGGTTACAAAAAGTATAAAAATAGGTGCTAGATCCTGCAAAATCGTGCCGATAGCTGCGTTCGAAAGCTCTATCGTTAGGAAATATAGAAATTGGCAACAACTAACTCCTAGCAGTCCATATATCAGCATGTTTATAGACTGGCCAGGTGTGGCCCATGGCTTAAAAGTCTCTTTTTTATATTTTGCAAGGCAATAGATAATCAGTATTATTCCAGCCAAGCCTAAGCGAATCGGCACAAGCCACTGGCTATCCATCTGCTGCACATCAAATAAATACTGGCCCACAGAACCTGAGAGCCCCCAGCAGGAGGCTCCCAAGATTGTAAGCAATATTCCTTTATAATCACGTTTCATCTGTTAATTAATAATCTCCAATAAATCTTTTTCTACGTGGCACTGTAAAAACAGCACCTGTACGCCTGCGTCCCGCGCCTCTTGTAAAGCGATACCAAACTCCGGGTGAGTATCCACATTGGGACGCACCTCTGTAACTCCATCTACCTGAATTACAAAAGCTACCATTGCCTTATAGCCAAGCTTTGTAGCCTTTGCCAACTCTCTCAAATGCTTTACTCCACGCTCTGTAGGCGCATCAGGAAAATAGCCTACACCATCTTTAATAAGTGTACAACCTTTAACTTCTAGAAGATATTCATCCTCACCTTTTTTCATGAAGAAATCGATTCTGGAATCGCCATATTTATGCTCCGGATCAATATAATCGTAATCCTGCTTTTCCAGCCATTCCTTCACCACCGCATTTGGCGCCTGAGAATCGATGTTGATTATCCCGATAGGTGTCTCAACGGCAACCAAATCATATGGTGTCTTGCGCTCTGGATTTGTGGCCTTTTCCAGGTAAACCGTCCTGCCAGGAAGCAATAATTCCTTGCAACGGCCAGTATTTTTCACATGAACAGTTACTTCCTGCCCATCAATATCAACCTGAGCTATAAAGCGATTTGGACGTGATATGAACTTTGCTTCTACTATATTTTTATATTTCACTAATGATTTTTCTCCTATATCAAGCCCGTTAAATATGCCGCTATAACCAATTGGATAATCAGAATTGCTGGCATGCCGATTACAAAATACCAGTGTTTTGTCTTGTGGTGGAACAGGTACATCCCTGCCCATGTTCCGATGCTTCCGCCTATTAAGCTGAATAGGAATAATGTCTTTTCTGGAATGCGCCAAGCACCTTTGATGGCTTTTGCTTTGTCGATTCCCATTACGGCGAGGCCTGCAATATTAGC
Organism: Pseudobutyrivibrio sp. C4; assembly: GCF_900111635.1. Taxonomy (NCBI): domain Bacteria; kingdom Bacillati; phylum Bacillota; class Clostridia; order Lachnospirales; family Lachnospiraceae; genus Pseudobutyrivibrio; species Pseudobutyrivibrio sp. C4. The sequence continues at coordinate 85,462 of NZ_FOHF01000007.1, read as the reverse complement.
AATGACCAAATATCCTAGTATCAACCTGTCCATGTCTTTTCCTCCATCCTTTGAATTCTAGTCTTCGCCAAGCAATGTAACTATTCTTGGCTCGTAGCCTACTGCAGGAAGATATACGTCAAAAATATCCTTTGCCGCTATCTTCATGCTTGATGTATTTACGCAAGGATGGCAACCGATAAACTCGCTGTTTTTCACATCCTCGTCTACCAAAAGCTGCACCACATGGTCTTTATCGTTCATCAGCCCCATTACACTAACTGAGCCTGGCTCGATATCCAGATACTTAAGCATATCCTCTGGGTCTGCAAATGAAAGTCTTGCTGAATTTATCTGCTTTGAAAGCTCCTTTGTTTTGAACTTTTTATCTCCAGGAATCATCAGTAGATAAAAGTTTGTCTTCTGTCTGTTACACAAAAACAGATTCTTGCAAATTAATGCACCAAGGGATTTATCTATTTCGGCGCAAACTTCCATTGTATCCGCTGGTGCATGGTCTATACGCTTGTACTCTATTCCAAGGTTATCCAAATAATCATATACTCTGATTTCCCTGTCTAAACGGCCCGTTGTGTCCGTTGGTCTGCCTGTTTGTAATTCTGTCATGATATTCTCCTCTATTCTGTCTTTTCCTGTGTAACGATTCCGCCATTACTTATTTGCGCATTTACTGATATGCTTTCAAGCCTATCATACAATTGACGCTGCTTTGCTTCATCAGCAACGTACTGTGTTGTGCAATTTGCTTGCAATGCTGGTGTAATGATAACGTCCATATTTTCCTCATCATTATCGCCATAGCAATGCAGTGTGATAAGCATGGTATCTAACGTCTTTTCGTTGAACCAATAATTTCCAAGACTGTAGACTATTGGTACATCGTTATAAAACTCAAAGCCCTGAAGGCAATGGGTGTGGGCGCCTATTATTACATCCGCGCCGGCGTCGATGTACTCGTGGGCTGTGGATGTCTGTACCGGCTCCAGCACTGTGGAATATTCCGTGCCCCAATGTGGTAACGCCACCACAATATCCGCATTAGCATCAGCCTCTTTTATCTCTTCGTCAAAAAGGGCTGTGTCATAGCATCTGAGGATTCCAGGCTCTGTATCCGTGGCCTGTGGTGTCATCTTGTTCTTTTCAGCACGGGATGCAGCCACGAATGCTATCTTCTTCCCCTGGACTTCCATGTATACTGGCTCACTAGCCTCGGCCAGATTATGGCCTGCTCCTACATATGGAATCCCTGCTGCATCCAAGGTATCCATGGTATCAAGCAATGCGTCTTTTCCATAATCGTACACATGATTATTTGCAAGGCCCACGATATCAACCCCAAGCAACTTCAGGTTCTCTACTCTGGCCGGATTGGCTCTGAAAGTATAGGCTTTTCCTGGCAGTGGTTGTCCACGGTCGCTGTATGTAAACTCGTTATTTATCCACATTATATCGGCCTGCTGCATGGTACTTATCAACTCCGGTGAAATACAATCCGCGATACCATTTTCACATGTGTTTAGATACTGTGTTGTGGCCCAATTTTCATCAAAGTTGATATCGCCGGCGAAGCATAATGTGAAATCATATTCACCATTATCTTCTGTGGTAGATTCCAAAGGCTGTAGCTGGCTATAGTTGGCCTCCTGGGCCGACACCTGCTCTTGCATAACCGTTTGCTTGCCGCATGCTACTAGCGATAAGGCCAAGCATATTGATAAAGCTATCCTTCTTTTCATGGACTTTTCCTTCCTAACTCCCTAATATAACTAATTTTAGCTCCTATTATACAACTTCATACTTTAGACGTACATTAATGTTATTATCTTTATATATGACCTTTGTTCGTTTTAAGGTGGTGATTCTATGTTTGGTATTAATGGCATAAACACTAACTTTTCTCCATATAGTAATTCTTTTAATTCTGGCGCTACAACTCCTGTTGATTCTAAAATTGCAGATGAATTGCGCGCTGAGGGCAAAAGTGAGTCCTTGGCCAAGAATATTACCAGCGAACGCGCTGCAAAGCGAGCTGGCATAATTGAATGCGAAACTTGCGCCAGCAGAAAATACCAGGACGGATCTGACGAACAAGTATCCTTTAAATCTGCTGCTCATATATCACCTAATGCTGCTGCGGCTCGTGTCCGCGGCCATGAGCAAGAGCACGTAAATAATGCCTACGACAAAGCTGAAAAAAGCGACGGCAAAGTCCTTCAGGCCTCTGTTTCTATCCATACTGCTGTCTGCCCTGAGTGTGGCCGCACCTACGTTTCAGGCGGCACCACCCACACCAAGATTGCCTATCCAAACGAAGATAATCCTTATCAAAAAAACAGAAAGGAAGCCGATGCTGGCCTCCTCTCTGGAATGAATATCGATATTGGGGTTTAAAATCTTTTACATGCTGGGATTTAGTTATTCTATTGTCTAACCTTAGTTTTTAATAATCGGAGTGACGCGATTTGAACGCGCGACTTCTACATCCCGAATGTAGCGCTCTACCATCTGAGCCACACCCCGTAAAGTAAATGGCTGCAAAGATTACTCCTTGCAGCCTTATATATTTTAGCGGGTAAGCTTAATTTTGATTGCAACATAACCTATTAGAAGTGCTATAGCCAATAAAAAACAATATATAATATCCCAAATCCCAGCAAAGACAATTCCCATCCCTGGTCCAAAGTTAGCATCCTGCCAAAATGCATAGTTCGAGAATTCATACTCTAATGTCGTAATTATCATTCCTACGATATTGGCACATAATACTTTAAAAATATATTGATTATATTCCTTATGTGCATTACTTTTAACTACATCAATAAATATGAAAACAACCGTTACTACGAAAGGCGTCACAATCTGACGTAGTTCCAATAATGGAATATAAGGAATGAGCCAGGCTACTATAATCAATAAATGTGCTATGCTCAGTTTCTTATTCATAATTCTATCCCCCTCAACTTTCATGATGTTATAATTACTGAATTATATTAAAAATCGTATCTCTTAACCTCACAGTTCTTAATTCCACAAGATGAAAACTCCTCATTTGTCATTTCTGTAAAGTAGGATTCCACCATTCTTGCAATTCCATTATGGGCTACCAATATGACCTCTCTATCTGATGCCTTTATATCATCTATAAGATTGTATATTCTCTGAGCAAGATGGAGCATAGATTCACCAGTTCCAAATCTGCTTGCCATATCCTTTTTTGCTTCATGGAATTCTGCTCCATCTCTTGGCGTGGACTCATATCTTCCAAAATTCTGCTCTTTGAGCCTTGGCTCTATTTCCATAGGTATTCCTGTAATCTCAGAAATGTGTCTTGCTGTTTCTTTTGCTCTTACAAGAGGCGATGTTAGGATTACATCCGCAGTAATTCCCTGCTCTAATATCTTTTTTCCTGTTTCTATAGCTTGTTCATGCCCTTTTTCTGTAAGCTCGATGTCTGTTTCACCGCAAATTTTATTTTCTACGTTCCAAACGGTTTCCCCGTGTCTAATAAAATAAAAATGATCCATGTTTATATACTTCCTAGTTCTTTCTCTTTATCTAGCAATAGTCCCCTTAGAAAGTGCTCTTTTTACAATCTACGCAGTTACTCTATTTTGAGATATACATACTCGCCTTCAAGTTTGTTATAAACATGTTTGCCAATAATAGAAAGTAAATCCCTAATTTCTTCTATTTTTTCACTTGCAAATTCAACATATGAATGATTCTTATCATTCTCATTCTCTTTTTCGTACATGTCTTCACAATACACAAAAAACTTATCAAGTATATCATCTAAAGGATACTGCGAAATGTAAGGATCACTAGGTTCGTTTTCTTCCAACTCAGGTTCTGGCTCAAAAACTATAGAAGTCACATAAATAACATCCTTTTCATTAGAATCATGTAAATCTTCGAAAACAATATCATCATCTGTTCCGACATTTTCTATTTTGCGGTAGTATCTTTTTCCATCATATGTAAGAATGAGGTAATCCTCAATAAATTTTCCAGTTCCCTGAACCCAGTCTTCTGATTTAAGCAATTTTGAGGCCAACTCTTTATCTGAACACCCCTTAAGTGCCAAATATTCACCTCTTGGCCTTTCATCTATAGTTTTGTAGATCATATCTTCTACTTTTTCATATTTATCTGTATTGTACTTTTCCGCCTTATAAAATCTTATGTTTTTCAAATTACATTATCTCCTTTGTCCTTTTGCTTCCGCCTTTACATTATCTCATATATTTTAACAAAAAGGCTGTTGAAACACCATAGTATTCAGCTTTGACAACCTTTACAAATAAAAAAGCCGCACCAATTCGATGCGACTGTAATTCACGATTATAAAATATAAAGAAAAAGACTCTGGGCCCTTACATAAACCCTACAATTTTCCTACAAGAATATAACAAAACCCATAATCTCTTTGCCCCCAAAAAAATTTAAGCCCACACAGAATATCAGTATTGATCCTATTAATGAAAGATAGTCCATGAGAAAAGGCTGCCATCGGCAGCCTATAATACAATATTACAACTCTGTAGAACCAACTTTATCTCCGTTAGCAACAAAGTAGATTCTATGTTCTTTAGGCTTAATATAAATGCTGATACCTGTGAGCTCAACGCTCTTGTAGTCTCTCTTGAATTGAGCTTGTGCTTTCTTTAGGCAATCAGCCTCTGTGAATGCAAAATTAATTCCGACCATGGAAAAATATTAGATTTTTTATTAGTGTGGTCTATTGTTTATGTTATCGAAATCGAGAATTTCAAATTCTTCTACAGGCATTGGCTTGTAGAAGTAGAAGCCTTGCATTCGTTCACAGTCTATAGCAATAAGAAAATCGGCTTGTTCTTTAGTTTCCACGCCTTCAGCAATATATTTATATTTTAGGTTACGAAGCATTTGTAGGATATGCTTGACCACAATTTTGCTTTTCTCAAAGTTCTTAGTGTTTTTTAGGAAAACATAATCAAGTTTAATTCCATCAACTGGAATTTCTGTAAGCATATTTAGGGATGAATAGCCACTGCCAAAGTCATCCATTTCAACTTCAAATCCTATATCCTGTAGCTGAGCAGTTGTCTCTAATAGTAATTCGTTATCATCAGCATAGGCACTCTCAGTGATTTCTATTCTTAGCTGAGAAGGTTCAATATCGTACTTTTCGATAAGATTCTTGAAGTGCTTTGAGATGTTTTTGTTCTTTTCTATATCAAATCTAGATAGGTTAACTGATATAGAACGTTTAAATCCTTGCTCGTTCCATCTATGAATATCTTTGCAAACTATTTCCCAAACTAGACAATCCAAATCGTAGATGAGACCAGTTTGTTCTAGCATTGGGATAAATTGACCTGGGCTCAACCAACCTAGCTTTTCGTGGTTCCATCTACAGAGAGCTTCTGCGCCTATGATTTCACCAGTTCTATAGTTGACTTGAGGTTGATACCAGACTTTTATTTCATTCTGTTTTACAGCAGTAGAAAAATGACCGCAGATATCTGAAAGCAGTCTTCCTGCTTCCCATTGATCTATGTTATATACTTCGTACCCCCCGGTAATAGATAGATGTGCTTTCTTTTCAGCTAATCTAGCACAGTCTAGCATCTTATCAACGTTAATATTTTTATAATCTTCAGGAGTTAAGACATAAAGACCACTGGATATCTGAACTTCATAGTCGTTGCCCTGATTAATATAATATTTTTTGACTGGTTCAAATACATTTGTTTCCATTGCTTCGAAACCGTTGTCATCAGGTAGGCAGCATAAAACAGCAAAATGATCTGCATCAATTCTGGCCATAGCCTCTTTGTCAGAGAAATACTCCAATGATTTTTCTACCCAGAAGCATAGAAGTTCATCAGCAGAGTTCATTCCCATTTTGTCATTTATGAATTTGAAATTCTTAATGTTGTTGTAAGAAATAATATATGGAGTGGAAGGATTTTCCAGTAGTAGTTCTTTTACTTTTTCACGGAATCCGGCCATACTAAGAGCACCAGTAAGTGAGTCATAGTCTATCATTTGGCGAATTTGATTTTGGGTTCTTTCCTTTAACAGTTGTTGCTTTGCTAGAAAGTGAAGTGCTACAAGAACAATTATAATTGCACACATGATAAAGACATATCTATTGGCGTAAAGATAGTCCTGTACATCATATTTGTACAGTTTACGAGAAGTATAATCTAAAATAACAGCCTGACGCTGGGTATCACTAATCATAGCAATACCTTCATTAAGTTTTTCTATAAGCGCCTGATTTTTAGGTGTATCTAAAGCACCAACTCTAAAATCCATTGAAAGCATTGTAGTTGGTTGAACATGTAAATCGATATATGAAGGCTTCTGAAGGACATAACTCCAAACGTAGGAATTCTGAAGTAATGCGTCAACTTCGTCTTTACGTAGGGCTTCTACACACTTGGACATATCTTTATAAAGTATGACTTCAATATCTGGATATAAGCTTTTTACCGTGTCTGCTATACCAGCTTGAGACTGAAGCATTCCAATTTTTGCACGATTAATGTCTGATACATTATCGCCCTCAGAAGTTACAACAGTGAGAGGAGTTAGCATTAAATCGTCAGAAACGATTGATGACTGTCCAGATGCACTTTCAATTTCGCTTCCTAAAGGCATGACTATATCATAGGATGTATTATCTAGCGCATCCTTCAACGAAGGTTCTTCCATAGCTTTAAATTCAACGTTATAGCCAATGTTATCACAGGCTATACGAAGTAATTCTGGACCAATTCCAATGATTGAACCATCGGAATCATCTATATAAATCATAGGACATCTATCTGTTGGAACGCCGACAATGATGGTATTCTCATTGCTTGAAGCAGCAAAAGAAACCCCAGATATAAAAAATGGGATAACAAGAATTAGCGATATAATATTTATAGATATAATTTTTCTCTTAAGACTAAGCTTCATAGGTTGATTTCATCCTTGACATAATTGTATATGGTGATAATACAACAAAATTGAGGATAATTTATGACCTACTAAAAACTAGGCTTTGAATAAAAAAGTCGATAATTATATTAACCACTTATTTCTTTGCTATATCCTGCAAAATTCAGAAAGCCAGTAACAAGTTATGGAAGGCTGATTTTAGATGTTTAAATATAAAAAAGCACTCTCTAGGTTTCCCTAGAAAGTGCTTTATAATCATATCAAGAATTAATCCTGTACGTATGGCATAAGTGCCACGTGACGAGCACGCTTGATAGCTACTGTAAGAGCTCTCTGGTGCTTAGCACATGTGCCTGTGATACGACGTGGAAGAATCTTTCCACGCTCAGAAATGTACTTCTTAAGCTTTGCTGTATCCTTGTAGTCGATAACGTTATCTTTACCACAGAAAACACAGACTTTCTTTCTTCTATGCATTGGTCTTCTTCTCTGCTGACCATCGCCTGTCTTATTAAAAGCCATGATTTAACCTCCTATAGATGTTAGTCAAAGCTTTCGTTGCCTTGACTTAGTTGAACGGTAATTCCTCGTCAATTCCATCAGGGATATTCATGAAGCCGTCGCCTGCATCTGAGCTTGGTGCGAAACCTGCGCCACCGTCGAAGCTGCTGTTTCCGCCGCCCTGAGAATTCTTGCTCTCTGCGAACTCAACATTCTCACATACAACATCGGTAGTGTAAACCTTCTGGCCGTCCTTGTTTGTGTAGCTGCCTGTCTGAATACGACCTTCAACTACGAACTTTGTGCCCTTGCGAGCATACTTCTCAAGGAACTCACCTGTCTTGCCAAATGCAACACAGTTAATGAAATCAGCTGTCTGCTCATCTCCATCACGCTTAAATCTACGATCAACTGCTAATGAAAATCTTGCAACAGCGCTGTTGTTTGCTCCACCGTAACGAACTTCTGGGTCTCTTGTGAGACGTCCCATAAGAATAACTTTATTCATAATTAATCTCCTTATCTTATACTATTAAGCCTCGTCAGCTCTAACGCATAAGAATCGAAGTACGTTGTCCATGATGCGAACATTCTCCTCGATCTGAGCAGGTACGCCTGGCTCAGCATCGAAGTGGATGAAGTAATAGTATCCTTCATTCATCTTCTGAATGTCATAAGCAAGTCTCTTCTTGCCCCAATCATCGACGTCTGAGATCTGTCCACCAAAGCGAGTGATATACTCCTTTGCCTTTTCAACTGTGGCAGTTCTTGCATCGTCTTCGATCTTCGCATTAACAACGAGTGCTAATTCATACTTGTTCATGCTTTCTACCTCCTTTTGGTCTATTGGCCAAACTAGCAATGCTAGCCTAGCAAGGATATAAATGTTTTATACCACGAATTAAGATAATAGCATGAAGCTGTGCGTTTTTCAAGGCTTAACTGAATTTTTATTGTATTTTTTGTATTATTCTCAGTGAATTACAATTCTATTCCCTGAAGCTTTGCTAATTCTGTAAACACCTGTCCGATTCTGTCGGTAATCACCAGTGTGTTCTCTGCTCTACGAACAGATAAATCGGTTTGATTGATTATTACCAGGTATTTTCCTCTGAAATAATTAACAAATGATGCTGCCGGATACACTGTAAGTGATGTTCCGCCAATAATCATCATATCTGCTTCTGAAATGGCTCTGATTGCGCCTTCTACTGCGTCCTCAGGCAATCCCTCTTCGTAGAGAGTGATATCTGCCCTGACTGTGCCACCGCAATAATCGCACTTTGGAATCTCATCCTCTGAATCGAAAATGAAATCTACTGGATAGCTTGTTCCACAGTTCATGCAGTAATTACGAAGTGCACTGCCGTGGATTTCATAGACTTTCTTACTGCCAGCCTTCTGGTGTAGGCCGTCGATATTTTGAGTAACCACGCCTGTGAGCTTACCCATTTCTTCCAGCTTTGCCAGATATTTATGAGCATTGTTTGGCTCGATGTTTCGTGTATCCATCTTTTGACGATGAAATTCGAAATAAACCTTTGGCTCCCTAATCAGACAACTGTGACTAAGTAGATACTCTGGCTGGTACATATCGAATCTGACATCATGCTGATTGTACAAACCGTCCTTGCTTCTGAAATCTGGAATTCCGCTCTCTGTGGATACTCCTGCTCCGCCAAAAAATACGATTTTCGATGATTCTTCTATCATATTTTTCAGTTCTTCAATTTTATCCAAAACATTTCCCCCCTTCTTAAATTCTAAATGTTAAGGTGTAAAACAACTGCAGCACAGATGATTCCGATGAGTATTCCAACAGCAATTTCTGGAATGGTGTGACCCATCTTTTCCTTAAATCTGTTGATATCAAGTGGCTGCTTGCCTTCTTCCTTACGCTCTTCGTTAAGATTGTTCAGTGCCTTGCCCTGGCGCTGTGTTTCAAATCGAACTCCTCTTGCATCATAAATGACAACGATTCCAAAGAATAATGCCATTACGAATTCAAATGAGGAAGCCCCGTAAATTGCGCCAGTCACAACCATAAGCGCTGTAACTGTGGCTGAGTGAGAGCTTGGCATTCCCCCTCCGCCGTATAGTCTCTCCTTGCAAAAACCTGATTTTACAGTATCAATAATGATTTTAATAATCTGCGCAATAAACCATCCTGCTGCAGGTGCTAAAAAAATCTTGTTTGTAAACAAATCCACGATGAAATGCATTATATTCTCCTATCTCCTATAGCAAAGCGTTGTAAATATCTCGCTTGCTGACTCCTCTATCTTTTGCCACTGCCTTCATGGCTTCCTTTTTATCCATGCCCTTGCTTAAGTACATATCCATGTGCTCTTCAATGGTCATGTCCTCATATGCCGCTCTTGCTTCTTCTAAAACCTCTGCTTTAGATTTGCCAGCTATAACAAGAACGTACTCTCCTCTAGGCTCTTTGGTCTCGTAGGATTTTAAAGCTCCACCGATTGTGGTCTTCTCTTTTTCTTCGTGTTTCTTTGTAAGCTCTCTACAAAGTGTGATGCCTCTGTCCTCACCAAGCACCTCCGCAAGCTCTTTTAATGTGCCTATCAGATGATGTGGTGCTTCGTAAATAATGACAGTTCTTGTCTCGTTTTTGGTCTCCTCTAGAACTCTACGACGTTCTTTCTTGTCTTTTGGAAGAAATGCCTCAAAAGCGAATCTTCTACAAGCCTGTCCAGACATGGTAACAGCTGTGATACATGCTGCTGGTCCTGGCACTGATGTGACCTCGATTCCCTCGTCGTAACACATCCTAACAAGCTCTTCCCCTGGGTCTGATATTCCAGGTGTGCCTGCGTCCGTGATTACCGCAATGTTCTGACCTTCTTTTAATTTTTCTATTAAAGTGATGGCCTTCTCCACTTTATTGAACTCGTGGTAGCTGGTCATAGGTGTGTCTATTTCAAAATGATTTAATAGCTTTATTGAATTTCTTGTATCTTCTGCTGCAATTAAATCCACCTCTTTGAGGATTCTTACTGCTCTAAAAGTCATATCCTCAAGGTTTCCTATTGGAGTTGCAACTAAATATACTGTTCCTGTCTGTGACATTTATAATCTCCTATTGGAAGATAATTATTTATCTAATCCGTATATCTCGTAGATTTCATCTGTGTACTGGCCTGGCTCCTTGTAAACAATCAATGGCGCCTCCACTGTAAGCTGGGCTCCGCCGCCACGCACACCTTCTATCAGAACCATGTTTGGTTCCTTGTCCACGTATGGGTAAACCAGGCGCATCCTCTTTGGCTCAAGCTTGTACTTTCTCATGGCTTCAAAGATTTCTACTATGCGTGATGGTCTATGTACAAAATAACATCTGCCTCGCTGCCTTAAAACAGCTGCTGTTTCTCTCACCACATCATCCAGGGTGCAAAGCAGCTCGTGTCGAGCTATAGCTTTTGCGTCGTTTGGATTCTTTAATCCATGATGATTTGTCATGTATGGTGGATTGCTGGTGACAACATCCATGGAAGCTTTCCCAAAGATTTCACTAGCACTTTTGATGTCACCTTCTATTATATCAATTTTCTCTTCCAGATGATTAAACAATACTGAACGTCGTGCCATATCTGCACTTTCAGGCTGAATTTCAAGGCCAGTGAAATGCTTTCCTTCGGTCTTGGCTTCAAGAAGAATAGGCAGAATCCCTGTGCCCGTTCCCAAATCCAGCACTCTTTCTCCTTCCTTGACACTAGCAAAGCCCGATAGCAAGACAGCATCCATGCCAAAACAGAATTTGTCAGGATGCTGAATTATTTGATATCCATTTATTTGTAAATCATCTAGTCGCTCGTCTTCCTGCAACAGATTATTCATTAATTATCCTCCAGGTCGGCAAGTTCCTTTGCCTCTTCCTTAGAAACCTGTACCTTTTTCTTACGAGGCTTGAACTTAAGAACTGATGTAGGATAATCCTTTACCTCTTTTAAATCGCCATCTTCAAAAAGAACGCGAACAGTCTGACGAAGAACGTTTACTGACTGAACTGTACCCTTGATTCCCTCAGGAGTTGTAACTGAGTCATTGATTCCTGGAAGGCGGCTGTTGAGGTATTCGTATGTTTCCTGCTCGTTCTTTAGACAGCACATAAGTCTGCCGCAAAGTCCTGAGATTTTTGTAGGGTTAAGTGAAAGGTTTTGCTCCTTTGCCATCTTGATTGATACTGGAACAAAGTCACCAAGCCAGCTCTTACAGCAAAGCTCTCTACCGCAGATTCCGATGCCACCCATAAGCTTTGTCTCGTCACGAACACCAATCTGACGGAGCTCGATACGTGTATGGAACACTGCTGCAAGATCCTTTACAAGCTCTCTGAAATCAATACGTCCATCTGCTGTGAAATAGAAAATAAGCTTGTTGTTGTCGAATGTGTACTCAGCACCAACTAACTTCATTTCAAGCTCACGCTTTGCGATTTTCTCCTCGCAAATACGCATAGCCTCTTTTTCTTTTTCAATGTTCTTTATAGCTTTTTTAGCGTCTTCCTCGGTAGCCTTGCGGATGATTTTCTTGATAGGTCCTGGAACCTCATCATCCGAAATCTCCTTGTCTACAAGTAAAACTGTTCCGATTTCTACACCGCGAACTGTTTCAACAATAACCTGATCCTCACGCTTAAGCTCTATGCCGTTTGGATCAAAATAATATACTTTTCCGCCTCCTCTGAAGCGTACTCCAATAACCTTTATCATCTAGTGTCTCCTTTAGTTTTCAGGATTTCTCATCCTCTGTATAAGAAGCATAATGGTCAATTCAAAATTGACATTTGCATTTAGTCTGGCTCTAGTTTCTGAGATTGCATCAAAAATCTCGTTTAGGCCATGATATGACAGGCTCTGTGCCTGGTCGTGAATATCGAAGGCATCCTCTGAAAATAGCAGTAAATCATCCCTCGATGTCGATTTATATAATAGCACATCTCGATACCAAAGAGTTATTAAATCTAGCAATTGCTCGATAAATGGCTGAAATTTCTCATTATCGGAATCTTCTTTTTTATCTCTATCGTTGTCCTCTTTGATGGATTTTACTTCGTCGGCTATCTGCTGCTCATCCATTTTGCTTGCTTTTTTGCAAAGAGCAACAACGCGATTTTTTACATCATTAAAGGTGACGTCTGTAGCTAACGCTATGGCTTTTCCCACATTTCCCTGGGCAAAGCTGGCCACCATCTGAGCCTGATAATCAACAGTCTCATACTGTGTCTGCAATATCCGCTTTATGCTTTCTGTATCTACGGATTTCATTTGGATAAGAACGCATCTAGACAAGATTGTCTGAAGAAATGCATTATGATTTGCTGTAAGCAGAATGATAATCGCGTATTCAGGTGGTTCCTCAATGGTCTTAAGAATGGCATTCTGTGCCTGAGGATTCATTCTCTCTGCTTCATCTACGATATAGATTTTATATTTGCTGCTATATGGCTTGATATCAACATCATTTACAATCTGCTCACGTACTACATCTACGCTGATGTTGTTTTTGCCATCTTCTCTTCTAACGTAAATAATATCAGGATTGTTTCTTGATAATGCCTGTTTGCAGGAATGACATTCCATACAAGCATCATCTTCAGATGGATTTTCACACTGAAGCATTGCCGCAAATGCCTCTGCAAGCATCATCTTTCCTGAGCCTTTTTCACCGCTGAAAATATAGGCATGGCTATGATTTCCTGTTTTAACTGCATTTCTTAATAGGCTTTTTGCCTCTTCCTGCCCTACTATCTGCGCAAAGCTCATCTAACAAAATTCTCCTAATCTAGGTGATTATATCAAGGAGCAATCCCCTGATTTCATCTACTCTATTTAATATATCAATGTGGTCCTTTTCATCCTGAACAAGGGCTGTTGCCAGCTCATCCATATGCTCGTCTACAAGCTTTATCATACCATAAACTCTATGGCGGCCACGTCTGTCTAAAAAGTTTTCTCGCGAAAACTTGTGGCTTCGATTTACAACCTCGTTAAGGAAATCCTTGACCAATCCGCGATATCGCTTCATGTCACGAATGTCCATATGCTCAGACAAAAGCTTTCCCTGAGTGGTTATGTCGTTTAAAAGATTTGTGAGCTTTTCCTGAAGCTCAGCATCATCTACGGCTGCTGCAAGTGTAAATTTGAATGTGTCATCTACAGGTGCTGTGGATTTTGCCTGGTCTGTAGGTTGAACTTGGCTCACATCATTTACTCTAATATCCATGCTAACCCCTTCTATCTTTTATAAAGGCGGCGATTCTATCGCAAGTGATTCTACTGTCATCATCGTTTTTGAAGACATTTGAAACCTGCGCTGCATCCAGATTCTCCTGTGAGAAATCCTGCTGGTCAGCCAAGAATCGTCTGCACATTTCCTCGTACTTTGGGTGTTCCTGACTGCGTTCTCTTTCAAGTGCTCTCGAAAGACGAACACCATCATCTACCTCTATATATATCGGCAAAACAGCGTCTTTTCCGTAATAATCACGAATCTTTACAAAGCTTTCAACTGTACCAATGATAAGATAATCATTTTTCGATAAATCAATCTGGCCATCATCTACAGTAAAATAGAACCATGGACCGTGAACAGTATCGTATTTACGAATTTCGATTACCTTTCCCGCCTCTACTAATTTATCCTTTTCTTCGATGGAAACGAAATTGTATTCATCACCAGGCTTTTCATTACTTCTGATTGGTCTGGTTGTATATGAAACAATTCGCTTTAGGTCTAAATCCCCTTTGTCTAGCAAAAGCTTAAATATTGTATCTTTTCCCGATGAGCTTTTGCCCATTATGCAATAAATACTTCCCATTTTGTCCTCTTTTTTCTTTTGTATCTAAAGTATAATTCAGCCAAGGCTAATTGACAACGTAGATACAGTCATTATTTATTCCTGTTACGTGTATTCCACTTTCCTTTGCCTGGCGGATCAGTTTGATTGCCTCCGCTGAAATGACTTCTCCAGGTACTACAACAGGTGCCCCTGGCGGATAAAGACAAATCTCATCCTGACAGACAAGTCCTGTAGCCTGCGCCAGGTTGACCTGTCGACCTGCGCCTTTCTTGGCTTCCCAAGGCTCCATTATTTTTTCACTATCAATCCAGACCATTGGCACATCAATATTGCCTGCTTCTAGTTCTTTGTCAATTTCAAGCAATGCTTTTTTTAATCTCTCAAAACCTTCCCTGGAATCCATAATGCTTGTCATGGCAAGCAGATATGAAAAGCTTGAAAGCTCTGTTTCTATTTCGTATTTATCCCTAAGGATTCTAGCCAACTCCACTCCGGAGATATTTGTGTGCTTTGTAATTATTACAAGCTTTCCCGGGTCCTTTGTTTCGCCAGATTCAACGACTATTTTTAGGTGCTTTAATTGTCCACTAATCTTGTAGAAATCCTGTAAGTTATCCACATAATCCCTAAACATATCCGCAGATTGTTCAAGAATGGTCATACAGTGACTAATGGAATTCATCAGTACATAGCTTGGTGAACTAGTCTCGAAAATATCCAAAGCTGCTGCAATCTTTCGACTATCAACTCTATCTCCATCCACGTGGATTACCGCCGTCTGTGTAAGTGCCGGCAGAGTTTTATGAAGACTTTGGATAGTTATGTCTGCTTTACCAACTGCAGATTCTTTGAATTCATCATTGAATCCTAGATGTGCTCCGTGAGCTTGATCAACTATCAGTATTATGCCTTTTGCGTGACAGTATTTTGAAATATCTTCCAGCTTGCAATGATATCCCTCATATGTAGGGCTTGTCAGTAAAATTGCTTTAGGCTGACCATACTTTTCTACTGCAGATTTAATCTCTTCTAAAGTTGCTGCCTTGTATATTCCATTTTCATCTGCCTTGGAGTTAATATATCCAACCTTCAAGTGTCTTAGGATTGCACCATTATAAACACTTTTATGGGAATTCCTCTGGATTAATATCAAATCATTTTCACTGCAGCTGCTGTATATCGCAGCAAGGTTTCCAACAGTAGAGCCGCCAACCAGAATAAAGCTTTTATCAGCTCCATAAATTCTAGCTAACCTTTCTTGCTCCTCTGCTATAACCGACTGCGGGTCATGCAAATCGTCCACTCCATCCACTTCCGTCATATCAATTTTGTATGGTCCATCAATCATTCTCTTATGGCCTGGCATGTGGAATGGATACATATTCGATTTTGAATAATCTTCTAATATTTTTTCTAAACTCATTTTCTAGCTTTTATTTTCTACAAAGAATCAATATAATGGATTTTATCAAAGCAAGGAGGATGTTATGAATAGGACTTTAGTTATCCTTTGCGGTGGCGATAGTTCCCGCATGGGTACAAAGAAAGCACTTTTACCCTTTGAAGATAAAACTATGGTTGAATATATCTACGATAAATTCAGTCCATTTTTTGATAAAATTTACCTTTCAGTAAATGAGCGTGGTGACCTTACTCATTTGGGCCTTGATGCTCAGGAAATCCCTGATATCTATCGAAACGCCGGCCCTGTAGGCGCCATTCTTTCCTGCCTTACAATGATTTCAGGAGATAGAGCTTTTTTCATGTCAGTGGACACTCCATTTATGGATCCACGCATTGCAGCTTATCTCTATGACCATTCATATAATTACGACATCACATCTTTTAAGTTTGATGGTGAATTTTTAAATACCATCTGTGGTGTTTATCACAAGCGTTGCATCGGCCCTCTTTTCAAAGGTATCTTTTTCAAAAAAACTACCAAGAGTTACATTCAGGCTAGATGCTATACCAATCTTGTGGATACGGAAATTATTAAGAGCATTTCATCTATTTCCATGGAGCAACAGTTCTACAAAGTAAACGACAGAAGCTCTTATTACTATGCTGTTTTCTCCATTTTAAAACACAACTTTGTTTGCTAATCCTTAATCAAGGAAGCGCTTAAGCTGTGGCATCCAATCTCCAAGGAAGACCATGTTCTTTTCCATGGCGTCCCAGATTGGGCTTAAAAAATTCATTAGGCAATTATTAACGTCCGACCACTGTGGCTCGGACTTCTTTTTTTGCCTCAACTCAACCTTCCACTTTCTTTTCATGTAGGTGTAGTCACCGTAGCTTTTTAGCATATTAAGTCTTGAATCATCAATGGTTATACCTTTTTCTTTTACAAGCTCAGTTAATCTGTCCTTCACCTTTCGTCCATTTACTGGATTTGATGTAAGGATTTCATATGCATCATAATAATGATCCATGTTGTTAATAAGCTCTAGTTTATCTATTATTTCAAGCAAATGCTTTGATAGCTCTTCCTCTTTTGGATTGATGAGCACATCGACTTTTCGATTTCCATAGGCAATGAGTTCCAAACTAATCTTTTCCGGTTCATGGCTTGCACCGTGCTTTTTGAAATATAGATTAATTGGAATATACATATCATCGACGGTTATCTTTAAACTAATTCCTGTTTCTCCAACAGAACCATTTACCGCCATGCCCTCGAGAGCTCCTTTGGCCATTATCTCCTTCAATATATCTCGCATATAAAGGATTGCCATTTTGTCATCAAGGTCTCTTACATACTCGTAGTAGATATTACTGATGCAAAGATCTTTGTAGACATCGGATTTGAATTCTGCTGAATTACAAAGATATAGCTCGTTGCAATATTTTCCATTGGCAAGCAGTTCTATTACAATTTCACATACTGCTGCAGAAAGCAAATTCTTGAAAGGAATATTAAGTTGTTCCGACTTTTCCTTTATGTTTCCTTTGTTAATCATTACAACCACACACCTATCATATTCTGGACTTTTTTAAGGACCTTACGTTCCTTGGCATATTCCATAAGCTTCGCTACATCTTTTTTCTCATCCATGATGTAGGCTAATACTCCTGTTTTGAATATTTCTCTATCTATCTTTTCTTGATATTTCAAAACGTCGCAGATAAGTCTTTCTTTAGTGTAGATTTTCATGCGACCACCAGCGAAATCTGCTTCTGTTACACCAAGCTCAAGAACTTCTGGCTCTGTATAGTATGGCTCCACAATTGGATAATCAATATGGAATCTAGATTTACTTGTGTTTTTATTAATCGCAATACTCCACTTGTATGGTCTATCCTTCAAATAACCATATACCCATAATGCAGATTCGATTGTGAGGATGCCATCTTCTCCAAACAACTTATAAATCCACTGTTCTTCACTGCATTCAAAATACTTTGTAGTGTAGTATCCGCTTTTTACTCTGATTAAATATCCCTCTTCTACGAACTTAAGCACGCGACGATAGTCTACTCCCAGGGCTTCAATTTCACTTGTTTTAATTAATCCGCCGTTAGCTTCTACTAAATCATTAATCTGCTCCAGCTGATACTGCTTCTTTTCATCTCTTGAAAATAAGTTTTCCATTTTTTCCACTCCTGCTTGCTTTACGAGGTTATTTTCTTCATTATCACATTCTATTATTGAGGTGTCAACTAATCCTTAGTTCTATTATATTTTATAATCTGTCTTCTATTTGTCGTATATTTGTCCTATAATACAAATATAGCAATTAATATTGTCTTTTTGGAGGAATATATGTCTGAAGAAAAAATCACTCTTAGAAAAAATCCTTCTCGTAAAGAATGTGAGAAGGTAATTAAAAAGATACTAATGACCGAGGTCCTTGAGCGAGGTACAAATGAACATTTCAAAAGCGCTTCTGATTTCATGAGCTACTTCCAGTCTCTATATCCTGCCAGTGACAGCTTAACAAAACAGGTTCAACGTGCAGTGAAAGCTCTTGGTATGCCAAAGGATGATCGAGGCTATTTCATTATAAACAAAACTGAAGAACAGCTTGGCCAGGATAAAGAAATCGCTTTTCTTATGACAAAGTCTCATTGCGAGCTTGCTCCTTTTGAGAATTATGAAACTTTATTTTTGAAGGCCGATGGAAAATATAAGGATTATCTATTCCAGCTTCTTTCTGAATCAGATACATTTGCAGATAAGGTAATCACCATGATTAACTCTTCAAATGGAATCATATTGTTTACAAACAACAAGCATCAGTTGGAAATTCTGATAAATAGTCTGATTAATAGATAAATATTTTCTACAAACGTGAAAATAATTTTGATGTCTGTGAAAATATAAAACGACAGTCTAGTAAAAATAGGCTGTCGTTTTTATTATACTATGTCGTTATTATAAAGAATTAGGACATTTCTTGTCGTTTATCTACGTCTTTTTCTTCTCTTACCATTATCTCTAATGATAGTCATGTTTGTCTTTTGTGGTCTTTGATGTCTGCTCATGAATCGATGTCTGAATAAAAGTATCTCACTTGATTTACTTCTTATAAACATAATCAAACAAATAACCGCAAGAACTATAAGGATTACTAATCCAATTTTTGGATAGTCAACTTGTATATATTCTTTACCGCTTCCACCATTTTCTACAGGAATATTATCGAATGGATAGCTTCCGGCTGTTTCTGCGTTTGTAAATATCAGATTTGCATATCCTACAGACTTATCTGCATATGAGTATTGTAGCTGGCCTATAACTGACGAATCTTCCGAATCAGAATAAGGAACTACTGTTGAGGTTACATCTAATATGCTGGCTGTCTTTGGAATAACGATTATTCCATCTTCATCTACTTTTATTAATTCACTGTTTTCACTAAGGATTCCTGTTACATTAACATCATCCTCTGATATTGAAGCAAAATCCGCTACTGCATACTTGCTAAAGTTGTCAAAACAGTACTCAAACAGGTTTGTTGTATCAGTATACTCATCTGTGGTTGTATCTTTCATTACAACACACACAAGTGTCATTCCATCTTTCTTTGCATATGTAACAAGTGTTGCGCCTGCCACTACAGTGTATCCTGTTTTACCACCTAAACAATACTCATACAAATACTGATTTGTCTTGTAGTAATGAAGCATTTGATGGTGGTTATTAAGTGGCGTTGGATCTGAATGCTTATTTGTAGCTGGGATTGTGTAGTTCTTTGTTCCAACTATTTCTGCAAACTTTGGAATCTTGTATGCAGCTCTTGAAATCAACGCCATGTCATAAGCACTTGTATAATGCTCTTCATCAGGAAGACCATTGGAATTGTTGAAGTGAGTGTTCTTGCAGCCTAGCTCCTTGGCTTTGGCGTTCATCATATCAACGAAGCTATCCATATCACCAGCAACATGCTCGCCTAATGCGTATGCACACTCATTTGCTGATTCTAGCATCATTCCATAGAGCGTCTGCTCAACAGTCATTTCCTCTCCAACATCTCTGGCAATGCTTGAAGAACCAAGCTCTGTACCATATACCGCTTCTGCCGAAAATGTGACTGTCTCATCCAAATCGCAATTTTCCAATACGATAAGTGCAGTCATTATTTTTGTGATACTGGCAGGATAATGTACATCATCCATATTTTTAGAATACAGAATTGTACCTGTTTCCTCTTCCATTACAATGGCTGATTCCGCCACTACATCAACTCCACTAGGCCAATAATCTGCAGCCTCTGCCTGGATTGATTTCATTGTAAATATACTATTAGCAATAAAAATAAAGGCTAATGCCTTTGCAAGTTTTCTTTTTATATTCATACTCTTTTTCCTTTACGACTATTTAGTATAACTTCTCTATTTAGTCTGTTGCAATACTAATCTTACGATTTTTATGTTATAATCCATTTTGATTTTATTTTTGGAGGTTATTATGAGATTAAGAAATATCCCAGGAGCTGATGAGGTTGTTGCAAATAGTCCTTATTGCATTCAGAATCCTACAAAGCTCAAGGGCTCATATAAAAAAGAAGTATTTGGCAATGACAATCCTATTCATATTGAAATCGGAATGGGTAAAGGACAGTTTATCACTACTCTTGCAAAAGAGAACCCTGATATCAACTATATAGGTATCGAAAGATACACTTCTGTTTTACTTAGAGCCGTTCAGAAGGTGCAGGATGAAGAAATTCCTAATCTTCGCTTTATCTGTTTTGATGCTGCTGAGATACTTGATATCTTTGCTTGCCATGAAGTAGATAGAATTTATCTTAACTTCAGCGATCCATGGCCAAAGGACAGACATGCAAAGCGTCGCCTTACATCTTCTACTTTCTTAAACAGATATAATTCAATTCTTTCTAAGGAAGGACATATTGAATTCAAAACTGACAACAGAGATTTATTTGATTTTTCTGTAGAAGAAATAGACAATCATCCTTTATGGAAACTTGATGCCGTAACTTACGATTTACATAATGATGAGACTATGAACGCCGGCAATATTATGACTGAATATGAAGAAAAGTTTTCTAGTAAAGGAAATCCAATTTGTAAGCTCATTACAAGTAGATAATAGTAAAGCCTTGATTATTACAATCAAGGCTTTTATTTTATATATTTTTTAGATATAAAAAAACCACCGAAGAAACTTCGATGGTCAAATGCGCGATCAGGGGTTCGAACCCTGGACACCCTGATTAAGAGTCAGGTGCTCTGCCAGCTGAGCTAATCGCGCTCATTTATTTGTTATTGCCTCAGCAACGAATATAAGTATATAGCCTGATTAACATTTTTGCAAGTCTTTTTTTTATTTTTTTTCGTTTTTTAACAACTTTTTTTACTATAATTATCTGAAAATTCCAACACGCTTATTTATTATAATTTATTGATTATAAAAATAACAATACCTGCCTCTGATTTGAGACAGGTATCTTAATTTTATATATTTGCAAATAGCTTTTCTATTTCTTCTGGACTCATTACCCTATTAGGATCAGTTAAATCTATTCCTACATCTGGGATAACTATTGAATCATCTTCTGGTTCTGGTTCTGGCTCAGGCTCTGGCTCCGGTTCAGGTTCCGGCTCTGGTTCCTCTTCTGGAATATCTCCAACCTCTTCTAACAGAGCATCCAAGTTTGCACCTATGTCATCTACTGGGGCTTCTTCAGCTGCAGGTTCTTCTACAACCGGCTCCTCGGCTGGGATTTCTTCTGCTATTAGCTCCTCTGGAATCACTTCTTCTACTGGAGTTTCTTCAGCTATTGGCTCCTCTGGAACTACTTCTTCCACTGAGGCTTCTTCTGCTACTGGCTCCTCTGGAATATCCTCTTCCACCGGAGCTTCTTCTACAACAGCGTCTAAATCAAGTCCTAAGTCTTCTACCGGCTCTTCTACTTCTGGAAGTTCCTCTATCGGAGCTTCTTCCTCTACCACTGCATCCAAATCCAGGCCTATATCATCAACTGGTTCTTCAGCTCCTGGCAATTCCTCTACTGGAATTTCCTCTTCCAATGAAGGTTCTTCTACTATAGCATCTAAATCAAGGCCAAGGTCTTCGACTGGCTCTTCTGTAGATTCTTCTTCGATTACAGCGTCTAAGTCAAGGCCTACGTCCTCAATTGGTTCTTCTGTTGGTATTTCTTCAGCAGGGGTTTCTTCCACTGGAGCTTCTTCTACTACTGGTTCTTCTAATGGAACTTCCTCAACCATTGGTTCTTCCATAACTGGCTCTGGTTCAGGTTCAGGTGCTACTGCAGGTTCAGGCATTACTGGCATCACTGGAGGTGGTGTCATCTGCATCTGCATTGGCTGAGCCATAACAGGAATTCCATTTTGAATTTTACCTTCGATATTTGATATCTGTGATGTAAGTGCTGCTATCTTTTGTTGTATATCAAGGTTTGTTTCTTTTAATAAAGTTTGCTGTTTTTCAAGAATCTGACTGTTACTGTTTTCAAGCTTTTCCTGGATATTTACCAGCTGATTGATTAACTCATCATTTGAGTTCATCAACGCATCTGTGTTTTCCTTGCTTCGTGAAATAGTAACCTTTGCTACTGCTTTCTGTGCATTTATGATATCTTCTGCAGGTAAAGCACTATTTTCCTCAATTGCTCGAAGTCTTTGATCCATTTCATCAAAGCTTTTCTTTATGACGAGATACGATGCCTTTTGTGCATTGTAGATTTCCTCATACTTTTCCTGCTCCATGTTCTTTTGTTTAAGAGATATATCTAACATGGCACTTATAAGGAAAAACAAAGCAACTATCATCAGAAGTATTCCTACCGCCATAGCCATGAAATTGCTTTTGAAATTTATCATGATATAAAACTCCATGATAATTAACACAGCAAGTGCTATGCTGGATAGAATAATCTGAATCTTATCCTTGGCTATTTCTGTTTGAATTTTCTTTGTGTTCTCGTCCATTGTGCCCCCTAGTTAATCCTTTTTTTCAAATAGAGATACCATATCCTTCGCAAACGAAATAGGATACAGCTGTACCATAACTGAATCTATTATCGTTCCTATTTTTAAATCAAATGTTATTTTGACAAAATCTATTTCAGGTGATTCAAATAATCTCTCGAATATTTTTACGCTTTCTACGTCGATATTATCTGTTTTTGGTGGTGAAATATCCACTACTCTATTAAGTAGCTGTGACATTGAGCTTGCTGCACTTCCCATCATCTGATTCATAGCTTCTGAAACAGCTGAAAGCTGAAGCTCGCCAATTTCACCACTTGTATTTGTTCCATCGCCACCCATCATAAGGTCAGCGATTATTTTTACATCATTTTCTTTTAGGATTAATACGTTACTTCCTGATAATCCTTTAATATAATTTATATGTACCAACACGCAAACATTGTGATAATCATCAAGCGATTCGCTTTTACGAATTAACTCGATTTTGGGTGTTGTGATATCTACCTTTAAATTATTTAATAATGCACTTAGAGATGTTGCAGATGAACCCATGCTGATGTTCGCAATTTCTCCAAGAGTATCCTGTTGCTCTTTAGTTAAACTTAAATCTGCCATACACTACCGTCCTCCTCTAATTTATTTTCCCCCTTTTCCTAGAATTGTGTTATTCCTCTATATTATACAATATACAATTCTCCATACAAAGGTATTTTACCCCAAAGTTGCGAATTTTGTGTGGACAAAGTGTTATATTTCCTAATTAAAAAAAGGAGCCTATTTCATAGACTCCTTCCAATCATGTTCGAGATGGGATTCGAACCCACGGCCTTCCGCTTAGGAGGCGGACGCTCTATCCAGCTGAGCTACTCAAACTCGACAACTATTTGATTTTAATCTAAAGCTTAAGAAAAATCAACAGTTCCCTGTAGCCAAATAGTGCCTTTAAAACGGCGTCCTATTGTAGGTTCTCCATATAAATTATTCTTGTTTATGCACACTTCAAGAACTACATCATTGCTTTCTACTACAAGCAGATATAATTCCTCCATTGTGAGATGATTTACAACAGATTTAACATCAAGAATGTCACCCATAATCTCGTATTTATCATTCTCTATTCCGTAAGGCATAAAGAAACTTGTCACGACACTCAAGATATCTTCTCGTGAGACTCTTCTTGTAATACGCTGATATAAATCAATTTCATCCATTGTAAGGCTTTCAAGAGCTTCTTCATTTCCCTCTCTAGCCTGCTCTACAAGATCAATACGCTTTTTGTTATTCATTTTCTCCTTTATACGACTTTTTTCATTGTCGTAAAGAGGAAGAATAACTTTTCCCTCCAAAGATAAAGCTGCCAATCTAATATCACGCTTAACACCTTTACCGTTGGTGTTATTTCTTCTGAGATACTCTCCCATGTTTTGGAGATGAAAAATAAGATTAACACCTAATCTTAATTCATCCACCATAACATGATAGCATTCTTTATCAGATTGCTTTATTACATCTACCTCGTTATTAGATGATATACTCTCACCAAGATAAGTTGGATAATAGTAATCTAAAATAAATTCATCTTTATCGTTATAGATTCCACGCAAAACAAGTCCAACATTGTCTGCCACCATATATCTAAGCTCAACAAACTGATTACCTTCGAAATCTATTGCAGACTCCTGGTAATCAGGTCGAAGAATTATTTCTTGAATAAGATTTTCTAGTGTTTCTTTATTAAGTTTACTAAATCCAATTGCTGGTAAAAATTTATGCATCATATACCGTCCATTAAACATTTAAAGCCTGATTGAGAGCCTGCTCCTCTTCCTCTGCAAGTTGAATTATAGAGTTACCATCTATAATCTCCTTAACATAGGTATAGCAACCCTCTCTTGAGTGCATTGCATTAATGATATAACCAGAGTTCTTTTCATTAAGCATGCAAAGTGAAAAGCTAAGCTTTCCACCCATCTCGTTAAATGCATCGTATTTAACAAGACCAATTTTTTGGAAGCAATCCTTCATGTTCTTGAAGATTGCATCAATATTTCTTTCATTGCTAGCATTTGCTTCGATAAGCTCATCTACCTGCTCTAATCTGTAAACAAGTGTATCCTCTAATGATTTTGCATCGCTGCCCTGCATAAAGATTTTATATCTCTTCTTAAGCTTATGCATTTGCACGATAAATACAATTAAAAGTATTGTCATTATCAGAACTAGTGCTGCAAGTCCTATTACAATGTAGTCTGTACTAATTCCAAGATATTGTTCTATCATTATTATTTCTCCAATCGAACATATGTTTATTTTATAGATTCAAGCAAATCTACGATTCTGTTAAGCTCATCCTGCGAATAATATTCAATCTCAAGCTTTCCTGATTTATTATCTTTTGCATTTATAAATACTTTTGTGCCAAGTACACCCTTAAGCTTTTCCTGAGTCTGCTGGTAAACTGCAGCAAGCTGTGGATCAAGACCAGCAGCCTTAGATTTTTTATCAGCCTTGTCGTTTAAGAGCTTCTTAACCTCGCGCTCTACATCACGAACTGACATCTTCTCATCGAATGCTCTCTCAGCGAATTCATACTGCTTATCTAAATCAGTAATTGCAAGCATTGCTCTAGCATGACCTGTAGTAAGCTTATCATCTACAATCATATCCTGAACACGCTTATCAAGCTTTAATAATCTAAGAGCATTTGTAATTGTAGTACGACTCTTTGAAACTCGCTCTGCTACTTCATCCTGCTTAAGCTTAAACTCATCAATAAGTCTAGCAAAAGCCATGGCTTCTTCAATTGGGTTTAACTGCTCACGCTGAATATTATCAATGAGAGAAATCTCTACGAATTCCTGCTCGCTAAGATTCATAATGATTACTGGTACTTTCTTAAGACCAGCAATTCTAGCAGCTCTCCATCTACGCTCGCCACCGATTAACTCATAATATGAACCTCTGTCCTGAACAAGAAGTGGATTGATGATTCCATGTATTTTAATATTTTCTGCTAAATCTTGTAACTTATCTTCATCAAAGTTTTTTCTAGGCTGTAGTTTATTTGGCTCAACCTTATCAATTTCTACTTCAACAGGTGCACCGTGCTGCTCTGGGTTTGCTACTACTACACCCTCGTTCTTATTAACAATAAGGGAATCAAGTCCCTTACCTAATCCTCCCTTTTTAGCTGCCATAATTATAAATCCTTTCTTCCAATGATTTCTTTTGCAAGATTACGATAGCTTTCTGCACCAGCAGACTTCTCATCATATAAATTAATTGGAAGTCCATGAGATGGAGCTTCAGCAAGTCTTACATTTCTAGGAATGATTGTCTGATATACTGTTGCATTAAGATTATTCTTAACTGTATCAACAACATCAGAAGAAAGATTTGTTCTCTTATCGTACATTGTAAATACAACGCCATCAATCTTAAGCTTTGAATTAAGTCTCTGCTGTACAAGATCGATTGTGTGAATCAACTGGCTAATACCTTCAAGTGCGTAATACTCACACTGAATTGGTACAAGTACTGAGTCAGCTGTTGTCATAGCATTAATAGTTAACATATTCAAAGATGGTGGACAATCAATGATTACATAATCGAAGTCATCCTTTACATAGTCAACTGCATTTCTAAGAATATATTCCTTTTCATTAATACCAAGAAGCTCAATCTCCGCTCCGGCCAAGTCTACATTTGAAGGAATAATAGTAAGGTTTGGAATATTTTCCACCTTATACATACATTCTTTAATACTACATTGATCAAGAACTAAATCATAAACAGTATTCTCACATTCATCCTTATCAAGACCAAGTCCACTTGTTGCATTTCCCTGTGGATCAGTGTCTATAACAAGAACCTTTTTTCCTGCTTCAGCTAAACATGCTGAAAGGTTAATACTTGTAGTAGTTTTACCAACTCCACCCTTCTGGTTGGCTATTGCAATTACTCTCTTCATTTATTGTCTCCCTCTTTTATAGTTTAGTATTTAAATTTGTGAACAGTAAAATTATATCATTCCAATATATTCAATTCTACCAAGAATTTCTGTTTTAGTTTGCGATATATGGATGTTTATTTACTAGATATTGATTAATTATATCCGCTTTAGAAATGTTTCACGTGAAACATTATTGTTAAAAATAGCAATATATAGAAGTTGATTCAAAAATCCTTATACTATATTTTGTGTTTATAATGCTAATAAATAGAAAATGTTTCACGTGAAACATTTTCTATATTTAGTTTTGGTAACTATTTTATAGTGTAGAAATTAATTTTTCTAATTCAATTTTTGCTCTATAAGGGTCCAAAACTATAATATCTTTAATAGATACAAGCTGATTTTTAAAACTATCATCAATACTATCATTAATAGTAGTTTGATTGTTATTAGTATCAGATGGTCTATTTATAACAGCAGTATTGTTTATCAAAGCATTAAGTTCTACTAATCTGCTATCATAAAACTTCATTTGCTTAGTTTTATTACTCATTTGTGATTCTAACTCAGAAAGAATTTGACGTATTTCTGCTGCCTTTTCATTATTTTTGGCATTAATATCTCTAGGAGTAAACTCAACAAAATAAGATTCATTAGATTCTTCTAATACATTAAGAAACTTTTTTTCTTCTTTTATCTTAGTTTCTAATAAATCCATATCTTCTTTTAGTTGTATTTTTTCAGAAATAAGTTCTTCCTGATATTTTTTTAGGAAGTCATTTACCATAAACCATCCCCCATATTAATGTTTCATGTGAAAATATTACTTTAAAGGTTCCTTACTAGGAGTACCAGCTTTTCTAGGATAAGCCTTAGGTGTAGATTTTTTCTTATCAATAATAATAAATGATCTACTAATATCAGTATCAGGTAGAGAAAAATATACAAGTTCTTCCATAGAGCCACCTAATTTTTGAATAGCATTTCCAGATAAAGATACCTCTTCTTTTATATCACCTGATTTAAAACTAATAAAATATCCATTAAGTTTTACCAAAGGTAAACAGTACTCCGATAAAGTACTAATATTTGCAACAGCTCTGGAAACAACTAAATCAAACTTTTCTCTGTATAGTTTATTTCTACCAGCCTCTTCTGCTCTTGCATGAATAAGAGTAACATTCCTTAATCCTAATGCATCTACTACTTCCTGAAGAAATTTGATTCTTTTATTTAGAGAATCAATCAATGTAAATTGAATATTAGGATAAGCTATAGCCATAGGTATACCTGGGAAACCTGCTCCTGTTCCAAGGTCACATACTGTATTAATGTTTGATGGCATAACTTTACCTATAGATAAACTATCTGCAAAATGCTTTACAATAACTTCATCAAACTCTGTAATAGCAGTAAGATTCATTACCTTATTTTTTTCAACTAACATCTCATAGAATAAATCTAACTGATTTATTTGCTTGTCATCTAAAGTAAGATTCCAATCAATAATTGTATTCTTCAAATATGAATAATCTCTACTCATAAATCTCCTATAATAAAAAATTGTATTGTTTTGAGGGTATATAGAAGTACCCTTAAAACAGACCGATTATTTTTCTTTACTCTTATAAGTTTCCAAATAAACTAAAAGTACTGAGATATCTGCAGGACTAACACCAGAGATTCTTGATGCCTGTCCAATGTTAGCTGGTCTAAGTTTTGTAAGTTTTTGACGAGCTTCAATTCGTAAACTAGAAACATCATCATAATCGATATCTGAAGGAATCATCTTTGACTCAAGCTTTTTAAACTGAGCAACTTGCTTAGCCTGTCTAGTAAGATATCCTTCATACTTAATGTAAATATTAACTTCTTCTCTTACCTCATCAGATAGCTCTGGTCTATCTGGATCAATAGGAGCAAGCTTATCATAATCAAGTTCTGGACGTCTAATCAAATCTACTAGCTTAATACCATTTGAAAGAGGAATACTTCCATATGATTCAAGTAGAGTTTGAACTTCTTTTCTAGCACCAATATTAATTTCTTTAACTCGAGCAACCTCTTCTTCGATTTGACGCTCTTTTTCTACCACATGATCATAGCGATTTTTAGGTAATAAACCTACCTCGTAACCGATTTTAGAGAGGCGTAAATCTGCATTATCTTGCCTAAGTAGAAGTCTATACTCTGCTCTTGATGTCATCATACGATATGGCTCTTTAGTTTCCTTAGTAACAAGGTCGTCTATAAGAACGCCAATATACGAATTTGATCTATCAAGAATCATTGGCTCTTTTCCAAGTAATTTTAACGCTGCATTAATACCTGCAACTAATCCCTGAGCTGCAGCCTCCTCGTATCCGCTACTTCCATTAAACTGACCAGCAGCAAAAAGACCATCAATATCCTTAAACTCAAGTGATGCTTTTAGCTGAGTAGCTTTAATACAATCATACTCTATCGCATATGCGTTACGAACAATTTTACAATTTTCAAGACCAGGAACTGTATGGTACATAACGTACTGAACATCCTCTGGCATTGATGAACTCATACCACCAATATACATCTCATTAGTATTAAGTCCCTCTGGCTCAACAAATAATTGATGTCTATTCTTATCGGCAAAACGAACTACCTTATCTTCAATACTTGGACAGTATCTTGGACCAGTTCCTTCGATTACACCAGAATACATTGGTGATCTATCAAGATTAGCTCTAATAATTTCATGAGTCTTTTCGTTAGTATAAGTAAGATAACATGGAACCTGTTCAATCTGAACATCTTCTCTATTGGTACTAAATGAAAAAGGAACTACAGGATTATCACCAAGCTGGATTTCCATCTTAGAATAATCAATAGAACGACTATCAACTCTTGCCGGAGTACCAGTTTTAAAGCGGTTCATTTCTACATTATTATTCAATAATGACTGAGTTAAATGGTTAGCTGCCTTTAAACCGTTAGGGCCAGTATGTTCAATTACATCTCCGTATAAACATCTAGCTCTAAGATATGTACCTGTACATATTACTACTGCTCTCGCATGATAAATTGCTCCAGATAAAGTCTTAACACCTGCAACCTTTTTGCCATCCATAATTAATTCGGTAACTTCAGCTTGTCTAAGTGTAAGATTATCTGTATCTTGCATTGTCTTTCTCATTCGAAGTGAATAAGCACTTTTATCAGCCTGAGCTCTAAGTGAATGTACTGCAGGTCCCTTAGAAGAATTGAGCATCTTTGATTGAATAAAAGTATGATCAATATTGATACCCATCTGACCACCAAGTGCATCCAACTCTCTGACAAGATGACCTTTTGAACTACCACCAATATTAGGATTGCATGGCATTAAAGCAACTGAATCCATGCTTACAGTAAAACAAATTGTATTTAATCCCATTCGAGCAGATGCAAGAGCTGCTTCACAACCAGCATGACCTGCACCTATAACAACTACATCATAGGATTCTTCAACTACAGACATTTTATTACTCCTTACATAAAATAATGAAAAACTGCCAATTATAATCGCCTTTGGCGATGGGCAGTTTTGTAATTATTAAAATCATCGCATAGCTCGATTTTAATAATTATTTTCCCATACAAAATTCTGAGAAAATTTTATTAGCTAAATCATCATCTATTGTTTCACCAGTAATTTCACCTAAATAACTATAGGCATCCATCAAATCAATAGAAAAGAAATCTTCTGGCATCATATTATCGATACTTGTAAGTACATTTTCTAAACTACTCTTTGCATTAGAAAGACAAGCAGCCTGACGAGAGTTTGTAATGTATAAAGTATCATCACTGCGAACCTCACCACTAAAGAACATATCAGTAATAGTAGATTCAAGAGTCTTAAGTCCATCAAGGCTTACTGACGAGAATGAAATAACGCATTTATTATATTTATTGTATATTTCTTCCTCGCTGATTACCGTAGATAGGTCAGATTTATTTAGTAATATAATAACTTTTTTATCCAAAATCTTATTGATAATGAACTCATCATTTTCATCAAGCGGTCTTGAAGAGTCCAATACAAATAAAATTAAATCTGCATCATCAATAGAATCGATAGCTTTATCAACACCAATTTTTTCTACGACATCATCTGTCTCACGAATACCAGCTGTATCAATGATATTTAAACTAACACCATTGATAGTAATCTGCTCTTCCAAAGTATCACGTGTGGTGCCAGGAATATCTGTAACAATTGCTCTCTCTCTTCTTGATAAAGTATTGAGCAAAGAAGATTTTCCTGCATTTGGTTTTCCAAGAATAAGAGTATTGATTCCCTCTTTTAAAATATGACCAGAATTAAATGAATCTATTAATCCATCAACAGTATCAATAATTCCTTCAACCTTTTCTTTAAGTTGTTCTGGGTATCCTGTTAAATCATAATGTTCTGGGTCATCTAATGCAGACTCAATAAAAGCAGTTTCATATAAAATCTTATCGCGTAAATCAACAATGATTTTATTTAATGATCCAGATAGCTGCTTAATAGAATTTTTCATAGCAAGCTCTGAATTTGAAGAAATCAAATCCATAATAGATTCTGCTTCTGATAAATCTATTCTTCCATTAAGAAATGCTCTCTTTGTAAACTCACCTGGTTCAGCAATACGTGCTCCAGCTTTAACTAAAAGAGATAAAACTTTTTTAAGAACTAAAATGCCACCATGACAATCTATTTCAACAACATCCTCAGTAGTATAACTACGAGGAGCTTTCATGATAAGTACTAGTACTTCATCTACTATCTCATCACCAGAATAAATATGACCATATTGAATTGTATGACTATCGCAATCTTTTAATTTATTCTTACCACGAAAAATAGTATCTACTATAGAAATAGAATCTTCTCCACTAACGCGGATTATTCCTATTCCAGAACTATTCATAGATGTAGCGATTGCTGCAATAGTATCTGACTGGTACAAATCAAACCTCCATAAAAATTATAAATATGATTTTAAATAACACTTAATTATAAAATACTATTTAAAATGATATTTATCTAGATTCTTTTAAAAACAAAGAGAAGGGTTAGTCCAATTTAAAAGACTAACCCTAAAAAAATCAAAAATTATTTCTTAAGAGTAATAACTACATAACGATATGGCTCTTCGCCCTCTGAATGAGTAGTAACATTATTATCGTTTTGAAGAGCAGAATGAATAATGCGTCTCTCATAAGGATTCATAGCTTCAAGAGTAACTGACTTCTTTGTTCTCTTAACTTTGCTTGCCATATTTCTTGCAAGATTTTCAAGAGTTTCTTTTCTACGACGTCTGTAATCTTCTGTATCGATTTTTACTCTAGTATAATTTTCTGATGAACGATTAACTGCAAGGTTTGTAAGATACTGAAGTGAATCAAGTGTCTGTCCACGCTTACCAATTAAAACACCCATCTCTGGACCAGCTAAATCAATTGAAAGAGTTTTATCTTCTTCATCAAATGACATTGAAATATTAACTTCAAGCTGCATTGCTTCAAAAACTCCATCAAGGAATTCCTTAGCAACTTCCTTTGGATCTTCATCTGCAGAAATTACAACTTTAATAATTGCATCCTTTGAACCGATTCCAAGGAAACCTGTACTTCCCTCTTCAATAACTTCGTATTTAATCTGATCAGATGTAACACCTAAACTAACAGTAGCATTAGTAAGTGCATCATCAACAGTTTTACCTGTAAATTCTTTGAATTCCAAGATTATTGCCCCCTTACTTATTATTTTGTTCATTGAAATCTTTCACAAGATTTGCTTTTGCAGCAAGAGAATTAGCATTAGCTTTTGCTCTTAACTCGTTAGCTGCATTAAGAGCTTCTTCATTATTTTTTACAAGGTTTGCCTTGTCAGCCATAGAAGAAGACTTTGTAGACATGCGAGCTGCTTCGTAAATCTGAGCCTGACGAATACCACGCTTTTCAGCCTTTGCAGCTGCTTTATCTTTATTCTTTTCAATAATACTTTCAAGATCAATCTTCTCAAAATGCTTATTTAAGAAGTACTGCTGTGTAATACGAACTACACCACCGACGATCCAGTAGAATACAAGACCAACAGGAACAGTGAAACCAATGAAAAGTGACATTAAAGGCATCATAAGATTCATTGTCTTCATCTGCTGTGCCATCTGATCAGACTGACCTTCAGTGTTTGTAGGCATAAGCTTAATTGTAGCAAGCTGTGAAAGATATGAAAGAAGTGGAATCATTAAAGCTGCAATGATTAATCCAAAATCTTTTCCAGCCCAACCAGTCTTAACAAGGTTAAGTGGTGTATCAGAAATATTTAAAATGAATAAATAGTTGATTTGCTCAAGCTTTGCAACAACAGAATCGATTGATGAAGATAAGCTTGGGAACTTGTCAGTGACCTCAGCCCATCCTGAAGCAGGAAGCTTATACAAAACATCAACGATAAAGTTAGAAACAGCATCAGGATCTGCAGATGCAAATTCAGGTGTCTGCTGTAATCTGATTCCAGATTCATCGTAAATAGTCTGCATTGTAGTAGCAAAACCATCAGTAGCAACAATACCGTTAACTAATTCTGTAAAAATATTCTTAACAGAACCAATATAAGCAGGTACATTATAGAAAACTCTATAAAGTGCAAAAAGAATAGGCATCTGAATCAACATGTAAACACAGCTACCAGTAGGTGAAATGCCGTACTTATCATATAAAGCCTGTGTCTCTTCCTGCTGCTTTTGCATAGTTGCCTGGTCTCTAGAACCTTTGTACTTATCCTGAATAGCCTTCATCTCAGGCTGCATCTTACGAGTAAGTACTGCAAACTTTTGCTGCTTGTATGTAATAGGAAACATACAAACATAAATAAGAATAGTAAAAACAAGGATTGTAAGAGCTATGTTTTCAACACCTAAACCAGCGAGAAAAACATAAATCTTATCCATAATCCATCCTAAAACCTTAGCAATAGGTCCAAGGATAGATCCACCGTAAGCGGTAAGAAATAAATCGCTCAATGTAAAACCTCCAGTTACTATGGAACCGGATCAAATCCACCATGAGAAAAAGGATTACATCTGATAATTCTCCAAAGAGCTAATCCACCGCCTTTTATAGCTCCATACTTTTGAACTGCCTCAAGGCCGTAGCAAGAGCATGTTGGATAATAAGGACATTTGGTGGTTTTCATTGGAGAAATATATTTTTGATAAAACTTAATTAAATATATAAATATCTTCTTCAACATAATAGAAACGACGATTCCATTTATTTTCGAGTTACCCTGTGAAGATTTGCAAGATGAAGTAAAGATTTTTGTATTTCATCAAAAGTTGCAGATGCACTGGCTTCTCTTGCAACGACTACAATGTCCAAACCACTATTGAACATCTCTTCATTAAGTCTATAACTTTCTCTTATCAGTCTCGTCAAATGATGTCGTACTACTGAATTTCCAACCTTTTTACTAACAGAAATTCCAATTCGATTTCGATCTGTATTATTATGGTAGATATACATTACAAGCTGTCGATTAGCTTTAGACACACCTCTTCTGTATACAGTTGTGAAGTCTTTATTCTTTTTTAGAGATTCACTAAATTCCATAACAAAAATTTTCCTTAAAATAGAAAGAAAGACCACATGGTCTGTGGCCTAAGCTGATAATTTCTTTCTTCCTTTTGCACGTCTTGAAGCAAGAACCTTACGTCCGCCTGCTGTGCTCATTCTAGATCTAAATCCATGAACTTTGGATCTCTGTCTCTTTTTTGGTTGATATGTCATCTTCATAATATATCCACCTCCTCTTTATGAGAAAACATCAGTTGAAATTATATAAGGAAAAGCCCATAAAGTCAATAATAAAAAGCATTATTATAATAATGAAAGAATGTGGATAACTAAAAAACACAAGATATAAATGAAATCTAAAATAAACAATACTAAATATAGTGGAAAATCGTTAAAAAAAATATTTTATTTATCTACAAGCTGTGGATAACCATGTGGATAAAATAGTAATAATTAACATTTTTCCACAAAAAACATAAAAATATGTGAAATTTAAAGGCTAAAATTGTGGAAAACTCTCTTCTATGACTGTGGATAACTCACAATATCAATTTTAAACGCTCAAATTCAAAAAATAAGCCATTTTAGCCTTTAAACTACCCCCTACACGTTTTTACACTAATTATTGAATAAAAGCCGTATTTAGGGTAGAATATAAAATAGTTTAAATGTGGATAAAAGGGAAATTATATGGAAGAACTTGTTAAAAAATGGGATGAAATCCTAGACTACTTAAAAAATGAGTATAAAGTCACTGATGTTTCTTATGATTCTTGGCTTAAACCTCTAGAATTATTTCAAATAGAAGATAACAAATTATACATCATCTATAACGGTGATCAAAACAGTATGACACTTGGTTATGTAACCAGAAAGTTTACTACTCCACTTCGTATCACAATCGCAGAACTTACTGGAATTCAATATGATGACATCTTAGTTATATCTCAAGACAATGCAAACCAAATCAAAAAAGAAAAAAATATTGAACACATTAAAATAGAAGAAACACCTTCTTTTGAAGAAAAAAGAATGGGAAATTCTACTATTAATCCTAAGTTTACTTTTGATAATTTTGTCGTTGGTAGAAATAATAGATTTGCTCAAACTGCAGCTCTTGCAGTTGCTGAATCACCAGGAGAATTTTACAACCCACTATATATCTACGGTGGACCAGGTCTTGGTAAAACTCACTTAATGCAAGCTATTGGTAATTACATCGAAAATCAAAATCCAAACACTCACATATTATATGTAACATCAGAAGAATTTACTAACGAGGTTATTGAAAACCTTAGAACAAACAATAATGCTACTGCTATGCAACGCTTCCGCGATAAATATCGTACAGTAGATGTTTTAATGGTAGATGATATTCAGTTTATTATAGGAAAAGAATCTACACAGGAAGAATTTTTCCATACATTCAATGCTTTACATGCAATGGGTAAACAAATTGTTATTTCATCTGATAAACCTCCAAAGGATATGGAGACATTAGATGATCGTTTCAAATCAAGATTCGATATGGGTCTTATGGCAGATATTGGATATCCAGATTATGAAACACGTATGGCCATTCTTAATAAAAAGATTGAAGAAAAGAACTTTAATCTTGATGAATCAATCAGAAAATATATTGCAGAAAATATTCAATCAAACATTAGAGAAATCGAAGGAGCTCTTAATAAGCTTATTGCTTTCTCAAGACTTGAAAAGATTGATATTACTATGGATATAGCAGAGAGAGAATTACAAAACTTCATCTCTCCTAATGTTTCAAGAGAAATTACTCCGCAGCTTATAATAGAAGTTGTTGCTGAGCATTTTAATATTACAGTTGATCAAATGGCATCTAAAAACCGCTCTAGTTCAGTAGTTAGACCTAGACAAATTGCCATGTATTTATGTAACACAATGACAGATTCATCTTTACAAGCAATTGGTCTTCTTCTTGGAGGAAGAGATCATTCAACAATCATTCACGGTGCTAATAAAATCGAGGATGAAATTGATAAAGATGAAAATACAAGAAACCTTGTAGAAACAATTAAGAAAAAGATTAATCCTAATTAATGTTAATAACTTGTTGATAACCCTTTGGATAAATTGTTAAAACCATGTTTATTACATCACATAACGGTTAATATTTGAAAATTTAGACACTTTTTATTCACAATTTATCCATAAATTATCAATACTTAATTCACAGTTTTTCATGAGTTATTAATTCATGTTTTACGTATAAATACTGGTGTTTCACAGTTATATACAAATCAACAACCTATAAGAATAATACTTAGAATAAAATTATTTATTTTTTATGTTTAAGAAAGGGAGCGTATCAAATGAAAATTACTTGTCAAAAAGCTGACCTTGTTAAAGGAGTAAATATTGTATCAAAGGCAGTGCCAACCAGAACTACAATGGCAATACTTGAATGTATTCTTATTGATGCTTCATCTGGTGAAATCAAACTCACTGCTAATGATATGGAAATAGGAATTGAAACTATTGTTAATGGAAACATTTTAGAAAGAGGTATCATTGCTCTTGATGCTAAAAAGTTTTCTGAGATTGTAAGAAAGCTTCCTGAAAATGAAGTTACTATAGAAACAGATTCTTCATTTAAAACATCTATCACATGTGAAAAAGCTAAATTTGATATTGTAGGAAAATCTGGAGAAGACTTTTCTTATATTCCTGTAATTCCTAGAAATCAGCCAATCGTTTTATCACAGCTTACATTAAGAGATATCATCAGACAGACAATCTTCTCAGTTGCTGATAATGATAATAATAAAATGATGACTGGTGAGCTTATTGAAATTAAAGATAATAAGCTTAAAGTTGTAGCACTTGATGGTCATAGAGTTTCAATTAGAAACGTAGAATTAAAGAACGATGCACCTGATGTAAAGGTTGTAGTTCCAAAGAAGACACTTAATGAAATCGTTAAAATCATTGATGGTGGTATCGATGATGAAGTAAATATTTTTGTTACTGATAACCACATCATTTTTGAATTTGATCAGACTACTGTTGTATCTCGTATTATTGAAGGAGAATACTTCAAAATTGAGCAGATGCTTTCAGCTGATTATGAAACAAAAATCAAAATCAATAAAAGAGAATTCTTTGATTGTATTGATAGAGCAACTATTCTTGTTAACGAAGGTGACAAGAAGCCAATTATTGTAAATGCAACAAACAACACAATGTCACTTTCAATTTCATCATTCATTGGATCAATGAACGAAGATATTGATATTGTAAAAGAGGGAAAAGATATCATGATTGGATTTAATCCAAAGTTTGTTATCGATGCCCTTAAGGTAATTGACGATGAAGAAATAAATCTTTACATGTTAAATGCAAAGAGCCCATGTTTCATCAAGGATGACAATGGTTCATTTATTTACATCGTTCTTCCTGTAAACTTTAATAATCCAGGAGCAAACTAATGGAAACTATTCAAATTAGAGATGAATTTATAAAACTTGGCCAGCTTCTTAAGCTTGCAAATCTTGTTGAATCAGGTGCAATGGCAAAGGAAGTTATTGAGGAAGGTCTTGTAAAATATAATGGCGAAGTAGAAACTCGTCGAGGCAAGAAAATTTATCCTGGCGATGTTGTTGAATTTAATGGAGAAAGCGTAACAGTTACTAATGATAATTAAATCCATTGAACTTAAGAATTTTAGAAATTATGAATCACTTAATATAAATTTTGATGATCATACTACTATTCTTTATGGAGATAATGCTCAAGGTAAAACAAATATATTAGAGGCTGCTTATTTAAGTGGCACAACAAAATCCCATAAGGGAAGTCGTGACAAAGAAATAATAAAGTTTGATACTGATGAAAGTCATATCAAAACAATTGTTGTAAAAAATGAAAGGGAATATCAAATCGATATTCACCTTAAGAAAAACAAATCAAAAGGAATTGCTATTAATAGGGTTCCAATAAAAAAAGCAGCCGAATTATTTGGACTTATAAATATTATTTTCTTCTCTCCTGAGGACTTAAATATCATAAAAAATGGTCCTTCAGAAAGAAGAAAATTTATGGATGCTGAGCTTTGCCAAATTGATAAAATCTACCTTTCAGATTTAACAAATTATAACAAAGCTCTAAATCAAAGAAATGCTCTTCTTAAAGAGATGATTTATAAGCCTGAATTAAAAGAAACTTTAAGCTTATGGGATGAACAACTTATATCCTATGGTAAAAAGATAATCACAAGACGTCAGCAATTTATTAATGATATCAACATTATTGTCAAAGATATCCACTCAAAGATTACTTCTGGCAAGGAAAACATAGAAGTAACCTATGATCCAAATATTGAGGATATATTTTTCCTTGATGAATTAGTAAAAAACAAAGAAAAAGATATGAGGTTTTGCCAAACTTCTGTTGGTCCTCATAGGGACGATATCAAAATTACTGTTGATGGAATTGATATTAGAAAATATGGAAGCCAAGGCCAGCAGCGTACCTGCGCTCTCTCGCTAAAGCTTTCAGAAATAAAATTAGTTGAAAATACAATAAATGATAAACCAATATTACTTTTAGATGATGTATTATCAGAGCTTGATAAAAATCGTCAAAGTGATTTGCTTGATAATTTAATTGATACACAAACTATCATTACCTGTACAGGTCTTGATGAATTTGTAAAAAATAGATTTATGCTAAACACAGTTTATAAAGTAACAAATGGTTCTATAGAATTAATAACGGAGGAACACAGGTGAGTAAGGAAGTAAATCAGGAGTACGGTGCAGACCAAATACAGATTTTGGAAGGACTTGAAGCAGTTCGTAAGCGTCCTGGTATGTATATCGGATCTACATCTGAAAGAGGTCTTCATCATTTAGTATATGAGATAGTTGATAATGCTGTAGATGAAGCACTTGCTGGATTTTGTACTCATATTCAAGTAACAATTAATCCTGACAATTCGATTACAGTAGTCGATGATGGCCGAGGAATTCCTACAGGAATTAATAGTAAGGCAGGTATCCCTGCGGTAGAGGTTGTATTTACCGTGCTTCATGCCGGAGGAAAGTTCGGCGGTGGCGGATACAAGGTATCAGGTGGACTTCACGGTGTAGGTGCTTCAGTTGTTAATGCCCTTTCAAATTGGGTTGAAGTAGAAATCAAGCGTGAAGGAAAAATCTTTAAGCAGAGATATGAGCGTGGAAAGACAATGTATCCTCTTAAAGAAATTGGTACATGTCCTGTTGAAGAGACTGGAACAAAAGTAACATTCCTTCCAGATGATACAATTTTTGAAACAACAATTTTTGATTATAAAACACTTAAAGTTAGACTTCGTGAGACTGCGTTCCTTACAAAGGGACTCAGAATCACTCTTACAGATACAAGAGGTGATGAGCCACACGAAGAGAGCTTCCACTACGAAGGTGGTATCAAGGAATTTGTTCAGTATATCAACCGTGGAAATGAAGCACTTTACGATGAGGTTATTTATTGCGAAGGTACAAAGGACAATATCTATGTTGAGGTTGCTATGCAGCACAATGATGGATATCAGGATCAGGCCTACAGTTATGTAAATAACATCGTAACTCCAGAAGGTGGTACACATCTTACTGGTTTCAGAGGTGCTCTTACAAAAGTATTTAATAAATATGCTAGAGATTACAAGATTTTAAAGGATTCTGATCCACAGCTTGATGGTGATGATATTAGAGAAGGTCTTACAGCTATTATTTCTATCAAGATTGAAGAGCCTCAGTTTGAAGGTCAGACAAAGCAAAAGCTTGGAAACTCAGAAGCTCGTGGAGCTGTTGATGCAATCGTATCAGAGCAGCTTACATGGTTCCTTGAGCAGAATCCTACAATTGCTAAAAATATCTGCGAAAAATCGCTGCTTGCGCAGCGAGCAAGAGAAGCAGCTAGAAAGGCTCGTGATCTTACTCGTAGAAAAACAGCTCTTGAAGGAATGTCACTTCCTGGAAAGCTTGCAGATTGCTCAGACAAGGATCCAAAGAACTGCGAAATCTTTATTGTAGAGGGTGATTCCGCTGGAGGTTCAGCAAAGACAGCCCGTAGCCGTGCAACACAGGCTATTTTGCCACTTCGTGGAAAAATTCTTAACGTAGAAAAAGCTCGTGAAGATAGAATTTACAGCAATGCCGAAATCAAGGCAATGATTACAGCATTCGGTACTGGTATTCACGAAGACTTTGATATTTCAAAGCTTCGTTATCACAAAATCATTATCATGACTGATGCCGATGTTGATGGTGCTCACATTGCAACACTTATGCTTACATTCCTTTACAGATTTATGCCAGAGCTTATTAAGCAGGGCTATGTATATCTTGCTACTCCTCCACTTTACAAGTTGGAGAAAAACAAAAAGGTTTGGTATGCATATTCTGATGAAGAATTAAATCAGATTCTTACAGAAGTTGGCCGTGACAGCTCAAACAAAATCCAGCGATACAAAGGACTTGGTGAGATGGATGCAGAGCAGCTTTGGGAAACAACAATGGATCCTGAAAAGAGAATTCTTAAGCGTGTAGTTATTGATGATGAAGATGCTTCTGAAATCAATGTTACATTCTCTACTCTTATGGGTGACAAGGTTGAGCCAAGACGTGAATTCATCGAGGCTAACGCTAAATACGTACAGAACTTAGATATCTAATCGTAAAAAATTTTCGGGGCAAGCCCCGATAGCAAAGACGAAGGAAAAATATGGACGACAAAATTTTTGATAATATTCATGATGTTGATCTGAAACAAACAATGGAAACCTCATACATCGATTATGCCATGAGTGTAATTGCCTCACGTGCTCTTCCAGATGTACGAGATGGTTTAAAACCAGTTCAGCGTAGAGTTCTCTTCTCTATGATTGAGCTTAATAATGGTCCCGACAAGCCACACAGAAAATGTGCTCGTATTGTCGGTGATACAATGGGTAAGTATCACCCTCATGGTGATAGTTCTATTTATGGCGCACTTGTCAACATGGCACAGGAATGGAACACACGTTATCCACTGGTAGATGGCCATGGTAACTTCGGTTCTGTGGATGGCGATGGCGCCGCTGCCATGCGATACACTGAGGCCCGTCTCTCAAAGATTTCCATGACAATGTTTGGTATCAACTACAAGGATGAAAAGTTCACCCTTGGTAAAGATATTGACATGGATGGCGTAGACTTCATGCCAAACTTTGATGAGACTGAAAAAGAGCCAACAGTTCTTCCAGCCCGCTACCCTAACCTACTTGTTAATGGTACAACTGGTATCGCCGTTGGTATGGCTACAAACATTCCACCACACAATCTTCGTGAAGTAATTGGTGCTGTTAATAAAATCATCGACAACCAAATCGAGGAAGATAGAGATACAGAAATCGATGAGCTTCTTGATATTGTAAAGGGACCAGATTTCCCTACAGGTGGTGTAATTCTTGGAAAGGCTGGAATTGAAGAAGCATACCGTACAGGTCGTGCTAAAATCAGAGTTCGTGCCGTTTCAGAAATCGAACCAATGGACAACGGTAAAAACAGAATTGTTGTTACTGAGCTTCCATACATGGTTAATAAAGCTCGTCTTATTGAAAAGATTGCAGAGCTTCACAAAGATAAGAGAATCGACGGAATCACAGATCTTCGTGATGAGTCATCTCGTGAAGGTATGAGAATCTGTATCGAGCTTAGACGTGATGTAAATCCAAACATCATTTTAAATCAGCTTTATAAGCACACTCAGCTTCAGGATACTTTCGGTGTTATCATGCTTGCACTTGTTGATAATCAGCCAAAGATTCTTAGCCTTAAGGAAATGCTTGTACATTACCTTAATCATCAGAAGGATGTTGTTACTCGTCGTACAAAGTACGAGCTCAACAAAGCTGAGGAACGTGCTCACATATTAGAGGGATTACTTATTGCCCTTGATAATATCGATGAAGTAATTCAGATTATCCGTAGTTCAGCTGATGTAGCAACAGCAAAGGCTACATTGATGGAGCGCTTTGGTCTTTCAGATGCTCAGGCTCAGGCCATTGTTGATATGCGTCTTCGTGCTCTTACAGGTTTGGAGCGAGACAAGATTCAGCAGGAATACAATGAATTACAGGTATTAATCGGAAAATTGAAAGCTATTCTTTCAGATGAAAAGGTACTTCTTTCAGTAATCAAAACTGAAATTACAGAAATCGCTGATAAATATGGCGATGATAGACGTACATCAATCGGATTTGATGAGTACGATATCAATATGGAGGATATGATTCCTGTTACTAATACAGTTGTTACATTCACAAAGCTTGGATATATCAAGCGTATGAATGAGGATAACTTCAAGACTCAGCATAGAGGTGGTAAGGGAATCAAGGGAATGGATACAATTGATGACGATTACGTTGTTGAAATGCTTATGATGTCATCCCATGACTATCTCCTCTTCTTCACAAATAAGGGTCGAGTATACAGAATCAAAGCATACGAGATTCCAGAAAGCAGCAGAACAAGCCGAGGTATTGCAGTAGTTAATATCCTTCAGCTTCAGCCAGATGAAAAGGTAACTGCTATGATTCCTGTTGAGGATTACAGCGAAGATAAATACTTATTCATGGCAACTGCAGATGGATTTGTTAAGAAGACAAAGATAACTGAATACGAGAATATTCGAAAGAATGGTCTTACAGCAATTACACTTCGTGATGATGATATGCTTATTGAGGTTAAGCTTACAGATGGCGATGAAGATGTAATTATGGTTACAAAATATGGTCAGGCAATACGCTTTAGCGAGACAGAGGTTCGTCCAACAGGTCGTGCAACAATGGGTGTTATCGGTATGAACCTTGCTGCAGATGATATGATTATCGGAATGCAGCTTATTTCTCAGGGTGAAAGTCTTATGACTGTATCAGAAAATGGTCTTGGTAAATGTACTCTTATGACTGAGTTCAACACAATCCACCGTGGTGGTAAGGGTGTTAAGTGTTACAAGATTACAGAAAAGACTGGTAACCTTATCGGAGCAAAGGCAGTAGAAAAAGATGATGAAGTAATGCTCATTAATGATGCAGGTACAATCATCAGAATCAATGTTGCTGGTACTGCTCTACTTAGCAGAATTACATCAGGTGTAAAATTAATCGACTTAAAAGAAAATACTAAGTTAATTAGTATTGCAAAAGTTAGAAAAAGTGATACAATACTTGCGGAAGAGGTTGAAGAATTAAATGAAGGTTCAACAACCGAATCATAAAAGTGTGTAATAGCAATGGGGCTGTTATTTTAAAAATAGCAGCCCTTTTTATTTAAAACTTATTGCTTTACTCATTTAAAGTGACGATAAATTAAAGCATTAACAGGATATAGTGATGAAGGACATTAAAACAGCAGATATTGTTAACATCGTTAGTGAAATGTGTATTCAAGCAAATCATTATCTATCTGATGATATGAATTCACGATTAAAAAATTCTGTTAACACTGAAAAATCTGAGCTTGGAAAGAAAATTTTAAACCAGCTTCAAGAAAATCTTGATATAGCAGATAAGGAACAGATTCCTATTTGTCAGGATACTGGAATGGCAGTATTTTTTGTGGAGATTGGTCAGGAAGTTCATATCGACGGTGGACTTTTAACAGATGCTATAAACGAAGGCGTTAGAAAAGGTTACACAGAGGGATACCTTAGAAAGTCAGTAGTTTCAGATCCAATTGAAAGAATCAATACAAAAGATAATACACCTGCAGTAATCCATTATGATTATGTAGCTGGGGACAAATTAAAGATTACATTGGCACCAAAAGGATTTGGTTCTGAAAACATGAGTAGAGTTTTCATGCTGAAGCCAGCTGATGGAATCGAGGGAGTTAAAGAAGCTATTCTTACGGCGGTAAAAGATGCTGGGCCAAATGCCTGTCCA
This sequence comes from Pseudobutyrivibrio sp. C4, assembly GCF_900111635.1. Taxonomy (NCBI): domain Bacteria; kingdom Bacillati; phylum Bacillota; class Clostridia; order Lachnospirales; family Lachnospiraceae; genus Pseudobutyrivibrio; species Pseudobutyrivibrio sp. C4. The sequence goes on along the minus strand of NZ_FOHF01000007.1, from coordinate 41,302 downwards.
CCAATGGTTGTTGGTGTTGGCATAGGTGGAACTTTTGAAAAGTCAGCCCTCATGGCCAAACAAGCACTTACAAGAAGCTTCGACGATAGACCATCAACCCCATGGGTGAAAGACCTAGAGGACGAAATGCTTGAAAAGATTAATAATCTAGGCATTGGACCAGGCGGTCTCGGTGGTACTACTACTGCTCTAGCAGTAAACATTAATACATATGCAACTCACATTGCAGGACTACCAGTGGCAATCAATATTTGTTGTCACGTAAATAGGCATATTACAAGGGAGATTTAATGGAGCATAAAATTCAAACTCCAATAACTTCAAAAATAGCAACATCACTTCATTCAGGTGATTATGTCTACATCACAGGAGAAATATATGTTGCTAGAGACGCCGCTCACAAGCGGATGAAAGAAGCTCTTGATAAGGGAGAAGAACTTCCAATACCTATTGAAAATTCTACAATCTACTATATGGGACCATCCCCAGCCAGGGAAGGAAGACCAATCGGGTCGGCAGGTCCTACTACAGCAAGCCGTATGGATAAATACGCCCCACAGCTTCTTGACCTTGGAATGAAGGCCATGATTGGCAAGGGCAAAAGAAATCCAGAAGTTGTAGATGCCATAGTTAGAAACAAAGCTGTTTATTTTGCAGCTGTTGGAGGAGCTGGTGCTCTTCTATCAAAATGTATCAAATCTTCAGAAGTGATTTGTTACGACGACCTTGGAGCTGAAGCAATCCGAAAGCTTTATGTAGAGAATTTTCCAGTAATCGTGGTTATTGATTCTGATGGAAACAACCTATACGAAACAGCTATCAAGGAATTTCAAGTTTTAAATTAGATTTAAAAACTGTGCGGGGTTTTTAAATAAAGTAGTACAAGAAAAGGAGTATAAAAAATTGGCAAAATATGTTGTTAAAAGAGTTTTGCTGGCATTCGTTACAGTAATCATTATTAGTTTGATTACATTCTTCGCAATGAATGCTATTCCAGGCGGTCCTTTCAATAAAGAAAAGGCAGTCAATGAAGCTGTTATTAGACAGCTTGAGGCTAGATATAATTTGGATAAGCCTCTGTGGGAGCAGTACATAATTTATATGAAAAATATGGCACACGGTGATTTCGGTGTATCTCTTAAAAACGGTCGTGAGATTAAAGATATTTTCGCGGAGAGTTTTCCTATCTCTGCAAAGATTGGTTTAATTGCAGCATTCTTCGCAATCATCTTTGGAATTATCCTCGGATCAATTGCAGCACTTAAGAGAAATAAATGGCAGGATAGATTGATTATCTTCTTCATTACGATAATTACCTCCATGCCATCGTTCGTAGTAGCAACTATTTTGCTTTACGTATTTAGTGTAAAGCTTGGTGTAATACAGGCCTTCTCCGCTGGAGAAAACTTAGTATTCTTACCGGTGCTTGCTCTTTGTTTATCTCCACTTGCATATATTACTCGACTTACAAAGACATCAATGCTTGATGCACTTGGACAGGATTACATCCGTACAGCAAAGGCAAAGGGTGTTTCATCGAGAAAAGTTATCTTCGTTCATGGTCTTAGAAATGCGTTGATTCCAGTTATTACTTATGTAGGACCTATGGTTGCTGGAATTCTTACTGGATCAATGGTAGTAGAAGCAATCTTCAACCTTGGTGGTCTTGGATCAAAGTTCGTAAGTGCTATCACAAACCGTGACTACACACTTATCATGGCAACTACCATCTTCCTTGCAACAGTAATGGTAATTGCAAACCTTATAACAGATATTGTTTATAAGATTGTTGACCCTCGTATTAAGCTTGACTAAGAATCAATTGAAAAGGAGTTATATTCGATGAAGGACAATTTTAAAAAGGCGCCTTTTTCTGCACAGATTGACCTTAGCAAGTTTTCTATGCAGGATTTTGAAAAGGCAACAGACGAAGAAAAAAGACAGCAGGATGTTATGGGCGAATCTACTACATTCTTTAAGGATGGTATGAGACGTCTTAGAAAGAATCCATTAGCAATGCTTGCTATTGGAATTCTTATAGCACTTATCATAGTTATTATTTTTGCACCACTTGTTATTCCTTACGGTTATGCAGATATCATGAAGGGTTCTGCAAACTTACATCCATTTGAATACAGTGCATCAGAACTTAAGCAGATAGCAAAAGGGGAAAGCGTATTCCCTCACATCTTTGGTACAGATTCACTTGGAAGAGATTATTTTATCCGTGTAATTTACGGAGCTAGAGTTTCACTTGTAGTTGGTATCTTTGCATCAATCCTTGTTTTAATGATTGGTATGCTTTATGGTTCTATCTCAGGTTACCTTGGTGGACGAGTTGACCTTGTTATGATGAGAATTGTTGATATCATCTATTCTTTACCAGACATGTTGTTGATAATTCTTCTTGCCGTAGTTTTAAACGAAACACTTGGAAGTATTATCAAAGGAACTATTTTTGCTAAACTTGGAACAAATATGATTGCTTTGTTCATCGTATTTGGACTTTTATATTGGGTAGGTATGGCCCGCCTTATCAGAGGTCAGATTCTTACTATCAAGCAGAATGAATACGTACTTGCTGCAAAATGTATCGGTACATCTACATCACGTACAATTTTGAAGCACATTTTACCAAACTGCTTATCAGTAATTATCATTACTACTGCCCTTCAGATTCCATCAGCTATCTTTACAGAGAGCTACCTTTCATTCGTAGGACTTGGTGTTTCTGCTCCAATGCCATCACTTGGTTCACTTGCTAACGAAGCAAGAAGCGGTATGATGACATATCCAGAAAGACTTTTGTTCCCAGCATTTGCAATCTGCTTGATTGTACTTGCATTAAACTTACTTGGCGATGGTCTTCGTGACGCATTCGATCCAAAGTTATCTAGATAAGAGGTGATAGTGATGGAAGATTATAAGTACATATTAGAGTTACAGGATCTACATACTACCTTTACTACAGATAACGGTGATGTAAGTGCTGTAAACGGAGTTAATTTTACACTTGAGCCAGGAAAGACTCTTGGTATTGTAGGTGAGTCTGGTTCTGGTAAATCAGTTACTGCATATTCTATAATGCAGATTCTTGCTGATAACGGAAGCATTTCCGGGGGCAAGGTTTTATACAAAGGCGAAAACATTGTAGATTGGGATGCTAAGCAGATGGCAGGATTCCGTGGTAGATGCGTTTCTATCATTTTCCAGGATCCAATGACATCTCTTAACCCAGTATTTTCAATCGGTTATCAGTTAAAAGAAGCAATTCTTTTACATACAGACAAAACAAAGGAACAGGCAAACGAAAGAGCTAAGGAATTACTTAGCCTTGTAGGAATCAATGAGCCAGAAAAGCGTCTCAAGCAGTATCCACATGAGCTTTCAGGTGGTATGAGACAGCGTGTTATGATTGCCATGGCACTTGCTTGTGAACCAGATATCCTTATTGCCGATGAGCCTACTACTGCCCTTGATGTTACAATCCAGGCACAGATTCTTGAGCTTATGCAGGATCTTCAGAAAAAGCTTGGTATGGCAATCATCATGGTAACTCATGACCTTGGTGTAATCGCATCTATGTGTGATGAAATCATCGTTATGTATGGTGGTCGTGTTTGTGAAAGAGGTACAGCAGATGATATCTTCTACTCTCCTTCACATGAATATACAAAGGGCTTACTCCGCTCTATTCCAACAAAATCAAACAGCAAAGAAAGATTAGTACCAATCGGTGGTACACCAATCAATCTTTTAAACATGCCAGAAGGATGTGCATTCTGCCCTCGTTGTGACGAAGCAATGAAGATTTGTTTGAAGGAAAAGCCAGAAGAAATCAGAGTTGGCGAAACACACATGGCATCATGTTGGATGAATATTAAGAATATGAAGCAGGAGGAAGTAGTAAATGAGTAGCGAGAATATTTTAGAAGTAAGCCACTTAAAGCAGTACTTCCCAGTAAAAAATGGATTTAGAACAGTTCCTCTTAAGGCTGTTGATGATATTTCTTTTACAATCAAGCCAGGTGAGACACTTGGTCTTGTAGGTGAGTCAGGTTGTGGTAAGACAACAGTAGGACGTACTCTTCTACGTCTTTACCAGCCAACAAGCGGACGTATTGTATTTGATGGCGATGTTCTTTATGATAGCGAGAAAAAAATTGATGTAAAAATGCAGCCATATCGTAAGCAGATGCAGATGGTATTCCAGGATCCATACTCTTCTCTTAACCCACGTATGACTGTAGAAGATATTATCGGTGAGCCTCTTGATGTGCATAAGCTTTACACATCAAAGGGTGAACGCCATGACAAAATCATGGAGCTTATGGAAACAGTAGGACTTAACGCAGAGCATGCAACACGTTATGCTCACGAGTTCTCAGGCGGACAGCGTCAGAGAATCGGTATTGCAAGAGCCCTTGCTGTAGATCCAAAATTCATCGTTTGTGATGAGCCTGTATCAGCTCTTGATGTTTCAATTCAGGCACAGGTTGTAAATATGTTTGAGGACCTTCAAAAGCAAAGAGGTTTATCATACTTATTTATCGCTCACGATTTATTAGTAGTTCAGCATATCTCTGACAGAATTGCTGTTATGTACTTAGGTCACATGATGGAAATTGCTGATGCAGACGAGCTTATGGACAACCCAATTCATCCATATACTCAGTCACTTCTTTCAGCAGTACCAATTCCAGATCCTGAGACAGCTAGAAAGAGCCAGAGAATTATCCTTGAGGGCGATGTTCCTAGTCCTCTTAAGATGCCTAGCGGATGTCCATTCAGAACAAGATGTCGCTACGCTACAGAGCAGTGTGCATGTGAGATGCCTCCATTTACAGATAGAGGTAATGGTCATATGGTTGCTTGCTGGAACAAATAAGAGAAGGTATTGGTTTTAATTCCTATAGGGATTGAAATATAAAGAGATTAAAATTATAGGAGGGATAGTATGAAGAAGAAATTAGTCTCATTAGTACTTGTTGCTGCTATGGCACTTTCAATGGTTGCATGTGGCAATAAGGCAGCATCTACTGAGAGCTCATCTACAGGTGAAGCACCAGCAGTTGCAACAACAAAGGAAGATAAGACAACACTTAACATTTGGATGTCTAGTGAGCCAGCTCACATTGATCCAGCTCTTAACTCATCAGTAGATGGTGGATGTCTTGCAGTTAACTCATTTGAAGGTTTGATGCGTTACAACGAAGCAGGCGAGCTTGAGCCAGCTTGTGCAGAGAGCTATGAGGTATCAGATGATGGACTTACATACACATTCACAATGCGTGATGGTTTAAAGTGGTCTAACGGTGATGATCTTGATGCAACAGATTTCGTTTACTCTTGGAAGCGTGCAGCTTCTCCAGAGGTTGCAGCTGATTACAGCTACCTTTGTGAAATCTTCCCAAGCTTCACATATGAAGATGGTCTTGGTGATGATGTAGTTGCTTCTGAAGATGGTAAGACTCTTACAGTAACACTTGGAGCAGTTTGCCCATATTTCCTTGATTTATGTGCATTCCCATTCTTCTTCCCAGTTAACCAGGAAGCTGTAGAAGCTTCTATGTCTGATGGTGATCCAGTTGGTACATGGGCAAACGATGCAGGCGACAACTTCGTATGTAACGGTGCTTATGTTCTTAAATCATGGAACCATGATTCAGATATGACATATGTAAAGAACGAAAATTACTGGGATGCTGATTCAGTAACAGTTACAACACTTAACGTAATGCTTACAGCTGAAACAACAGCTGCTTACACAGCTTACACAACAGGAGATCTTGATTTCATCGATGATATTCCTGTAGAGGAAATGGAAACAGCTAAGACAAGCTCAGAGTATGTAGTACTTGATAACCTTGGTACATACTATGCATCATTCAACTACAACACAGATCTTTATGATGAGCTTGGTCTTGATGAGGAGCAGGCAAAGGTATTCCGTCATGCTATCGCTCTTTTAATTGACCGTCAGTACATCATTGACACAGTAGGTCAGAACAACCAGGAAGTTGCTACATCATTTGTTCCAGCTGGATGCTCAGATGGTAACGGTGGTGAGTTCAAGAACAAGGATTACTACTCAACAGATTACGAAGCAAACGTAGAAGAGGCTAAGTCACTTCTTGAGTCTATCGGTTTATATGATACAGCTTCAGATGCTCTTACACAGGATATTTCTTTAACATACCTTACAAACAACTCAGAAGGTAACGTAAAGATTGGTGAGTGTATCCAGGCTGACCTTGCAACAGTAGGAATCAACCTTTCTATCGATCAGGAAGAGTGGAACGTATTCCAGGAGACACGTAAGGCTGGTAAGTACGACTTCGCTCGTGAAGGTTGGATCATGGATTACAACGATCCTATCAACATGCTTGAAATGTACACAACATCTTCAGGAAACAACAACCCACAGTTCGGTAAGGATTCTAGCAAGGATCTTGATTGGGCTAAGTATGATCAGATGATTTCTGATATCCGTTCAGAGGCAGATCTTGCAGCACGTGCAGAGCTTATGCATGAGGCAGAGGATTACCTTATGGATACATGGTGCATCATCCCTATCTACTACTACAACGATCCATACATGATCAAGGATTATGTAGATGGTGTATATGGTACTGTAGAGGGAATGAAGTACTTCTATCATGCGACAATCAATTAAAATAAGCATAAATGCTTATTTTGATTGATTCACGGAACAGCTCCATTTCCGAAGGAAATATACAATAGCTGTTCCTTCCCGTTGATGTAAATCAACTAGGATCTATATGTGAAAAATTTTTGGGGAAATCGTGAAGATTTCCCCAAAATATTGTTGACAATGGTGCATTACTCTAGTAGAATAACACTTGCGTCGAAACAAAATAAGTAATTTACCTACAACTTTGGAGAAGTACTCAAGAGGCCGAAGAGGCGCCCCTGCTAAGGGTGTAGGTCGGGCAACCGGCGCGAGGGTTCAAATCCCTCCTTCTCCGTTTTACTTAATAAGGTGCCATAGCCAAGTGGTAAGGCAAAGGTCTGCAACACCTCTATCACCAGTTCAAATCTGGTTGGCACCTCTAATTTAAATCCCTCGACCCTAAGTAATGGGGGCGAGGGATTTTTGTTTATACAAAACTAACTATTCAAAAATGTGAGAAAGGAGAATTTTGCAATGACAATTTATGACGAGTTAGTTGCTCGTGGCCTGATTGCTCAGGTAACAAACGAAGAAGAAATTAAAAAATTAATAAATGAGGGCAAGGCAACTTTCTATATCGGTTTTGATTGTACTGCAGATAGCCTTACAGCCGGTCACTTTATGGCTCTCACACTTATGAAGAGATTACAGATGGCTGGCAACAAGCCAATCGCCCTTATCGGTGGCGGTACTACTATGATTGGTGATCCTTCAGGTCGTACAGATATGAGAAAGATGCTTACACGTGAGGACATCGATCACAACGCTGAGTGCTTCAAGCGTCAGATGGAGCGTTTCATCGATTTCTCTGATGGCAAAGCTCTTATGCTTAACAACGCTGATTGGTTACTTGACCTCAACTATGTTGAGCTTCTTAGAGAAGTAGGTGCATGTTTCTCAGTTAACAACATGCTTCGTGCAGAGTGCTACAAGCAGCGTATGGAAAAGGGACTTTCATTCCTTGAGTTCAACTACATGATTATGCAGTCATACGACTTCTATCACATGTTCCAGCACTATGATTGTAACCTTGAGTTCGGTGGTGACGATCAGTGGTCAAACATGCTTGGTGGTACAGAGCTTATCAGACGTAAGCTTGGTAAGGATGCTCACGCCATGACTATTACTCTTCTCACTGATTCACAGGGTAAGAAAATGGGTAAGACAGCTGGTAACGCAGTATGGCTTGATCCTAATAAGACTTCACCATTCGAGTTCTACCAGTACTGGAGAAATGTTGGTGATGCAGATGTTCTTAAGTGCATCCGTATGCTTACATTCATTCCAATCGAGGAGATTGAAAAGATGGATAGCTGGGAAGGTGCACAGCTTAATGAAGCAAAGGATATCCTTGCTTATGAGCTTACACAGATGGTTCACGGTACAGAGGAGGCTGACAAGGCTCGCGAGGCTTCTAAGGCACTTTTCGCAGGTGGAGCAAACTCAGAAAACGTACCATGCCACAAGCTTTCAGATGAGGACTTCAAGGACGGCAAGGTAGATATCCTTCAAATCCTTGTTTCTGCTGGTCTTACAGCTAGCCGTGCAGAGGCTCGCCGTGCTGTTCAGCAGGGTGGTGTTTCAGTTAACGGAGATAAGGTTGCTGATCCATTTACATCATATGAAAAGGATGCATTTGCAGAGGAATTCCTTCTTAAGAAGGGCAAGAAATCGTTCTGCAAGATTGAAGCATAAAATCTAAAAATGATATAATAAAAGTGCCAAGATACCTTGGCACTTTTTTGTATAAAGGAGAATATAAATAATGGGTAACGTTTTTTATTTTCAATGGGAGCTTGATTTACTCCACTGGTTTCAGAGTATACACAATGGATTTTTAGACTGGATAGTTCCAAAGATTACTTCCTTAGGAAATGGCGGATGGTTTTGGATAGTTGTTACTCTCCTACTCTTGATTTTGCCATTTAATAGAAAGATGGGGGTGCAGGCGGCAATATCACTTATCATGACAGTTATTATTTGCAATGTGATATTAAAGCCAAGTATTATGAGATGTCGACCATGTTGGCTTGAGCCAGATGTGCAGATGCTTGTAAGTATTCCAAAGGATTTTTCATTTCCATCAGGTCATTCAAATGCCAGCTTTGCTGTGGCAACTGCTATATTTACAAGAAATAAAAAGCTTGGAATTCCAGCACTTGTACTAGCAGCTTTAATCGCCATAAGCCGTTTGTATGTGTTTGTACACTGGCCTACAGATGTGCTAGCAGGTTCCTTGATAGGAATCTGTGGTGGAATCACAAGCTTTTTCATTGTGAATTTCATTTATAAAAAATTCAATAGAAATGGTCTAGATGATGCCCGTGTCTAAACCATTTCAACAACTAACAATTCATAAGGAGAGAGCACAATTTCTGTGCTGTTAGATGAAGAATTGTCTAAGGTTTTGCTTGTATTGGAAAGCAAAACCTTTTTTATTTTGGAAGGAAGACTAAGTGTCTGGGCATCCTTCTGATAATTAGCAATAACCATTACACTCTTCTCTCCTACCCTACTGTAGGCAAGAAGGTTTTTCTGCTCTGGTTTGTATGGAGCAAATTCGCCATATACTAAAGTTGATTCATATTCAGGATTCTTTCTAAGTGAAATGAGCTCCTTATAAAAATTAAATACAGAATCCGAATCATTAATCTGCGCCGCAAGGTTGATGTTTTTGTATTTTGGATTAACCATAAGCCATGGACTACCATCAGTGAATCCTGCATTCTCAGAGTCATCCCACTGGAAAGGGGTGCGGGCATTATCTCTTGTCACATTTATAAGATGTGCAAGGGCCTCAGCATGTGTTTTGCCTTCATGTAATGCTGTTTCGTAGATGTTGGCATTTGCACAGTCATCCAAATCATTAATGTCATTAACTTTATCTAGGTTTTCCATACCTATCTCCTGCCCCTGGTAAATAAATGGAAGTCCAGGAAGAAGGAAATATATACCTGCCAGCATCTTTTTGCTGGTGTCATCTAAATCTTCGTTTGGTATGAACCTTGAAACTCCTCTAGGTTCGTCATGGTTTTCGATGATGTTAGAGAGAAAACCTATGCCATCAACTCTCTCATGGGCCTTAAAGACTGCCTTTTTATAATTCTCTGGCGAAATATCTTCTTTGGTAGATTCAGCAGAAAAATCAAACATGGTAGAAAAGTATCCATGTGACCCGATGAATAAAGGCAATTCATCATCCTTTTCATTAAATACTTCACCTACGGTAAAGGCATCATGCTTTCTGAATGTCTCATCAGCTAATTCATTAAGGAATTCTCCTACCCCAGTTGCTTCTTTTAGCATATTGTCGATTGTAGAAAGTCCGTCATCACCATCTACAGGATAATCTGAAAATGGAAGTTTCTTTTTAATGTTGATGATGGCGTCGATTCTAAATCCAGCAATACCCTTATCTAGCCACCAGTTAATCATTTTGTAAACTTCCTTGCGAAGCTTAGGATTTTCCCAGTTCAAATCTGGCTGTTTCTTGTGGAATACATGAAGATAGATTTTGTCGTCATGTCCTGGCAATTTTTTCCATACACTTCCACCAAAATAGCTTCTCCAATTGCAAGGCAAAGGATCACCATCCTTGTAATCTTCAATGTAAAAGAATTTGCCGTATTCTCCGTCAGGGTCTTCGCATGCTTTTTTAAACCATTCATGTTCATCAGAGCAATGGTTTACCACCAAGTCCATTACAATCCCTATACCCCTCTTCTTCCCTTCTTCAATTAGACGGTCCAAATCAGCAATAGTGCCAAAGCGTGGGTCGATATCGTAATAATCTGAAATATCATATCCCTGGTCAGCTAAAGGTGAACAGTAAATAGGTGAAAGCCAAATAATATCAATTCCAAGATCCCGCAAATAATCTAGTTTTTCAATAACTCCGTTAATATCTCCAATACCATCCCCATTGGTATCATAAAAACTCTTTGGGTAGATTTGATAAGCTACCTTGTTGTGCCACCATTTTTTTTCCATGTAAAAGCCACTCCTTAGATTAATCTAAGTAAACGCTAACATAAAAATATTGACAGGTAAATAGGTTATGCGTATAACTAAAAACAAGGAGGAGATGCTATGGTAAGAATCAAAGACATTGCAAAAACATGCGGGGTAAGTACAGCAACTGTATCGTATGTACTTCATGGCAAGTATGAAAAGGTCTCAAAGGAAGTAAGAGAAAGAATTGAAGCAGAAATTGCAGAAAGTGGATATATTACAAATCAATCTGCCATCAATCTGGTTAGCAGATGCTCAGGCTTAATTGGCGTAGCGGTAATGGATTCCAGCGATAAAAAGGATATTATGGGGGATCCATATTTTAGTATCCTCTTCTCCTATCTTGAAAAGGAATTTAGAAAGAGAGACAAATATATCTTAATAATTTTGGATCAGTCTCCAGAACGAGTTGTTAAGGATGCCTTAAGATGGAATTTGGATGGACTGATTCTAAGTAACTACACCAAGGAAGCCATGATTGCAATCAGCCAGGAGTTTGTGAAACCAATTGTTACCATAGATGCCGCCTTTGTTTATGAATACGATAAACTGGTGCAGGTGTTTATAGACGATTACGATGGTGGCTACAAAATCGGCAGTTATTTGGCATCAATAGGCCATACAAATGTAGCAATGCTTGATGACAATGATGAGGAAGAAACAAGACATAGATGGCGTGGATTCCGCCAAAGCTTTATCGATAATGGTATTGAAATCGATGAAAGCTCTCACTTTATTATCGATATGAAAAGGGAAGAACTGCAGGAAGGTTTGGACAGAATCTATCCAGCCTTAATAGAAAAATCAGCTGTATTTTGCATTTCAGATTTTTATGCATTAAGAGTAATAAAGTATTTAAACGAGCATGGGAAAAAAGTGCCTGAGGACATATCAGTAACGGGATTCGATGATATATTATTCTCAAAATTATCTACACCGGAGCTTACTACAATACGCCAAAACGTGCAGCAAAAAGCAGAATCCGCAGTGGAAAGCATGATGAAAATGATTAAGAATAAGCCAGTGGAACATAACATAAAATTGCCTGTAGAGCTGGTTATTAGGGAGTCATGTAGGCAGTTGTAAAATATTAATAAAAATAAAAAACTAAATATGTCACATAGTAATAGTTATGTGCATAACCTTTGACCCAAGATTAGTCTTGGGTTAATTTTTAGTTACAAGGTTATTCGTATAACTAAAGGAGGACAGAATGGAAAAGGCATGGTGGAAAGAAAGTGTCATATACCAGATTTATCCAAGATCTTTTTGTGATTCAAATGGTGATGGCATTGGTGATTTAAATGGTATACGAAGTAAATTAGATTACTTACAAAAGCTTGGAATAAACGTAATTTGGCTAAGTCCAATATATAAATCTCCTAATGATGACAATGGATATGACATCTCAGATTATCAGGACATAATGGATGATTTTGGAACAATGGACGATTTCGACGCCCTATTAAAAGAGGCTCACGAGCATGGAATCAAAATTGTAATGGATTTGGTAGTTAATCATACATCGGATGAGCATAAATGGTTTATCGAAAGCAGATCTTCAAAGGATAATCCTAAGAGAGATTATTACATCTGGCGAGAGCCAAAGGATGGCAAAGAGCCAAACAACTGGGGGTCATGCTTTTCTGGGTCGGCATGGGAATATGATGAAAAGACTGGTATGTATTATCTACATTGCTTTTCAAAAAAGCAGCCTGATTTGAACTGGGACAACGAAAAAGTAAGAGATGAAGTTTTCAACATGATGACCTGGTGGTGTGAAAAGGGCATTGATGGATTCAGAATGGATGTTATTTCCATGATTTCAAAAGTACCAGGATTGCCTGATGGAAACAAAGGCGATGGGGCTTTATATGGGGACTTATCTAATACAACAAACGGCCCAAGAGTTCACGAATATCTAAAAGAGATGCGTAAACGTGTGCTTTCAAAATACGACTTGATTACAGTTGGTGAGTGCGCAGGCGTGACAATAGAGGAAGCAAAGAAATATGCAAATTTACATGATTCTGAGCTGAATATGGTTTTCCAATTTGAGCACACAGGACTAGATTACGACGAACGAGGAAAATGGACAACCAAAAGATTCTACTTGCCAGATCTTAAGGCAAACTTAAGTAAATGGCAGAATGAGCTCGAGGGCCAGGCATGGAATTCGTTGTATTGGGACAATCACGATCAGCCAAGAATTGTATCAAGACTTGGAGATGACTCACCACTATCAGCAAAATGCATCGCCACAGTTCTTCATATGATGAAGGGGACACCTTATATTTACCAGGGCGAAGAACTGGGAATGACAAATTATCCTTTCAAATCAATTGATGAATGTAGAGACATTGAAATACTAAATGCTCACAAGGAATTGGTTGGCGGAGGCCGAATGTCAGAGGAGGATTTACTGGCAGGAATCAGAGCTAAGGGCCGAGACAATGCCAGAACTCCAATGCAGTGGGATGACAGCAGCGAAGCTGGATTTACATCAGGAAAGCCTTGGATAGGGGTAAATCCAAATTACAAGACAATAAATGCTAAGGCTGAACTGGAAGATAAGAACTCAGTTTTTTATTACTATCAAAAGCTTATCCAGCTAAGGAGAAACAGCGAGTGGTCAGACATTATCGTATATGGAACATACCAGCTTTTAGACAAGGAAGATGAAAATATATTTGCATACACAAGACAATTGGGGGACAGAAAAATTCTTGTTGTATGTAATGTAAGTGCCAATGAGGTGCAATACAAGCTGGATTTTGAGGTGGAAGAAAAGGCATGCTTAATCCGTAATTACGATAATGTGGATTTGGAAAAAGAGATGAGAGTCCCAGCATGGTTTGCAGGTGTTTGGGAAATCTAAATCCTGGTGTTGACATCATGCGAGAATGTTTAGTATATTGTATACATCTCGTGAGGGAGTAGCTAGCGCTATTAAACGAATGCGTTGTTTGTCAACAGACTCGGGATTTACCCTGGCAAACATTAAATAGTGAGACTCACGTGTAGCCATAGATTTGGTTACACGTGGGTCTTTTTTGTTATATTAGCCCTCACAAAAAAGGAGTTTAATATGAGTGTAGTAGACATATTTTTATTCGGAGTAGGTCTATCAATGGATGCATTTGCTGTTGCAATCTGCAAAGGACTGGCAATGAAGCAGGTAAACAAAAAGCAAATGTTTATGATAGCACTATTCTTCGGTGGTTTTCAGGCGTTGATGCCACTGATTGGTTTCATTTTGGGAAGTGCATTTGCTGATATGATTTCAGCCTATGACCATTGGATAGCCTTCATACTTCTGTTGTATATAGGTGGCAAAATGGCTATTGAGGCAATCAAAGAATGGAAGGATGAGGATAAGGTGGAAATCATGGATCCACCACTTGATTACAAGGAGCTTACACTTCTTGCAATTGCCACAAGTATTGATGCATTAGCCTGTGGTGTTACTTTCTCATTCTACGAAGGATTTAACATACTTCGTGCAATCTTAATTATTGGTTTAACAACATTTGCTATTTCAGCAGGTGGTGTTTATGTGGGAAATATTTTTGGTAATAAGTTCAAGGCGAAGGCTCAGTTATTAGGCGGATTTATCCTGATTTTCCTGGGCGTTAAAATCTTGCTTGAGCATTTATTTGGAATATCATTTGGGTTTTAAAGGAGGAGAATAAATGACATTTTTTAGCACAATACCAGGAGCTTTGATTCTCTTGGTGGTAGGATTTGTATTTTTGATTAAGGGGGCAGATTTCTTCGTTGAAGGTGCATCTGCAGTAGCAAAGAAGCTTCATGTTCCAGCACTTGTAATTGGTATGACAATCGTTGCAATGGGAACATCGCTTCCAGAGCTTTCAGTTTCTGTTACAGCTTCCTTAGCAAACAGTAATCAGCTTGCAATTGGAAACGTAATTGGCTCAAACATCTTTAATTTGATGGTAGTTTTAGGAAGCTGCGCGTTGTTTTCAGCCCTTGAAGTAGCTGATGACACTATTAAAAAGGATTTTCCTTTTTCAGTAGCATGTGCAATTGCTCTTATGGTTATGGGATTAATCGGAAGCTCAGTAGGACATTTAGATGGAGCAATTCTTCTTGTAGCTTTTGCTATTTTCCTTGGTTCAATGCTAATGACCGCAAAAAATCACAGAGCACATGAAGCAGAGCTTGCTGAAGAAGATGTAGAAAAAGAAATTGTAGATATTCCAACATGGCTTTGCATTATCTATATCGTTGGTGGTGCAGTGGCAATAAAGTTTGGCGGTGATTGGGTAGTTGATTCATGTACAACACTTGCTCTTAAGTTTGGTATGTCAGAAACTCTTGTTGGTCTTACAATTGTTGCCCTTGGAACATCACTTCCAGAGCTTGTTACATCAATTGTTGCAGCTAAGAAAAACGAGCTTGATATGGCAATCGGAAATGTTGTTGGTTCAAATGTATTCAATATTCTTTTGATTTTAGGTACAGCAGGTGCTATTTCACCTATGACTTACCTTACAGTAAACGCTATTGATACATTGATTCTTGTAGCTTTTTCAGCTGTTGTGTGGCTCATGTGTTTAAAGAAAAAGAATCTTAATAGAGCTAATGGAATCATCATGTTGCTACTTTATGTGGCATATCTTGCTTATATCATCGTAAGAGATGGCGGTGTAGCATAGATTAAATGTGGTAAAAAGAACGGTGTTATGGTAAAATCATAAAGTTTAAAGGGTTGAATAAGGAGGTAATTTTATGGGTCTTTTAGACAATCTTTCAGATAGCATTAGAAGTACCACCCAAGACCTTGGAAAAAAAGCTCAAAACGCTACAGATATGACCAAATTGCAGTATGACAAAAAGGTCAAAGAAGGCGAACTTATCAAGCTCTATGAAAAGCTTGGCAAGAAATACTATCAAGAGCACAAAGATGAGGACAGCGAAGATATCAAACGAATCACCGCTGTGACTCTTCGAATCAAAGAGATATCAGATGATATCATGGCACTTAAAGGCGGTGTAGCCTGCCCTAAGTGTGGCGCATTAGTCAAAAATGGCTCCATGTACTGTAGTGCATGTGGAGAAAAAATAGAGGATATTTTTGAAGAGTAGGAGTTAAGAATGGGTAACAAAGGCAATTATTACATCACCACAGCAATTGCTTACACATCAGGTAAGCCACATATTGGAAACACATACGAAATCGTGCTTGCAGATTCAATCGCTCGTTTCCGTCGCCAGGAAGGATACGATGTTTTCTTCCAGACAGGAACAGATGAGCACGGTCAGAAAATCGAATTAAAGGCCGCTGAAGCAGGCATCACTCCAAAGGAGTTTGTTGACAATGTTTCAGGTCAGGTTAGAAATATTTGGGATTTAATGAACACATCTTATGACAAGTTCATCCGTACAACAGATGAGGATCATGAGAAGCAGGTTAAGAAGATTTTCAAGAAGCTCTATGATAAGGGCGATATTTACAAGAGCTCATACGAAGGACTTTACTGTACACCATGTGAGTCTTTCTGGACAGAGTCACAGCTTGTTGATGGCAAGTGTCCTGACTGCGGGCGTGAGGTTCAGCCAGCAAAGGAAGAAGCTTACTTCTTCAAGATGAGCAAATACGCTGACAAGCTTATTGATTATATCAATACACATCCTGAGTTTATTCAGCCAGTTTCTCGTAAGAACGAGATGATGAACAACTTCCTTCTTCCAGGATTACAGGATCTTTGCGTTAGCCGTACATCATTTACATGGGGAATCCCAGTAGATTTTGATCCAAAGCACGTTGTATACGTATGGCTTGATGCTCTTACAAACTATATCACTGGTATTGGTTATGAGTGTGATGGTGAGTCATCTGATCAGTTCAAGGCTTTATGGCCAGCTGACCTTCACCTCATCGGAAAGGATATCATCCGTTTCCATACAATTTATTGGCCTATTTTCCTTATGGCACTTGATCTTCCACTTCCAAAGCAGGTATTTGGACATCCATGGCTTCTTACAAAGTCAGCTGATGGTGGCGATGACAAAATGTCTAAGTCAAAGGGAAATGTTATCTATGCAGATGAATTAGTTGATTTCTTCGGTGTAGATGCAGTTAGATATTTCGTGCTTCATGAGATGCCATTCGAGAATGATGGTGCTATTTCATGGCCACTCATGGTAGAGCGTGTAAATTCAGACCTTGCAAACACACTTGGAAACCTTGTAAACCGTACAATCTCAATGAGCAACAAGTACTTCGGTGGAGTTGTTGAGGATAAGGGTGTTACAGAGGATGTTGATGCAGATCTTAAGGCTGTAGTTACAGGCACAGTTGCAGCAGTTGAGTCAAAGATGGCTGAACTTCGTGTTGCAGATGCTATTACAGAAGTATTCAATCTCTTCAAGAGATGTAACAAATATATCGACGAGACAATGCCTTGGGCACTTGCAAAGGATGAGACAAAGCAGGATAGACTTGCTACTGTTCTCTACAACTTGGTTGAGGGTATCTCAATTGGTGCTACTCTTCTTAAGGCTTTCATGCCTGAGACATCAGAAAAGGTATTAGCTCAGATTGGTGCTAAGGAAATTCCTTACGATGAGCTTTCTACTTTCGGTCACTATGTAAACGGTGACAAGGTAACAGATGCTCCAGAGATTCTCTTCGCACGTCTTGATCTTGATGAGGTTATGGCAAAGGTAGCAGAGCTTCATCCAGCACAGCCAGAGGAAGCAGATGCTGATGATGAGGAAGGCATCGATATCGAAGCAAAGCCTGAAATCACATTTGATGATTTCATGAAGCTTCAGTTCCAGGTTGGTAAGATTGTTTCTTGTGAAGCAGTTAAGGGTTCAAAGAAGCTCCTTTGCTCACAGGTAAAGATTGGTTCACAGACAAAGCAGATTGTTTCTGGTATCAGCAAGCACTACTCTCCAGAGGAGATGGTTGGAAAGAAGGTTATGGTTCTTGTAAACCTTAAGCCAGCAAAGCTTGCAGGTGTTCTTTCAGAAGGAATGTTACTTTGCGCAGAGGATGCTGAAGGCAACCTTTCACTCATGACACCAGAGAAGTCTATGCCATCAGGCGCGGAGATTTGTTAATATGATTTTTGAGACACATGCTCATTATGATGATGAGAAGTTCGACGAGGATAGAGTCGAACTTCTTTCTCATTTATTGAGAGAAAACAATATCGGTAATATTGTAAATGTAGGTGCAACCTTTAGAGGATGTAAGGACAGTATAAAACTGGCTGAGGAATACGATAATGTATACGCAGCCATAGGAATACATCCAGAGGAAATAGATGAAATAAACGAAGATGTCATCAATTGGCTCAAGGAAAATTCATCAAATCCAAAGGTTGTTGCAATAGGTGAAATCGGCCTTGATTATTACTGGGTGAAGGAGCCGGAACAAAGAGCAAAACAGCGTCTTTGGTTCGACAGACAGATGGATTTGGCTTTAGAGTTGAATTTACCGGTAATTATTCACTCTAGAGATGCGGCAGAAGACACTTTAAACACAATTATTAGGTATAATACACAAGGATTAAAAGGTATTGTCCATTGTTATTCATATTCCAAGGAAATAGCCATGGAATATGTGAAAATGGGATGGTATATTGGTGTTGGAGGAGTAGTCACTTTCAAGAACGGCAGAAAGCTAGTTGAGACAGTAGAGGCTGTTCCAATCGAAAACATTGTTCTTGAGACAGATTGCCCATATATGGCGCCTGTCCCACATAGAGGCGAGCGTAACAGCTCAATCTATCTAAGTCATGTGGCTGAAAAGGTTGCAGAGCTAAAGGGCCTTTCTGTAAAAGAAGTGGAAGATATTACCTATGAAAACGCCTTAAGGGTGTATACTAAAAGCAAAAGGAAATAAATATGGCATATTTAAGTAATCCAACATATACGAGAGCTGTTTTGGAAGCTCATGGATTCTCATTTCAAAAGAAATATGGACAGAACTTTCTTATTGATGGCAATGTCCTTGATAATATCATTGATGCAGCAGGCATTACAAAGGACGATTTTGTTCTAGAAATCGGCCCTGGTATAGGAACAATGACACAACGTCTTTGCGAGGAAGCAAGGGAAGTTGTGGCAGTGGAAATCGATAAAACACTTATCCCAATTTTGGATGATACACTATCTACATACAAGAATTGGACAGTTATCAATCAGGATATTTTAAAGGTTGATATTAACAAATTGGCCCTTGAGAAAAACGGTGGAAAGCCGATAAAAGTAGTGGCAAATCTGCCATACTACATTACAACTCCAATTATCATGGGGTTATTTGAAAGTCATGTACCACTTGAGTCAATTACAATCATGATTCAAAAAGAAGTGGCCGACCGAATGAAAACTGGACCAGGTTCCAAGGAATACGGAGCTTTGTCTTTAGCGGTTCAGTATTATTCAAATCCAGAGATAATATGTGAGGTTCCGCCAAGTTGCTTTATGCCCCAGCCAAAGGTATCAAGCACAGTAATATCGCTGAGATGTCACAACAATCCGCCAGTTGAATGTGACGAGAAGCTTTTATTCCAGATTATTAGAGCTTCATTTAATCAGCGTAGAAAAACTTTATTGAACGGTCTTAGCAATGGGCTTCATTTTTCAAAGGAGCAAATTGCTGATGCTATAGAGCAGTGTGGTTTTGTACCAACTGTACGAGGAGAGGCGTTATCACTTGAAGATTTTGCCAAATTAACAAATGTATTAAAGCAGGCTTAGGAGATTAACAGACTAGTAGGGAGAGCTTAATTAATGGATGTCCGTAGCTACAGCAGAGAAGTTCAGCTTCTCATAGGTGAAATACAAAAAAATAGGGGCAAGGACTCAGGTACAGTTTTATCAGCTTGCGATAAGCTTTTAGCTTACGGTAAGGGCATGAAGGACGATGCCCTTATTGGGTATGCTTATTTTTCAAAGGGCGAAACCTATTATCTTTTAAATGACGCATCAAATTTCTATTCTCAAATGCTTTCTTGCATGGGACCTATGGAGCACGTAAAGGAGTGGGGATATGTTGCCATGGCAAACAATATGCTAGGCATTGTTTCTCTAAATCGCGGAAATGCTCCATTTGCCCTGGATTATTTCATTAAAGCAATCAGTATTTGTGAGGATTATTCACTTCCAGATATAGAGTGGATGATCCACATGAATCTTGGTTCATTGTACCTTAACATCGAGGAATACCAGAAATCCATTTCTCATACTGAAATTGCATATAGATATATTCTTGATCACAAGAGCTTGGATGGTTTTACTGAAAGTTATACAGCCATCCTACTTGGCATGGGACGAGCTTACTTAAATCTTGATAGAGAGGACAGATGTCTTGAAATCGAGAAGAAGCTTAGAACAGATTGTCTTCCATATTTGATGGAGATGGACAGAATAGTCATCTATTGCTATTTTGCACGAGTTCATCAGGCAATAGGCGAGGATGAAGCAAGAGACTATTGGATTGAAATGGTTAATAAGCATGCCAGCACAAGCATGCCTATTTTAGATGTGTTTGATGATTTCTATGATTATCTTCACATGCTTCTTAAAATTGAAAAATACGATGATTTCTTTAAAGCTTACACAGTTCTTGATGATTTAACAAAGCACACTTCTATCAAAAACTTAGAAAGAAAGCTTCTTACCCTTAAGATTCGTTACTACAGAAGAGTAGGACAAATCGAAGAATATAAAATCGCTTCAGTTTTGTATTTCGAGCTATCAGAATTTATGGAACGTGAAAATCGCTTGATGGTCAGCAATATGATCGTTATGCGTAATTCGTATATGGAGCTTACACAAATCAATAAAAAAGTCGAAGAGAAGAATACATTCTTGCAGAAACGTTCAGAGACAGACCCATTAACAGGAATGTATAATAGACTGAAGCTTAATGAGTATAGTGAGGAAGCCTTTGAAAAGGCCCTTATTAATAGATCTAGTATAGCAGTTGAAATCCTTGATATAGATTTCTTTAAGCAGTACAACGATAACTATGGTCACCAGGAAGGTGATAATTGTATCAAGTTCATTGCCAGCACTTTAATAGAGATGGCAAAAGAGGATGGCATTTTCACAGCAAGATATGGTGGAGATGAGTTCGTAGTTATCTATGAAGGTCTTACCAAAGAAATGGTGGAGGCCAAAGCAAATGAATTAAGAGATCGAATATACCAGCAAAAGTGGGAGCATAAGTTTTCTCTTACAGACAACATTGTAACCATTTCTCAGGGTATCTGTTATGGAATACCAGAAAGAGATGCTAGCATGTTTGGTTATCTTCAGGGAGCAGACAAAATGCTATACGAGGTTAAGCAGCAAAGCAGAAATGCAATTAAAATCTGCGATGCGACAGACTTAGTAGAACTAGAGGATGAATAAAAATGAAAACCATTAAAAAGATTTTTTTTGATGATGTTATCAGTCTAGTGAAGAATTTTTTCGCTCTTGTTATTGTGGTAGGAATTTGTTTCTTGCCAGCCCTGTATGCATGGTTCAACATCTATTCTAACTGGGACCCATATGGCAACACAGGAGCGCTAAAGTTCGCAGCTATATCTTTGGACAAAGGATACACAGATGAAGAAGGTGAGTATCACAATCAAGGTGATACCATAATTGAAAACCTTCATGAAAATACCTCTGTGGATTGGCAGTTTGTCGATTCAGAGGAGGATGCTGTAAATGGAGTTTATAGCGGGGAGTATTATGCAGCAATTGTTGTAGATGAAGATTTCACATATAACATGTACAACGTTCTTACAGACGACGTCAAAAGACCGGTTCTACATTTCTATGAGAATCAAAAGAAGAATCCCGTAGCGACTAAAATTTCAGATACAGTAGCCCAGTCCTTGCAGAACAACATTAATGTGGCATTCACAGAAGTTGTTGTAAGCAAGGTATTTTCTAGTGCGTCAGATGTGTCAGAAGATTTGCAGGAAAAGGGCGGAGTAGACGAGATTGTAAACAAGCTTGAAAGCCTTAGCGCAGATTTAACTACATATCAAAATGCTATGACAACAATCATAGAAAACGATGCACAGCTTAAGGCTTCCTTAGAGGCAGCAGAACAGGATGCAACAAACGTCAAGAATCAGGCAGAGCAGAGTGCTAAGTCTCTTGAGACAGCTGGGAATATTACAGACAAAAGTGATACAACTATTAATTCTTACTCACAAACTGTTGAAAGAGCTATGACTCTTATAGAAGTAAAAGCAGCTTCTATGAATCAAAACCTTGATACAGCAAAGATAAGCGATGATGCCACAGAAGTTGCAAGAAGCCTTAAAGGGGCTATGCTTGATACTTTAGAGATGGCTGACGTAGCCATATATCTGCCAACTAAACTTGATGAAACAGAATTAAGTGCGGCAAAAACAGAATTCAATAATGTTGTTAATGAAATATTAGCCACCTATAAAGAATTGACAAATGGTGTTCCTGAGCAGATGATACCAGCGAATTTGAAAGAGATGGTAGCAAAGTTACAGTCAGTCCAGACTGCTATAAATTCGATTGATCCATCTTCAACAGAATATCAAAATCAGGTTGCAGCAGCTGACAAAGCAATCAAAGAAGCAACAGATGCATTAAATAATGTTAATGAAGAAGAATTAGTATCAGTTGGTACAGAGAACCTTAAGTCAGCAGCTACTGACGCAAGAACAAAGGGTGAAGAGTTAAATAAAACAATATCTGGACCACTTAGAGAAAAGATCGATGCAGGCTTATCTTCACTTGAAGGAATGCTTAACAATTCAAGCGCGATACTTAATACTGTTGGCGAAACATTTGGCAATTTAGTTGTAATGTTCGATGCAATTGGAAACACAGTAGATTGCGCAGATACAAGCTTACAAAAAACAAGCGAGGCTATCGTATACGTAAATGGAAGATTGATTGATGCAATAGCAGAAATCGAAGAAGCCGGCTCAGCTGATAAAATTCAAGTATTAGTAAATGCTTTATCTGGTGACCCGGAAGTATATGGAAAGTTCTTCTCAACACCAGTAGAAATGAAAACAGAAGCCGTATACCCTATCGAGAATTATGGTTCGGCAGTAGCACCATTCTATTCAACATTGGCATTCTGGGTAGGAGCATTGATATTAACAGCAATTATTAAAATTAAGCCAGATAAAAACAAATATCCAAATGCGTCTGAGAGACAATTATATTTCGGCAGATATGTCCTATATTGGGTACTTGGACAAGTTCAGGCGGTGATTATTGTATTAGGAGACATATTCCTGTTGCATGTGCAGTGCCTACATCCTTGGTTATTCTTATTGGCTGGATCAGTAATTGCCACCACTTTTACTATCCTAATCTATTCGCTTGTTACAACTTGGGGGGACGCGGGTAAGGCACTTGCAGTAGTACTTGTAGTTATTCAGATTGCAGGTAGTTCAGGAACATATCCTATTGAGCTTTTGCCAGAGTTCTTTAGAAAGGTATACATATTCTTCCCATTCCCATACGCAATCAACTCTATTCGAGAATGCTTATGTGGAACTTACGAATGCGACTATTTAAAGTACTTGGGTACACTCGTTATATTTATGGCTATATCACTTGTGATAGGTCTTTTGGTAAGAATTCCATTTGAAAAGCTTAATCATTACATGGAAGAGCGAATGGAAGATACCGAAATGATGTAGGAGGCAGTTTTGGGAAAAGAAAAAGAAATCGTTTATGAGAAGTTCATGGATTTGCAGCAGCAGGTTCATCAGCGTAATCAGAAAAAGATAAAGGTAGGGTTAAAAGTTAATATTTTATTGCCACTTGTCTTTTTGGTAATAAGCTTTATCACTGACCGTTCTAAGCTTGTGTTCTTAGTACTTTGGATTGTTTCATTGTTTGGTATTGCATTTTATCTTTTATATGTGGAATACATGGATTTTGAGCTTCAGGAGCAATTAAAGGAGCTTGGAATTATGGAAAAAGAGGCAGAGGCACAAGCCCTTATTGGTGAAGAAGTTATTCAGAGTATTGATGAAATAAACAATGCTAAAAACGAAATGGTAAAGGATATTAAGGATTTAAGAAAAGAGATTAAAACTGATATTCAATCAGTGGGAGACAAGCTGAAAAGATGAAAAACGTTATTAAGATTATCGTTTCAGACATAAAAAGATTATCAACAAATGTAGTTGCTATGGTTGTTATCATAGGACTTACAGTAATTCCATGCCTATATGCCTGGTTTAATATATTGTCCAATTGGGATCCCTATGGGGAAAGTGCCACTACAAATCTACAGGTTGCGGTTGCATCCGCGGATGAAGGAATCATGATTGGCAGCGTTGAATTAAATGTCGGAGATATTATAATCAGCAATCTAAAAGAAAATACTACTATTGGCTGGGTATTTACAGATACCCCACAGGATGCTATAAATGGTGTTTACTCAGGTGATTATTACGCTGCTCTTGTCATTGACGAAGAGTTTAGTTCAAACATGATAAGCTTCCTAAGTGGAGATATTGAAAATCCAGTAATCACTTACTACGAAAATGAAAAGAAAAATGCCATTGCACCAAAGATCACCGCGAAAGTAAAGACTACTATTGAGCGAGAGGTTGATCATGCTTTTGTAAGTACTGTGGCAGAATCTCTTCTTAAGGGCGGTGAATATTTCGCAACATTGGATGAAGAAGGAAATATCACTGGCGCAGGTATCAATAAGCTTGAGCAGCTTGATTCAGACTTAAATGGAATGATTACCATTTTGGATTCATACATTGCACTTATGGATTCAACAGAAAGCATATCAGAGGCTGGAGAAGCAATCACAGACAGCGCAAATAGCATTACAGAGCTGGCTGGTTCAATGGCTGAGGACTCACAAAACAAGGCAGCTGGTGTAAAAGATGATGTTGAGCAAAGTAAGAAAAATGCTGATCGAAAAATAGAAAACCTGAATGAAAAATTAAGCGCTGTAGATTCAGATGCAAATACATTAAATGAAAAAGTGGCGGGGTTAAGCCTGGACGTTGATATTGACTATACACAGCTACAATCAAGTGTTAGCACAATCCAGGAAATGTGGGGAACCGACCAACAAGGTTTATACCAGTTATTATTAAATGTAAATGCTCCTAATACAGAAGAGGGAGCAAAAGCAAAAGAAGCAATCACGGAGTATGCCAATGTATTAGACGGTTTGATTGCAGGATTAGATGAAGATGTGGCAAATATACAATCAGCCACTACAAAGGGCGAAGAGGATTTTAATGCAGCTAAAGACACATTAGTAAATAATGTGGCAGCAGTCCTTGCATGTACAAAAAACATTCGTGATTACTATGGTGCAATTTCTTTAGTGGGACAGGAAGCAATCGATGCAGGATCAAAGGCAGTTGAAGAAGTAGAAAAGCTTATCAATTACAATGCAACAAGCATCGATTTGGTAGCTGATAACTTAGATAATTACGCTGTAATTATGGAGCAGTCTAAGGATTCTTTAGTAAAATCAAGAGATGAAGCTGTGGAAATGGAAAGCCAATTAGCGGCATTGATAGCTGAGATCAAAGCCATTGGTCAAAACGAAGCATATCAAAAGATAATGGAATTGCTTCAGTCAGATCCAGATTTGCTGTCTGATTTTATTAGCAGCCCGGTAGATATTTCTGATGAGTATATTTATCCAGTGGAAAATAATGGTTCAATGACAGCGCCATTTTACATTGTTCTTTCTATTTGGGTTGGTGCACTTATCATGTCCACCATTCTAAAGACAACTGTTAAGGACACAACAGGTATGGACAACCTAAAGAACTGGCAGTGCTTCTTAGGAAGATATTTCACAACCTTTGTGATAGGCCAGATACAGACAATCATCACTGTGCTAGGAGCGTTCCTGTTTGTAGGAATTCAGTGTGAGCATCCATTCTACTTCTGGATGGCATGTGCATGGACATCATTGATTTATTCATTGTTGTTATATTCATTTACATATTCATTTGGAAATGTAGGTGAAGCGTTATCAGTAGTATTAATGGTTATACAGGTTGCAGGTGCAGGCGGTACATTCCCAATCGAAGTACTTCCAAAGGTATTCCAAGTGCTTTACAAGTTTATGCCATTTAACTATTCAATGAATGCGCTTAGAGAGTGCATCGCAGGATTCTATGAAAATACATATAGAAACTGCATGTTAACACTCACCATCTATGGGTTAATTGCGGTGTTTATAGGCGTTACACTTTATCATCCATTTAAAATATTAAATGAAAAAATTGAGAGTAGTAAAGAAAAATCAGGTATATTGATCTAAGATGAGGGCAGGATAATCCTGCCCTTTTTTGCATCATATAGGAGGTTTGTATGAGAGATATTAGTTGGGTTAAAGATTCGGTTTTTTATCATATTTATCCACTGGGAGCATTTGGCTGTCCTAGAGAGAATAAAGGCGAAGAAACCGCAGGCCATCGTATATTGCAGCTAATTGACTGGATACCTCATCTAAAAGAAATCGGTGTTAATGCCTTGTATCTAGGGCCTATTATGGAATCAGGTACCCATGGGTATGACACCTGGGATTACTATAAAATCGATAGTAGGTTAGGTACAAATGATGATTTTAAAAAGGTCGTAAAAGCTTGTCATGACAATGATATAAAGGTTGTCCTGGATGGCGTCTTCAATCATGTGGGTAGGGGCCACATTGCATTCAAGGATGTATTAGAAAAGCGGGAAAACTCAACCTACAAAGAATGGATTGCAGGCTTGAATCTGTCGGGAAATAACTGGCATGGAGACGGTTTGTCATATGAATGTTGGTCCGGTGCAGAAGAGTTGGTAAAGTTGAATCATTGGTGCAATGATGTGGATAACCATATTTTAAATGCCGTCGGGATGTGGATAGATGATTTTAAGATAGATGGCTTGCGTCTGGATGCAGCAGACTGCATAGAGAGAGGCTTTTTTAATAGGCTTAAGAACTTTACTGAAGAGAAAGCATCGAATTTCTGGCTCATGGGCGAGATAATCCATGGAGATTACAATATTTATGTAAACGAAAACATGCTGGATGCAGTAACAAATTATGAGTGCTGGAAGGGAATATACTCAAGCCACAATGACCATAACTATTTCGAGATAAACTATGCTATGAAGCGCCAGTGGGGCCAAGGTGGACTCTATGTTGGTAAGTACCTATATAACTTTGTGGATAATCACGATGTAAATAGAATATATAATCTGCTGACAGATAAGGCCAATATCTATCCTGTTTACACTCTTTTATTCACTATGCCGGGAATACCATCTATTTATTACGGCAGTGAGTGGGCAATTGAAGGGGATAAAAATTCTGGAGATGGAGACTATGCACTTCGACCAGAAATAGATCCAAGTAAAATGAGCAATCCAGATTTAATTGATCATATAAAGACCTTAGCGGAGATTAGAAAGAATTCAAATCCTCTGAAACAAGGGGTATACGAGGAAGTGCAGGTTAAGAATGAAACATTAGTATTTGCAAGAGTCTGGAATGATGAGTACATGATAGTGGCTTTAAATAACACAGCCGAAGAAAAACAAATGGTCTTTGACTATCGAGGTCAGCACTATGACTTTGTGCTGGAGCCTCATGGTAGCAAGATTTTTAAATAGTTAGTTGTTTGCAAGATATGCATACAGACAGTGGTCAAGGCGTTGTCCGTTGATAATGATTTTATCGCGGAGGACGCCTTCAAATTGGAAGCCCAACTTTTTAACCATGTGTATAGATGGGTCGTTATCAGGCAAGATTAAGGCTTCAAAGCGATGAATACCAAGGTCACGTGCAATAATAGGAATGGTATATGCGATAGCTTCGCTGCAATAACCTCTATTCATGTAATCTCTATCCATTTTATAGCCGATGGTACAGCTTTGGTAAATAGGTCTAACTATATTTCTATAGCTTACTGTTCCAATGATTTTGTTAGGATTATCTTTCTCAAAAATCCAGTAACGGACCATAATCAACTTAAGAATATTGTTGTGCTCAAATTCCAAAATTTTCTTTTGATGATTGAGAGTGTAGAAATCATCTCCGATAATAGGCTCATATTTCTCAAAAATATCTCTGTTTCTAGAATAAAAATCCAGTACAAGATGTGCCGATTCTTTTCCCAGTACTTTTAATGTAAGACGTTCAGTGTTAATTTCGAATTGCATATAATCCTCCCCTGAATAATAGATTAATCTATTCCTCTTAAACTAGTGTTAGGAATATAAGGCTTCAAAATATCAACAAATGATTCTAAAGTCTCCAGTGAATGAGGTGAAAAGATAGGATTTATGACCTGCTCAGACTCTTTATAGCTTTGTAAATAATAAGCCTTGGCGCCCTTTAGCCACCTGCCGATGGATTCCATATCCTCGCTTTCATGGCATTCTTTCATGATAGTTGTTCGGAATTCGTAGTCTATCTTCCCTTCCATCAAAATATCAATTGATTCTTGAATAGGCCCGATATCAAAGGTCTTCATACATGCAATAGTGTTGTATTTATCCTTTGAATGTTTAATATCCATAGCCACATAATCGATAAGTCCGCTATCAATCAAAGTTCTAAGCATTTTTGGATTTGTTCCGTTAGAATCAAGCTTTACCAATAAACCCAAATCCTTAATCTGCTTAATAAAATCAGGTAAATCCTTGTGTAAAGTGGGTTCGCCGCCAGTGATGCATACTCCATCTAAAATCTTCTTTTTCTTATTAAGATGTTCAAAGATTTCATCCATAGAATATGCAAAAACATCCGCAGGAGGCATAACCAAATCCCTGTTGTGACAGTATGGACATCTAAAGTTACAACCACCAGTAAAAAGAGTGGTAGCCACCTTCCCAGGATAGTCCAACAATGTAGTTTTTTGCATTCCTAATATAAGCATAGTAATAATTCCTATTTAAAAGCTAAAACAGGCAATTTTTCTAAAGAAAATGATTGCTTGCCAAGGCTTTTCTGTTAAAATTTATTCTGTAGATATTATAAAAAGTATAGCAAACTAGGAGGGGAAAATCCATGATGTCGAAAGAAGAGCGCCAAGAGAAGCGCATCGCAAAACAGGCAGAAAAAGAGGAGAAAAAGACTCTCAAAGTATACGAAAAATATATGGAACAGGCCATCAAAGAAGCAAAGAAGGCATATGACATCAATGAGGTTCCTATAGGATGTGTTATTGTTCAGGATGACAAAATCATTGCCAGAGGGTACAATCGCAGAAATACAGATAAGAGCGTTTTGGCTCATGCGGAAATAGCAGCCATTCAGGAAGCCTGCAGAAAAACAGGTGACTGGAGATTAGAGGATTGCACATTGTATGTTACGTTGGAGCCATGTCAGATGTGCGCAGGAGCAATAGTTCAGGCTCGTATTCCAAAGGTTGTAGTTGGAGCGATGAATCCTAAAGCAGGCTGTGCAGGCTCAGTAATAAACATTTTACAGATAGATAAATTCAATCATCAGTGCGAGCTTGAGACCGGAATTTTGGGTGAAAGATGCACAGAAATGATGACAAAGTTTTTTGAAGAGTTAAGAGAACAGAAAAATCAGTTAATGTAACAGGTTGTTTTATTGACAAATAGGGCCTTTTTTCATACAATAAGGTCTCCGAGTAATGACATAAGGTATCATTTGGCGGTCGTCCTGAGAGGATGTTGATCTTTGGGTCCCTCGTAATGGGCACCTGCGAATCGTGTCAGGGCAGGAATGCAGCAGCACTAAGTAGGACCGTTCATCTGACGAGGGGTCACCTGGAGGGAGTTTTCCCAGGGCGGCTACCAAATGATACCGATGTAGTTAACTCGGTATTTTTATATCAAGGTGGATTAATTATGGGTGCACAGGATAGAACAGAAAAAGTACTTAGAGATATGCATGTATTGTTTTCAAAGGCTCAGCCTTATGAAGGCAGCGCGAGAAATGTCATTGTTGATAAAAATGCAATGATGGATCTTCTTAAGGAGCTTAATGAGTGCATGTACGATATGATGGAGGAGCACGAGCTCACTGTAAAGAGCCGTGACAAGGCAAATCGTGAGATGCAAAAGCAGGGGGACGATATTGTCTTCGAAGCCACTCGCAAAGCAGAAGATATCTATGCCGCATCACTTATGTATACAGATAATGCTATGGATTCTATCCAGTCAATTATCAAAGAATCCCAAGAATCTATTGCAAAGATATATGAAGAAGCAAATAAAAAAATCAAAGAGGAAACAAGACTTGTTAAATCTAATCAGTTAGAGCTTAAGAGTCACCTCAATGATTTAATTGATACACAAAAATACCTTCGTCTTATCGATGAAGAAAATATGCGAATTCGCCGTGAAAAAGAGGAAGGAACTGATGAGGAGTATGATAGTGCTCCTAAATATGCAGCTCCAGAAATTAGAATAGATAAAGAATACTTCGCAAAGGCAGGTCTTGAAATCGATGACGATTTAGATGCACCAGCAGATGCAGAGGAAAATGGAATCTCCTCAGAGGACTTAGATGCAGAGTACTTCAAGTGGCAGGAAGAAGAGTCCGAAGGAGAGAAGAAACCTGGTAAGAAAGGTCTCGGAGGCCTTTTTGGATTAAAGCACTAGAAGGAGAATAAAGGATGAAGCTTTACAACAATGGAGTTTACCTTGTAAACGGCAACCAAATTGTAGAGGATAGCCCAGAGGCTCTCAGCGCAATCAAAGCCGCAACAGGTAAGGATGTAACTAAAGACCAGGCACACCAGGAAACAATGGCATATGGAATTTTGTCCAGCCATAACACTTCTGGAAACATGCAGCACCTACAGATTAAGTTTGATAAGTTAATCAGTCACGACATCACATATGTAGGTATTATTCAGACTGCAAGGGCTTCAGGCCTTGAAAAATTCCCAATCCCATACTGCCTTACAAACTGCCACAATTCACTTTGTGCTGTAGGCGGTACTATCAACGAAGATGACCACATGTTTGGTCTTACATGTGCTAAGAAATACGGCGGAATCTATGTTCCACCACATCAGGCTGTTATTCACCAATTCGCTCGTGAGATGATGGCAGGAGGCGGAAAGATGCTTCTTGGTTCAGATTCCCACACAAGATATGGAGCTCTTGGAACTATGGCAATGGGCGAAGGTGGCCCAGAGCTTGTAAAGCAGCTTCTTAATCAGACATATGATATCGCTATGCCAGGCGTTATTGGCGTATATATGACAGGAACACCACGAAAGGGCGTAGGTCCACAGGACGTTGCGCTTGCTATCATCGGTGAAGTGTTCGATAAAGGCTACGTTAAGAATAAAGTTATGGAGTTTGTTGGCCCAGGCGTTGCAAATCTTTCTATGGACTTTAGAATTGGCGTGGACGTTATGACTACAGAGACAACTTGCCTCAGTTCAATCTGGACAACAGATAAAGCTACAGAGGAGTTCTATGAAATCCATGGTCGCAAGGAAGAGTTCAAAGAGCTTAATCCAGGCAAGGTAGCATATTACGATGGAATGATTGAAATCAATCTTGATGAAATCAAGCCTATGATTGCTATGCCATTCCATCCAAGCAACACATACACAATCGAAGAGCTAAATGCTAACCTTATGGATATCCTTGATGATTGCGAGAAGCGTGCAAAGGTATCTCTTGATGGCCAGGTAGAGTTCTCTCTTAAGGATAAGGTTAGAAACGGCAAATTATACGTAGATCAGGGTATCATTGCAGGATGCGCTGGTGGCGGATTTGAAAATATTTGCGATGCAGCAGATATTCTTCGCGGTACAAGCATCGGCCCAGACGAGTTTACTCTTTCAGTTTACCCAGCATCTACACCTATATACATGGAGCTTGTTAAGAATGGTGCAGTAGCAGATCTTATGAGCACAGGTGCTATCGTTAAGACTGCATTCTGTGGACCATGCTTTGGCGCAGGAGACACACCATCTAACAATGGCTTCTCAATTCGTCATTCTACTAGAAACTTCCCTAACCGTGAGGGATCAAAGCTTCAGAATGGTCAAATTGCATCAGTTGCTCTTATGGATGCTCGTTCAATTGCAGCAACAGCAGCAAATAAGGGATATCTTACAGCAGCAACAGATATTGACGTAGACTTTACAAAGCCAAAATATCATTTCGATGGCAGAATTTATGCAAACCGCGTATTCGATTCAAAGGGCGTAGCAGAGCCAGATACAGAGATTCACTTTGGTCCAAACATCAAGGATTGGCCAAAGATGAGTCCATTACCAGAGAATTTATTCTTACAGGTTGTATCTGAGATTCACGACCCAGTTACAACTACAGATGAATTAATTCCATCAGGAGAGACATCTTCTTACCGCTCTAATCCTCTTGGATTGGCAGAATTTACTCTCTCTAGAAAAGACCCTGAATACGTAGGAAGAGCTAAAAATATCCAAAAAGCTCAGAAGGCTCTTGAAGCTGGAGAGTGTGCAGGTGAAGCTGTACCAGAGTTAAAACAAATCGTACATAAAGTTAAAGAGACATATCCAGATGTAAATCATAGCAACTTTGGAGTAGGTAGCACAATTTTCGCTGTTAAACCAGGTGATGGTTCTGCAAGAGAGCAGGCTGCATCTTGTCAGAAGGTTCTTGGTGGATGGGCAAATATTGCAAATGAGTATGCAACAAAGCGTTACCGTTCAAACCTTATCAACTGGGGAATGCTTCCATTCGTTATCAAGGAAGGCCAGTTGCCATTTAAGAATTTAGATTATCTCTTTATTCCAGGCATTAAAGAGGCAGTTGTTAACAAAGCTGAAACAATTAAGGCGTATGTTGTAAAAGAGGAAGGATTAAAAGAATTTGATCTTACTCTTGGAGAACTTACAGACGATGAAAGAGAAATTATTCTTAAAGGATGCTTGATCAATTACAATAGACAGTAAGAACAAGCTCTTAGGGAGGGTATTTATGACAGACGAAGAGGCAAAAATTGAACAAAAGGCTCTCAGAAAAAGACTATTTAGCTATGTTATTGCAGCTTTTATTGTAATAATCTTTTACTTTTTACTGAGAAATAGCCGTGGCGTATCTGCAGCTATTAATCATGTAAATACTGTCATTCAGCCGATTCTGATTGGTTTTATAATGGCCTTTTTGATGAATCCTATAATGGGGTTCTTCGAAAAGCGCTTTAGCAGGTTGTTCAATAGGTTTTGTAAAACAGAGCTGGGGGCAAGGAAAGCAAATAGAACTTTGTCATCAATACTCTCTTTAGTAGTATTGGCTGGAGTAGTAATCTTTATTATAAACGCCATAGTGCCAAACCTAATTAGCACAATCATCTATCTTGCAAAGCATATTGAAGAGCAGATAGCAGGTGTTTTGGACTGGTGCAATGTAATTACAAAAGGCCAGTACGAAGAAGCCCTTATGAAAGCCAAGGATAACAACATTGGCGATTTGGTAAACCAAGGGTTGTCCTTTGTAGAACAGTATATTGATTATGATGAGACAGATATGATGTCTCTTATAACAAGCAGTATACTGACAATAGGAAAGTTTATTATCAATATAATCATTGGAATGTTTGTTTCAGTGTATGTATTGATTTCAAAGGAAACATTCAAAGCACAGGCCAAAAAGCTTATATGCGGATTGATGTCTCCTAAATATGCAAATATCACTCTTGAAATAACACGTAAATCAGCAGATATCTTCTACGGATTTATCATCGGAAAAATAATTGATTCTATAATCATTGGCATAATTTGTTATATAGCATGCTTAATTATGAAGATGCCATATCCGGTATTAGTATCAGTTATTGTTGGTGTTACAAACATTGTTCCAGTATTTGGTCCATACATCGGAGCAGTACCTACTGTCATCATCATCTTCCTTACAGAGCCTATGAAGGGAATTTATTTCCTCATCTTCATCTTGATTCTGCAGCAGGTTGATGGAAACCTTATTGGACCAAAGATTCTTGGTGATTCAACAGGTATATCTTCATTCTGGGTAGTATTTGCTGTAGTTGTAGGCGCAGGCTTCTTTGGATTTGGAGGAATGATTGTAGCTGTACCAATTGTGGCAATTATTTACTACATAATTGGACGAGTAGCAAATTACCTAGTAAAAAGAAGGAATCTGCCGGAGCAAACAATCGAATATGAAAAGATGGAATATATCGATTTAGAAAAAAATATTCTTCTACAGCATGCGGAAAAAGAGGCTAAAGAAGAGAAGAAATCTCATATTTTTGGGAAAAACAAAAAGAAATAATGAATTTTGAAAAACCAGGATTTTTAGTCCTGGTTTTTTGATTTTAATGACAAGCTATGATAATATTTTAATAACTATAAGTATGTAATTTGGAGAATAATTCTGTGGAAAAAATGGAATATCGTACTCGAATTGAAGAGATGAAAAATCTCATCGAAAAAAACAAATTTACAGATGCAATGTCCGTTGCTGATACTATCAACTGGAGAAAGGTTCACAATATCAATGATTTGATTGCGGGAAGTGAATCCTATGAAGCGGCTGGTAGAATCGAAGAAGCAAGGGATTTATTATTAGTTGCACATGAGCGTTCTCCTATCGGAAGGATGATTCTGTACAAGCTTTGCATGATATCACTGAAGCTCAAAGAGATAGATGTAGCTCAGGAATACTACAATGAATTCGTACAGATAGCTCCACACGATAGTCTTAAATATATCCTCAAATACAATATTAATGTTGCAAAGGGCGCAGATAATGCCACTCTTATCAAGATTCTTGAGCAGCTCAAGGAAAATGATTTTATAGAGGAGTGGGCTTATGAGCTTGCTTATCTTTATCACAAGACAAATCAGGGTGATAAATGTATAGCACTTTGCGATGAAATCATTCTTTGGTTTGGTGATGGTCCAGTAGTTGAAAGAGCATTGGAATTAAAAATGCTTTATCAGCCACTTGATAAGTCCCAAGAGGATAAATATCGTAGCTTGCAGCAGAAGAAAGACGGCATCACAGAAATTACTCCACAGATAGTTGCTGATTCAAGCAGTATTGTTCCAAATATTAAAAATATCCAGCTTCCTGAAGGGCCAGAGCGTTTCGACACAATCAACCTTCAGGCGGAAATCAAAAAGAATATAGACGAAATCATGAAAGCAACCGATGCTGGTGAGGTTTCAGAAAACATCGGTGCCATCAAGAATCTCGTTGAAGAAATACCTTATCTTCAGGTGGCAGAGGAAGAAGTTGTAGAGGAGCCAGAGGACTTCTCAATAAACGACACATTCCAGCAATACTTGGAAGAAGGCTTTGATGGCCAAATGAGCCTTAAGCTTGCTGATGAAAGCACTCAAACTGAAGAGCAAATCGAAGGACAGATGACCATCGAGGATGTTTTAGCTGAGTGGGAAAAGACAAAGCGTGCAGCAGAGGCGGCCATGGAGGATGCCAAGAGCAAGGAGCTTGAAAGTGCTAGAGCGAAAGCCCTTCGCGAGGCAAACAACGTCTTGAACCGATTAGAAGGAGTTATGTCAAAGCTCGATGCTGGTATGTCTTCGCAGGAGCTTCTCAAGGAAGAATACCTGGGCGCCGCAGAACCTACAGAAGCAAAAGAGGTTCAGCTTGAAGAAGAGGAATCTGTTCCTGACGACACTGAGCAAAATCAGCAGCCAGAATATACAGAAACACACGCGGGATTTACCATCCCAATGCTTTCTACAGATGGATTACAAACAGGCATGATTGATATACCGGTTGTATCCGCTGAGGAAGCGGCACTTGCAGGAGCAGCAGCTGCAGTACCAAGTGCTATTATGCATGCAGCAGGGGAGTTAAAGGAGGCAACACCAAGTTGGCAGCCTCCAACGCTAAATGAAAATGACACTGAGGAGACAGAAGACGTGGATTTCAAAGAAGCATCCCAGATGATTGCTGATGTAAATAGCCTTTTACAAAAAGAAATAGATAGACTTAGTGGAGTGGATACACAAATCCCAGCTCCAGTAGAGACTTACGAGGAAGAGCCTGTAGTAAAGTTCGCAGAGGAACCAGCTATAGTAATGCCTGATATGGAGCCCGTTGCAGAAATAATAGAGGGGCTTGGCGATGAATTTATCCAGGAGCCTGTAGAAGAGCCTGAACAGGCAGAGCAGGTAGAGGCTCCAATTGAAGAAGTAGTAGAAGAATCAGAAGAGGAACCAATAGAGGAGTCAATAGAAGAATCAGTAGAAGAACCAAGTATCAATATCGATGATATTGAATTACCTCCTATTATTCTTCCAGAAGATTTATTTGCTGAGGAGCAAGAGCCAGCTGTTACTGAGCCACAGTTCGAGGAGGTTGATCAGATTCAGCCTGAGGTAATCCAGCCAGAGCTAATTCAGCCAGAACCAGTACAGATCGAAAAAGTACAGATTCAGGAGGCTGAAATTCCTGTGGCCGAGGTAAACCCTCCAGTTGCAGCGCCAAATCAGCAATCATCTATTAAGGTTGATGATGAAGATCTTGATATCTTCTCATACTTCCTTCCAATTAATGGAATGAAGGCTAATATTACTCGCGTAATCGAGGGAGCAGCATCATACCTTGATAAGCCTAACGCAAATGGTGGAAGTATTGTCATTGTTGGTGAGCCTGGCTCAGGTAAAACACAGATGGCAACTAGCATTATCAAGGTTTTACAAAAGAAGACTGGATATCCAAAGGGTGGAATTGGAAAGATTTCCGGAGAAAAGCTTAACGAGAAGGATATTCAAAAGCTTTACAGCAAGATTCAGGGTGGTTGCTTAATCATCGAATCAGCTGGTGGCATTTCAAAGGAGACAGCGGTTACATTGTCTCTTCTTATGCAAAACGATACATCAGGAACAATCATCATTATTGAAGATAGTAAAAAGGGTATTGATAAAGCCCTTATCAAAGACAGTTCATTTGCAAAGAGATTTACAGAAAAGATTGTCATTCCTGTTTTCTCAATAGATGAATTGGTATCATTTGCAAAGACATATGCTCTCGAAGCAGAATGCACTATAGATGATATGGGAATTCTTGCACTTTACAATAGAATCAATCTTATCGGTCGCTATGATCATGTTACTACAATCAAAGAGGTTGCAGAGATAATGGATGATGCTATTGAAAAGTCTACAAAGGGTGGATTCTTCAATAAGCCTAAATACGATAAGAATGGCAATATCATCTTAAAAGAGAAGGATTTCGACAAATAAATAATTAATAAAAGGGGATAGTTTATGAGCAATTTTACAGATTTGGATGCCTATTTATTCGGGCAAGGCACACATTATGACATTTACAAAAAGCTCGGAGCACACAGGGGGAAGCAAGGCAAAGAGTCTGGATACTACTTTGATGTGTGGGCACCACACGCCAGTAGAGTAGCGGTTATTGGAGAGTTTAACGATTGGGATGAGACTCGCAATTATATGCAGCGAGTTGAGCCAGAGAGCCATGGAATATTCGAGACATTTATTCCAAATGTAAAGGAAGGGCAGCTGTATAAATATCTTATTTATACAGAGGATGGAACAAAGCTTTACAAAGCGGATCCATACGCTACATACGCTGAAGTACGCCCTGGCACAGCATCTCGAATATACGACAACACAAAGTTCAAATGGACTGATAATGCTTGGATGAAGCAGCGCAAGGCAGCAAAGAATTTCTGGGAGCAGCCACTTGCAATCTATGAGGTTCATCCAGGTTCATGGAAGCGTCATCCAAGGCCAGAAAACGATGGCTTTTACAGCTACAAAGAATTTGCTCATAGTCTTACAGAATATGTTCTCGACATGGGATACACCCATGTTGAGTTAATGGGTATTGCAGAATATCCATTTGATGGTTCATGGGGATATCAGGTAACAGGCTATTATGCACCTACATCACGTTATGGTACACCTGATGATTTCATGTATCTCATCAATTATTTGCACAAAAACGGAATAGGCGTAATTTTGGACTGGGTTCCAGCTCATTTTCCAAAAGATGCCCATGGTCTTGCTGATTTCGATGGCAGACCATTATATGAATATCCAGATCCTAAAAAGGGTGAGCATCCAGACTGGGGTACCAAAATTTTCAATTATGGCAAACCAGAGGTTAAAAACTTCCTGATTGGTAGTGCTTTACAGTGGGTTGAGCATTATCATATCGATGGTCTTAGAGTAGATGCTGTAGCATCAATGTTATACCTCGATTATGGCAAGAAGCCTGGTCAGTGGATTCCAAACGAGCATGGTGGCAACGAGAATCTTGAAGCAATTGAGTTCTTTAAGCATATCAATACTTTGATAAGGGGTCGAAACCCTGGCGCTGTCATGATTGCTGAAGAATCTACAGCTTGGCCAAAGATTACAGGGGATGTTGAAAATGGAGGATTAAATTTCTCCTATAAATGGAATATGGGATGGATGCATGACTTCATAGACTATATGAAGCTAGATCCTTATTTCAGAAAAGACAACCACAATAAAATGACATTTGCTATGAGCTACAATGAAGCAGAGAGATATATTCTTGTGCTTAGTCATGACGAGGTAGTTCATTTGAAGGGCTCTATGCTTGCAAAGATGCCTGGACTAGAGGTTGATAAATATAAAAATCTGATGGCGGGATATGCCTTTATGATGGGCCATCCTGGCAAAAAGCTGTTATTCATGGGTCAAGAATTCGCTCAGGGAACTGAGTGGAGCGAAGCTAGAGAGCTTGATTGGTATGTATTAGACAATCCAAATCACAGACATGTAGCCCGTATGTTCAAAGAGTTGTTACATATATACAGACAGTATCCAGCAATGTATGAACAGGATGTTTCATGGGCTGGCTTTGAATGGATAAATGCCAACGATAGCTACCGCAGTATCTTTAGCTTTGTTCGCAAGGCAAAGAATGGAAAAAATAATCTATTGTTTGTAATAAATATGACCCCTATGAAATACGAAGATTATCGAGTAGGTGTTCCAGAAAACAAACGATTTAGATTATTGCTTGATAGTGAAAACAAGGAATTTGGAGGCGAAGGCGGAATAATTCCTGAGACTTGCACACCAATTCATGAGGAATGTGATGGCAGAGAGTACTCAATAGGATTTTCGATGGCGCCATATCAGATAGCAATATTTGTTTATTAAAGAAAATTGGGCTGTTAATACAGCCCTTTTCTTTTTAAAAAATAGTAAGAAGCGAGAAGTATGGAAGAATTTAAGATTATAAAGTTACCAGAAAAAAACAATGAAGAAGAAACAGATGAAAAAGAGCCTGTAGTAGCAAGACGAGTAGATGACGACTATAAGCCTCCTAAGAAGCGCTATTTTTATATCATTTTATTACTTCTATTTATTGTTATATCCATATTTGTTATACGAATAATCACTACATATGATGATTATGAAGTAGAAAAAACATGGGAACGACAGGACTCTAGCGAGAGTAATTATTGTAGCTTTAATAATAATCTAATTAAATATAGTGCTGATGGAATATTCTATACCACATTTGATGGCACCCTAATCTGGAATTACACATATGATATGACAAATCCCAATATTGATTTCTGTGGGGATTATATAGTTGTATACGATAAAAAAGGAACAGAAGTAGATGTATTCTCCTCAAAAGGATATATCAATACTATTTCGACAACCACGCCTGTTATAGAGGCAAGAGTGGCAGATAAAGGCACAGTAGCAATATTACTTCAAGAGGGAACAACCAGTTATATACAAATGTATGATAGGGATGGTTCCGTTCTTGTATCAGGTGAAATCCATCCTGAGAACAGAGGCTATCCAGTGTCTATGGCCCTTTCATCTGATGCCACTAGGCTTTTATTATCTATCATAAATGTAAATAACGGTGAATTAGATACAGAGTTAGTGTTCTATGATTTTACCAGTGCTGGTAAGGAAGAAGAGGACAATATCGTTGCATCTTACAATTACATAGGTGCATTAATTCCAAAAGTAGAATATATGAAAAATGATAAGGCTATTGCATTTAGTGATTCAAAGATTATTATTTTCAACAATAATCTTCGTGCAACTGTGGCAAAAGAAATAACAGTTGGCCAGCAGATGAAAAGTATATTCTATAATGATAGTCATTTTGGATATATATGCGAAACAGCAACAGACAATGGTGAAATTGTAAACGAGTTGAACGTATATAATTTATACGGTTTTAGACTAATTTCAAAAGAAATAGAAAGTAGCTACGACAACATTACTATTTTAGATAATAATGAAATCTATATCAGTAATGAAAACGAAGTAAGTATATATAACCTACAGGGCTTTAAAAAGTTTAATTATACATTTGACGATAAAATCTATGGAGTAATTCCTGGAACTACATCTAAGAGATATTATTTAATAGAAGATAGTAAGACAGAAGAAATATATATCAAGTAGGAATCTAAATGGAAATAAACTATTTATTAATTATCACAGCGTTAATATTATTGTTCTGTATTATACGTGGAGCAAGAAGAGGCATGCTGAGAATCGTATTTGGAATCATAGCATGGGTGTTCTTAATATGCTTTGTTAACTACGGCAGCAATTTTATTGATAATTATATATCTACATCTACACAGGTACCGTATACAATCCAGGAAGGTATTGTAACTCATCTTACAGAGCGATATACGGCCTCAGAAGAGCAGGAAGTGGGCACAGGCGAAGATGCGGTCATGTCAATGGTTCCATCCTCAATAAAAGAAGAAATAACAGAAAGTGTCCAAAGCTCAATAGACGCTACAATTAGGTTCATAGCCGAAGAACTTACAGATGCTGCTATAAATGGTATAGCCACAATAATAGCAGTACTAATAGGCATACTTGTGATATTTATAATAGACAAGATTATAAAGGGGATAGGTTTAGTTCCAGGAATAAGGGATGTAAATCGTCTTCTTGGAGTAATAGCGGGATTGATTGAGGGAATGTTAGCAATATGGTTGTTGATGTATATTGCAAGCT
The DNA here is from genome assembly GCF_900111635.1 of Pseudobutyrivibrio sp. C4. Taxonomy (NCBI): domain Bacteria; kingdom Bacillati; phylum Bacillota; class Clostridia; order Lachnospirales; family Lachnospiraceae; genus Pseudobutyrivibrio; species Pseudobutyrivibrio sp. C4. Next base: position 640 of record NZ_FOHF01000007.1, on the reverse strand, counting down.
GTTTCCCAGCATCTGCAGTAGGGCAGTTTGTAATAGAAAATGCCGAAAAAGACCAGCTATTGTATTTCGTCTATGAGAACAACTTAATTGCTAGAATTATCGGAAAATAAAGACAATAATTTTTTTGCAAAAACGTGTTGACTTTAGTGAAATCCTTTGCTATTATACTATTCGTTCCGCTGAGAGCGGCACACTTAGAAAACACTGAGTTTTCTAAATAAATGATTTAAAAAATAAATCAAAAAAGTTGTTGACAAAAACATAGCATCGTGATAATATAAACGAGTTGCTGCTGAGGGCAACAACAGAGTGAAGATTGATAACTGAACAGTGAAACAAACCTTGAATTAATACAGTTTTGTATAAAACATGTATCCTTGAAATTCATTTAAGTTTCTTAATGAAACGAAACCTTTATTAGTAAACAAGTCAGTTTTATACTGATTCGGAATTAAACTTTTTAACATGAGAGTTTGATCCTGGCTCAGGATGAACGCTGGCGGCGTGCTTAACACATGCAAGTCGAACGAAGCAACTTATTACGATCCCTTCGGGGTGACGATTTGTTGACTGAGTGGCGGACGGGTGAGTAACGCGTGGGTAACCTACCTTGTACAGGGGGACAACAGTTGGAAACGAC
>NZ_FOHF01000009.1:0-100893 GCF_900111635.1 Pseudobutyrivibrio sp. C4 | reverse complement strand
CAGTTCGGTCCCTATCCGGCGCGGGCGTAGGATATTTGAGAGGAGCTGCCCCTAGTACGAGAGGACCGGGGTGGACGGACCACTGGTGTATCAGCTGTCGACCAACGGCATAGCTGAGTAGCCAAGTCTGGACGGGATAAACGCTGAAGGCATCTAAGCGTGAAGCCCCCCTCAAGATGAGATATCCCATTCCTTCAAGGAAATAAGATCCCTTATAGACGATAAGGTAGATAGGTTCAAGGTGTAAGTGCGGTAACGCATTCAGCTGATGAATACTAATAGATCGAAGGTTTATTCTAAAAAGAAGATATGTAGTATCGGAATACTGTGTGAAGTTTTGAGGTTGTTATTTATAACAAGCCGATGTGGCTCAATTGGCAGAGCAGCTGATTTGTAATCAGCAGGTTATCGGTTCGAGTCCGATCATCGGCTTTGACTTTAAATCGCATGCTTAATAGCTTGCGATTTTTTTTTATAATTTTTTATTTTATGTGGGGATTGTATTGTGGAAGCTATAAAACATTTTATTAAAAATGAAATTGTACTGTGTGTAGCCTTGGTTTTAGCTATTGTTTCTTGTTTTTTTGTTCATCCAAGTAGGGATTATTTTAACTATATTGATTATCGTACTCTTAGTATTCTTTTATCTCTGATGATAACAATGGCTGGATTTCAGAGATTATCAGTATTTAGACAGATAGGTGAAATACTGGTTGGTAAGATGAATTCGATAAGAGGGATAGTCCTAATCTTATTAGGATTGTGCTTCTTTTCAAGCATGTTTATAACAAATGATGTAGCACTGCTAACATTTGTACCATTTTCTATAATTACACTTTCAATCTCAAATAGAAAAGATTTGTTTATTATTGTTATCGTACTTGAAACGATTGCGGCAAATCTTGGAAGCATGCTAATTCCTTTGGGAAATCCACAAAATCTCTATTTATATTCATTATCAAATATGAATTTGTTAAGCTTTATTTCTATAATGCTACCTTATAGTATATGTGCATTCATCCTTTTAGTTTTAAGCACATATTTATTTGTGAAAGATGCTCCTGTATCTGTTTCAGGGGATTCAAAAAAGGTATATAACAGAACACCGTATGAAAAGAAATTGATTGGATTATATATATTTGCATTTTTAGCATCATTATTAGTAGTGGCAAGGATAATGCCTTATTATGTTTCTTTGATAGTAGTAATTCTATTGGTTGTGATATTTGATAGAAGAGTGCTTAGAAAGCCTGATTATTCTTTACTGTTTACTTTTGTTTTTCTATTTGTATTCATTGGTAACATTAAGAATATATCAATTATTAGTACATTTTTAGAAGCGTTGATTAAGAACAATGAAGTGATAGTTTCAGTTTTTCTGAGTCAGTTTATAAGCAATGTGCCTGCAGCTATACTTTGTTCAGGATTTACAAATGATATACCAAAACTAATTATAGGAACTAATCTAGGTGGATTAGGGACTCTTATTGCTTCAATGGCAAGCCTTATTTCATTTAAACAATATAGCTATATTGATGGAGCTGATAGCAAAAAATACATTAAAGTATTTTCTATATTTAATATCGTTTTTTTAATAATCATGCTTATAGAGTATACGATTATAAATTTAGTATAAGAAAAGCCTCGTGCTCAGCACGAGGCTTTTAATCTTTTAGTTTGATAATGAATGTCTAATTACGCCTTTTGGATCTTTAATTAAGATAAAGATAATCCAAATAACAAGTGCTAATGCAATAACAGAAAAACCAAGGAATGTATCATTGATCATATCTTCCAAGGCTGGAGTAAAGTACTCGGCACGTAATTCAGCATATTCAAAGATTGCATCTACGAACCACATTATTGATGCACCCCAAAACATAAACATTAACACATGAAGTTGCATATCATTATTTTTGCGATTATACCATAATACTGTACTAATAACCGCAGCGATAACTGTAATCAGTAATGTCATATTATCCCCCTTAATTAGTTGTTTTCATTGTAGAAATAGGTCTTTTTACAATCATATCAGCTGTAACGCACATGCCAATCCAAATAACTGTTACTAGAACTGCCATTGATACACCTACAGTTGCAATTTCATGAAGCATTTCCTGAGTATCTTCTGGATTAGACATTGCTGTTAAAAATGGGAAGAAAGGTTGTACTTCTCCGTGCCATACATGCTCGAATGCAAGTAAAGCAGAACCTCCCCATAAAAGATTTGAAAGCCATTTTAGCTTTCTTGTCATAGGTACTGCCATGTTATCTTCATGTTTTTCTGTACCCTGTTTTTCCATTCTTTTCTTAATGATTGTTGTTACGACAGCTTCTCCAGCTGGAACAGTAAAGCAAGCCATAATTCCCCTCCTTAAATGTATTGGTTGATTCAATTTTGTAATGAATCTCAAATAATTATAGCAGCGTAAAACCAAGTATTATAGGGAATTGCGTCAATTCGTGTATTCAAAAAAATATAGCTGTTATTCCAATGAGGAATATCTGTCATATTAATGATTAAATAAAAGATGCTTACAGTCAAATACAATCCGTATTTTATTTTGAATTTTGGAGTAAAAGCGCTATAATAGGCTTCGAGTTTGTTTTTTACTCAAAAGATATAATGTTAGAGAGAGAAAGAGAATGTTAAAACAGGTAGTTATTTGGACATTACAGGATAAATGTTTTGGCCCAAACCTTAGTGCTATTAAAGGCAATATTAAAACGAGATTCGAAGAGTTAAATGGACAGGTTCCAGGACTCAATAGAATTGAGGTACACAGTGAGTGCATGAGTTCATCTAATGGTGATGTTATTATGGTAGCAGAATTTGAAGATGAAGCATCATTAAAGCAAAGAGAGAATAATGAAATGTGGAGTGCAGCAATGAAAGAGACAGTAGTTCCATTTGTTGATGTTACAACACATGTTGAGTATGCTTATTAATAATGCACTAAATTGCACTAATTAATTTTACACAATATAAACTTTAGATGTGTTACAATCTTCCTAAAGATACTATTAATGTATAAGGAGGATTTGTGATGGCAGAAAACAAATATGCAGGTACTAAGACAGAGAAGAACCTTTGGGAAGCTTTTGCTGGCGAATCAATGGCAAGAAACAAATATACATATTTTGCATCAGTTGCAAAAAAGGCTGGTTATGAGCAGATCGCAGCGTTATTTTTAAAGACTGCTGATAACGAGAAAGAGCATGCAAAACTTTGGTTTAAAGCTCTTGGTGAAATAGGAGATACACCTGCCAATCTTTTACATGCTGCAGAAGGCGAAAATGCTGAATGGACAGATATGTATGATAGAATGGCTAGGGAAGCTGAGGAAGAAGGTTTCCCAGAGCTTGCAGCACAGTTTAGAGGCGTAGGTGCTATTGAAAAGGAACACGAGGAAAGATATCGTAAGCTTTTGAACAATGTGGAAGCTATGGAGGTCTTCAAAAAGAGTGGTGTAACAATGTGGGAATGCCGCAATTGTGGACATATAGTTGTTGGAGTAGAAGCACCTGATGTTTGTCCAGTATGCAATCATCCAAAGGCATATTTTGAAGTAAGAGCAGAGAATTATTAATAAATAATAAAAGCTGGAGCAAATAAGCTCCAGCTTTTTTATTCGTGAGATTTTTGGGCCTCTTCGTTAATCATATCTTCGTAACCGGTAAGAGCTGCAAAGGGGGCAAACTGAGCAGCACGATCATACAAGCTCATATGTGGATGAGTGAGAGATTGATGGTGAGGCATATCGATTATATCTTTGTATACGATTCGTGGGTCGGGTTCGTTGTTTCTATATCCTTTTGCCATAGTTTTACTCCTTTTATTCACCAGAAGAATGGCCACCAACTTGTTTATTGCGTTTCATGGTCATGGCACCATCTTGGAGATTCATACCTTTTAGTACCGAATTTTTTCCAAATTTATCATGCATTGCCAGGGTGGCTTTTTGAAGCTTACGTTCTTTTTCATCAGCTTTATCAGCTGCTTCTTTTTCCTTTTCCAATGCATTATAGTCAGTGAAAAGATCCATTTGGTAAGGCGCATCATCCGGTATTTTATTAATAGGAATCAGATCACATGCTACAACATTTATTCTGCGAACTAATAGGTCAGAATCGATGATACGATCGTATAGCTCAACCATTGTCTCCATAATTCTTTGGGTGGAGCTGGTCCAACGGTCTAAGTTGCCTGTCCCATGTGCATGATAAGGGATGGGGCGACCAAAGTGATCAACAGAAACTTTTCCAGTATAGTATTTGTTTGTTCCGGCTATTTTAAAAGTAGATCGTCCTATACTTGAACCTTCTTTTTCAAATTCCAGGCTTGTTCTATCGTATCCGATGGTTAATTCAATCTTTTTGGTAACCAAATCCTTTCTTACTAAATCTAGAACCAAAAGCTCTGTCATTTCTTTGACTATGAGCCTAGCCTTGTCTGTAGTGTAAGGTTCCATAAGAACTTGACCACTGGAAAGGCTGTTTGTTTGAGGTCTATAGCTTTTGATAGTGGCAATTTCGGTAGGCTCCCAACCCCAAGCGTGGTCGATAAGTAGCTCGGCATTAATACCTAATGCTTTATATAGGACATCTTCGTTGTATACGCTGGTGCGTGCAATATCTCCCATAGTGAATATGCCCAGTTTTGCAAGGCGACGTGCAATACCACCACCTACGCGCCAAAAGTCTGTGATAGGCTGATGACACCAGAGAAGCTCACGATAGGTTCTTTCGTTTAGTTCAGCGATTCTAACACCCTGTTCATCCGCAGGAACGTGTTTGGCAACAATATCCATTGCTATTTTGGCAAGGTACATATTGGTCCCAATGCCTGCTGTTGCTGTGATGCCCGTTTCCTTAAGAACATCACGAATCATACGCATTGCAAGCTCGTGAGCGGTACAAGAATAGGTATTTAAATAGCCTGTAACATCGATGAAGCACTCATCAATGGAATAAACATGAATATCATCATCTGAAACATAACGAAGATAAATAGAAAAAATATAAGTGGATATTTCTTCATATCGTTTCATTCTAGGTGGAGCCGCAATATATGCAAGCTCTAGCGAAGGATCTTTTTCCAACTCTACTGCATCAGAAGATGAACCTGTAAAGTGGTATTCTCCAGTTTCTGGATCCTTTGGAAGTAAGCCTAAAGCAAGGGCACGACTAAAACGCTCTGCATTTACCTCTTTTACTCTTTGGATGACTTCAAATAAACGGGCTCGACCTGAAATTCCATAGGCCTTCAGTGAAGGGCTGACAGCTAGACAGATTGTTTTTTCGGTACGGGAGGAATCAGCCACAACCAGATTAGTAGTAAGTGGATCCAAACCTCTATCCGTGAGCTCGCAAGAAGCATAAAAGGACTTTAAATCGATAGCTATAAAAGCTCGTTCCTTTTCCATATGACTGACCTCCTTTCATAATAATGCAACTTATATGTTATAACCGAACAAGCATTCGTGTCAATCGAACATAGAAATATTTTGTAAAATACATAGATTTTGGGTAATGTAGTATACTGTTGTTAGATTTTTGAGTTTACTATCCAAATGAACATTCAAACGGGGGACAACAATGACAGAATTATTATCAGCTAAACAGATGCAGGCTTGTGATAAGAGAACCATTGAAAAACATGAAATACCATCTTTGGTTTTAATGGAAAGAGCGGCTCTTAAAGTAGTTGAAATTATAGAAAAAGAATGTGAGAATGCCAATAGTTTTTCAGTAGTTTGTGGTCCTGGGAATAACGGTGGTGATGGTGTTGCTATTGCAAGACTGTTGCGTCTAAAAGGTAAAACAGTAGACTGCATGGTGCTGGGAGACTCTGAAAAGTTTTCTGAGCAGATAAAGCAGGAGATAAAAATAGCAGAAAGCTATGGGATGACAATTCACAATAAGCTAATTGAAGAATCTATAGAAGAAGCTGATTTAACCATAGATGCTATGTTTGGTATAGGTCTGTCACGAGGATTGTCAGGAGAGTATGATTATGCAGCAGCAATGATCAATCAATGTGCAAATAGAGTTTTAGCAGTGGATATTCCTTCGGGCTACAATGCAGATAGTGGAAAACTTTTAGGAGAAACTGGCGTAAGGGCGGACATTACTGTTACCTTTGCTTATATGAAAAAAGGTATGCTGCTTGGGGATTGCAAAGCAGCTGTTGGAAAAATGGTTGTAGCAGATGTTGGAATCTACCTGGAAAGAGGAACAGACCAATATGAAAATTTAATTGATGATGATATTTTCAAATTTGTAAAGTCACGAGCTGTAGATGCTAATAAAGGTAGCTGTGGAAAGCTTCTTGTTATTGCAGGGAGTGAAAGCATATATGGGGCATGTTATCTTTCTGCTAAATCGGCTCTTACTACAGGTACAGGGCTGGTGAAAATTTATACTCACAAGAATAATATTGCAAGTATTCAGCAAAACTTACCTGAGGCAATGTATGCAGGATATGATGAATACAATGAAAAGGATTTGTCAGAGGAAATAAAATGGGCATCTACTGTTTTAATTGGGCCTGGTTTAGGAACATCTGGCATGTCAAAAAGAATTTTTAAGCAGATATTGAGGGAAGCAAATTATCCCCTAATAATTGATGCAGACGGAATAAATCTGTTAGCAGAAGAAGAGATGAAAGAACTATTCAAGGAAACTTCAGCAAGAGTACCTGTTGTTATTACTCCACATTTAAAAGAGATGGAGCGTTTGACGGGCGTTAAAGTGTCTGATATTAACTATAATATGGAGCAGGTAGCTATGGACTTTGCAAAAGAATATGGCTGCATAGTTGTGCTTAAAAACTTTACTACGATTATCACAGATGGCACACAGGTCTCTTATGTAAATAGCGGTAATGAAGGCTTGGCAACCCCAGGTTCCGGAGATGTGTTGGCAGGAGCAATAGCATCATTAATATCTCAAAAGGTTAATCCACAGATAGACGTGGCAGTTTGTGCGGCAACTCATCTTCATGGAAAGGCCGGTACTGAGGCATCAAAAAAATATGGGGTTAGAGGCGTGCTGGCTAGACATATAATTGATGAATTCGGGAATATTAAGGGGTTATAGGCAATAGTTTCACAGTTATTTCACAATGTGGGCAAATTATTATTAGATAAATATGCTAATGTTATACTATGTTTAAGTTTGTTGATTTATACAAAAGAACTCAACATAACGAGAATGCTCAGATTAGAACTTACTTTGCGGAATGCATTGAAAACATCAATAAGAGCAATCTTTACATGATGCGCAAGGTCTGCATGTATACTGCAATAATTTACTTATTATTGCTGATCTTGGCTTATTTTGTTGTGCCTAGTTTTAGTATTAATAAGGTGCATTTTCTTATTGTTCCACTTTTGGTCATTTACTATGTAATAAATACACATATAAGAAAACCTTCAGTCACTCTAAGTACTCACATGACTGGTGTGGTTTGTGGTATCTTTTATTTTTCATTAGTAACAATAATCATGTTATTTGATGCAGTTGCAGTTCCAGATCGTCCTGCAGTATGGACGCCGTTAGTTATAGCACTGTTTCCAATGGTTTACATTGATAAAATGTACAAATACGGCATGGAAGAACTTATAGCTATAATAATTTATGCCATAATTGCGTTTTTTAATAAGGAGCCAGAGCTATATACCAGAGAATTGTATATGCTAGTGGCAGCATATGTTTTGTCTATGTTGTCAGCACATATTATTCTTGTAATGCGCAGCCGAGAAGGCTTGGCAATGATAGAACTAAAGGAACTTAGTTCTTTAGACAAATTGACGCATGTTTTAAATAAAGATGCGTTGATGCAAAGAATGGAAAGTCATTATGAACATAAAAAGCCAGAGGAATCATGTGCAATGCTTATGATTGATTTGGATAATTTTAAGGATGTTAATGATAATCTGGGACACGATTCAGGCGATAGGCTTTTGGAGCGAGTAGGCCAGCTTTTAATTGATAATTTTAGAGCCTACGATATAATTGGTCGTTATGGCGGAGATGAATTTGTTGTACTGATGCCAAAGATGAATGATATGACCATCCTAGAGATGAGATGTCGAACTTTGCAGATGTTTATGACAGATATTAATCTTGGAAATGGTCAACCATTTACAGCAAGTATTGGCGCAATAATAGATGGTGGAAATCACACATGCAACGAAATTTTTAGAATGGCAGATGATGCTTTATACAAATCAAAACTAACTGGAAAAAGTAGATGTACAGCATGGAATATTGAGTGTATAGAGAATCCTTCGAAGCCTGTTATAATTGCGCTGACTGACGAGAATAATGACAAAGCGATAGGCTTGTGTGGAATATTGTCTGATGAATTTGAGATAGTAAAGACTCACAATGAAGACGAGGCCCTAAGATATATAAGCCAATATCATGAACATTTGGAATTGGTGGCGGTTAATATGTCGTTGGTAGATGAAAGTGGAATAATTATTAAATATTTAAAGAAACGAGAAAGCTTTATGCATGTGCCAATTCTAGCTGTGGCAAGCTCCCCAGAGGAGAACTTCCAAGCAAAAGAATTAGGTTCTGATGAAGTCATCATGATTGATTCAGAGGACGAGTTATATAAAGAAACAGTTAATAAATTAATACGTATGTAAGAAATATACATCGGCGGCAAGGATTACTTTGTCGCCGGTTTTTAATTTGAGCTCTTGTATAGGAATGAGAGCTTCATCATCTCGCATAACCACGGCTGGTAAAAAATGATCAGGAGCACTTATTTCAGATATTCGCAATCCGTTCCAGCAATGAACATCGTTGATGTTAACTGTGATTAAATCGATATGTTCGTCCTTTGCAAAGTTTGCAAGAAGCTTAACCCTAGAATAGTGCTCAACGAAGCCTGCACTGATAATACCGGTTGGAATAGCAACCACTCCAACGCCCAAAAAAGCTGTTACAATAGCCATTATTCTGCCGGCAACAGTGATTGGATATATATCACCATACCCTACTGTCAATAAAGTAGATACAGACCACCAAATTCCGGAGAATGCATTTCTAAAAACCTCAGGTTGAGCATCGTGTTCTGCATAATATATTCCAATTGAGCTAGCCAGCATAAGGATTAGAACTATCATTACAGATGATAGAATCTGATTCTTTTTTTCTTGTAATACGGATATGATTACGGCAAAAGAATCATATTGTCCGTTAATTCTAAACAGGTGAAAGATTCGTACGATTCTAAGAATTCTAAATGCTACAAACCCTGATAAATAGAAAAATGGCAAAATGGTAAATAAATCGACGATCCCGTCAAATGATATTAAAAATTTAAGAATGGCTTTAGCTTTTGAAAGGTTAGGATATAGTAAATCTGCTGTCCAAATTCTTAGAGCATATTCCAAGCAGAAAATAAAGATTGTGATATAGGCTATTTTGTCCATAAAACAAAAATAAGGCGATAATTCACTGTAGGTTTCAAGCACCATCACCAGTATATTAATACTGATGATGATAGTGATAAAGATATCGAAAAGCCTACTTGGAATATCATCCTTATTTCCAATTTGAATAATATTAAATATTCTTTGTTTGCTCAAAACAAAATTCTCCCCAATACATTCTAATTACTTTAATGTAAGTCCGTAGTAGTTTGCGATGCCAGTAGCATCTGCGATACCAAGCTGTTGATACTGCTCAGGTGTTGAAAGATGATTAACTCTATCAGAATAGTTTGTGCAGAAAGCATGCTCAACAATGACACATGGGAATCCTGCTGACTTGGACTGATTTATAAGAGCGTAGAAGTCTTTTGCAGAACCATCTGGATATTTGCTAGACTCAGAATCTCTTGTAACAATACCAGTGCCGTTTGGGCAAAGCTTCCAGTTGTTAACATTAAGACCAGTAGCTGTAAGCTGAGTCAGAATTGACTGGCCAAGTGTAGTACCAGCAACACAGATGTCTGGCTTGTAGTTTGCGTTTGGAACGATAACCTTAGAACCATTCTGAGATGTATCTAAATCAGGGTCATAGTCATTGTGCAAGCTAACGATTACATCTGCTTTAACTGATTTTGCGTAGTTGACACGAGCTGACAAGCAAGAAGATTTTGAATCAGGGTCAGCACCGTAAGGACATTCGAAACCATAACGAGTCATATATACTGTAACGCCAGAATATTTCTCTAATTCAGCTTTGCAATAGTATGCAATGTAGAGATTGGCAATGCCTTCTTCAAAGTTTTCATAATGACATCCTGTATGAGTAGTGTCATGTCCTGGGTCCAGGACTACAACTATATTTTTCTTAGCTGAAGATTTTGATTTTGCCTCAGAATAGAATGAGTTGCTTGTAAAAAGCAAAGATACAAGAGCAAGTCCAAGAACAAGACTTATCCCTTTTTTAAAAAACGATTTCATCTTATTTTCCTCCATAAATTTGATTCAATTTTAACATAGATTTACGTTTGTTAGCAATTTATAGTTGACATGTAAAACATAGCGATGTAGTATATACACAAATTTAATAAGAGATAGAGGTTGCGAAAGACAAAAGTAATCTTGTTGATGGGACAGGCCCATGTGACACAGGATGAAAGGGGATTTCGCCGAAGGAGAGTAGCACCTGATGCTGCTTATCCTGGGCATATGGTTAATAGCCACATGACTGTCATCTAATGCAATGTTTGCAGTAATAGATGGGGAGCTATCATAAGATGTATTTGATTTATGTTGCCGACCATTTATTGGTCGGCTTTTTTATTGCATCAATTGGGATTTATTAGCTAAAAGGAGGATTTGTAATGAGTATTTTTACAGGTGCAGCAGTAGCGATTGTCACACCATTTAATGAGGATTGTTCAGTTAATTATGAAAAGCTCGATAAGTTGATTGAGTATCAAATTGAAAACAATACAGACGCTATTGTTATTTGTGGTACAACAGGTGAAGCTTCAACTCTTTCACATGAGGAACACTTAGATGTGGTTCGTCATTGTATAAAGACGGTTAATCATCGTGTGCCAGTTATTGCAGGTACTGGTTCAAATTCCACAGAGACAGCTATTTATTTGTCCAAGGAAGCAGAGGCTGCAGGTGCTGACGCTGTACTTTTGGTCACTCCTTATTACAATAAGGCAACCCAAAATGGACTCTATGTTCATTTCAAAGATACAGCCGATGCCATTAATATCCCATGTATCCTTTACAATGTACCAAGTCGTACAGGTTGCAACATCCTTCCTGAGACAGCAGTACGTTTGGCAAAGGATGTAAAGAATATTGTTGCAATAAAAGAAGCATCAGGAAACATAAGTCAAATTGCAAAGCTTCTTCAGCTGGCAGATGGATGCATTGATGTGTATTCTGGCAATGATGATCAAATAGTTCCAATCATGTCACTTGGAGGTATTGGAGTAATATCCGTTCTTTCAAATGTTGCGCCTCAGCAGACTCATGATTTGTGCCAGGCATGTTTGGATGGAGATTATAAAAAGGCATCAAAAATGCAGTTAGAAGCATTACCTCTTATTGATTCGTTATTCTCTGAGGTTAACCCAATCCCAGTAAAGAAAGCTCTTAATCTTATGGGATTTGAAGTAGGACCTCTTAGAAAACCTCTTACAGAAATGGAAGATGGACATACAAATATTTTAAAGGAGAACATGAAGACATATGGAATTTACTAATACAATATGGTCGCTCTTGCCACCAATTATTGCTATTGCCCTTGCGTTAATCACAAAGGAAGTTTACTCTTCACTATTCATAGGAATATTCGCAGGCGGATTATTGTATGCTGGATTTAATCTTACAGCTGCAATGGAACATATCTTTGTAGATGGAATGATAGGTCAGCTTTCAGATAGCTGGAATGTCGGTATTCTGATTTTCTTGGTTGTACTTGGAAGCATGGTTATGCTTATGAACAGAGCTGGTGGCTCAGCAGCTTTCGGTAAATGGGCTGTTACCCATGTTAAAACAAAAGCTGGTGCACAGGTTGCTACTATCGTTCTTGGTATGTTGATATTCATCGATGATTATTTCAACTGTTTAACAGTAGGTTCAGTTATGAGACCGGTTACAGATAAGCACGGCATTTCAAGAGAAAAGCTTGCATATTTGATAGATGCAACTGCCGCTCCAGTTTGTATTATTGCTCCTATTTCATCATGGGCAGCAGCTGTAACAGGATTTGTAGATGGTGCTAATGGCCTTTCATTATTTATTAAGGCTATCCCATACAACTTCTACGCATTATTGACACTTGTAATGATGTTTACAATCACATATATGAACTTTGATTATGGCTCAATGAATTTGGCTGAGCTTAATCACATGGCACAGAATAAAATCAAAGTTAAAAAAGATGGAGCAGCATTAACAGGAGCGGAGGATCAGCCTCATCCACCTGTTTCTCAAAAGGGTAAGGTTATTCACCTTGTGCTCCCAATTGTATCTCTTATCATCTGCTGTGTAATCGGAATGATTTATACAGGAGGATTTTTCTCAGGCGAGAATTTCATTGATGCATTTTCAAATTCTGATGCATCAGTTGGACTTGTATACGGTTCAGTTGTAGCACTTATTATTACAATCATCTTTTATCTTGCAACAAAGGTTCTTAGCTTCAATGAATGTATGAATGCTATCCCAGAAGGATTTAAGAGTATGGTTCCTGCAATCTTAGTACTTACATTTGCATGGACATTAAAGTCAATGACAGATTCTCTTGGTGCAGCAGAATACGTTGGTGGCCTTGTTGCTGTAATTGCAGATAACAGAGCACTTATGAGCCTCTTGCCAGCCCTTGTATTTGTAGTAGGTATCTTCCTTGCATTTGCAACTGGTACATCTTGGGGTACATTTGGTATTCTTATTCCTATCGTTGTAAATGTATTTGGCGGAGATGTTAATAATGAGCTTATGATTATTGCAATTTCAGCTTGTATGGCTGGAGCAGTTTGTGGCGATCATTGCTCACCTATTTCAGATACTACAATCATGGCATCAGCAGGTGCAGAATGTAATCACATTAGCCATGTAAGTACACAGCTTCCATATGCAATGACAGTTGCTGCGGTTTCGTTTGTTTCATATATTATTTCGGGCTTTGTTAGAAACTGGGCAATATGCTTGATAATAGGTATAGCCCTTATGATTGGTACATTATTTGCTATCAAAACAATTTTTGTAAAGAAAACTGCATAAGAATATTGTATAATCTCCTTAGATTTTCTAAGGAGATTTTTTAATGAAGAATATAAAGTATTTAGTATTAGATGTTGATGGCACTCTTACGGATGGCCATATTTATATGGGGCAGGATGGGGAAATAATGAAAGCCTTTTCAGCCAAAGATGGATATGGTATTTGTCATATAGCAAAACCAAATGGAATCACACCTGTTATTATTACAGGTCGTGTTAGTAAGATAGTAGAGAATCGCGCAAAGGAGCTTAGCATCACAGAGATACATCAGGGAGTTGCAGACAAGCTGCCAAAGCTTATGGAGATTCTTGAAAAAAACGGCGATACTTTGGAACAATGTGCATATTGTGGTGATGATTTAAATGATTATGATTGCATGAAACACATCAAAGATGCTGGTGGTCTTGTTGGCTGCCCAGCAGATGCGGCAAAGGGAGTTATTGAACTTGCTGATTATGTTGCAAGTAAAGACGGCGGAAGAGGTGCAGTTAGAGAATTTATAGAATGGTTGGTTGAATAATGGAGAAAAAATCTTTTGAAATCACAGGAACAGGTCTTAAACTGATTGCGGTTATTACTATGTTTATAGACCATATTGGAGCAGGTCTGCTGGAAGTATGGCTTACTAATAATGCCGGTGTTATATCACAAGAACTTTATGGCAAAGTATTTCTTGTTGATGCTGTTTTGCGAAGCATAGGTCGTATGGCATTTCCTATATATTGCTATATGCTTGTGGAAGGCTTTATACACACTAGAAACCTTAAAAAATATGCTCTTCGCCTGCTGACTATAGCGGTGATTTCAGAAGTTCCATTTGATTATCTTTTCAGAAGAAGTTTCTTTGATTTAAATTACAATAATGTCCTTTGGACATTATTATTGGGACTAGGTGTCCTCTATGCTTATTCACTTATAGACAAGCTGGATTTTAACGTATATGCGATATATGCATGTAGAATTCTTGTAATGTTTGCAGGTATGGGCGTGGCATACTTTACTCATCTTGATTATAAGATGGCAGGCGTAACCTGCATATCAGTAATGTATTATTTGAATGGTCCAACTAAAAAACAAAGATTATTGTCCTTTGGAATGGGCGTGCTTATGCTGACACTTATGTCTAGTGTTTTAGAGGTATTTGCATTCTTGATGCTTATTCCTGTTTCATGCTATTACGGAAAACGTGGAGCTGATAGTGTGGCTTTACGTAGATTTTTCTACCTCTTTTATCCTGCCCACATAATTCTACTAGGGTTGGTCGCATATGTGCTAAAAATATAGTAGTTATAAATAGTAATAAAAACTATTGTCAAACCTATATCAAAATGATAGAATACTGAAAGTTTAAGTTAATTTAAACTTTCAGTTTAGGTTAAACAAAAAAAGGAGGATATGTATGAACACTCATGCACCAATTAAAGATGCCACTCAGCTTGGTATTCCGAAGATGTTAGTTTTGGGACTTCAGCATTTATTCGCAATGTTTGGAGCGACTATTTTAGTTCCAATTCTCGTCAACAACTATTTCGAAGGCGAAGGTCTTTCAATTCAAGTTACTTTATTTTTCGCAGGTCTCGGTACCTTATTTTTCCATTTATGTTCTAAATTCAAAGTTCCCGCATTTCTTGGTTCATCATTTGCTTTTTTAGGCGGATTTCACACAGTTGCTAATTTAAATACAGGTATTTTCAAAAACATGACAATGGGCGAAAAGCTTCCATACGCATGCGGCGGTATTGTTGTGGCTGGTTTATTATATTTGGTACTTGCACTTGTAATAAAACTTGTTGGAATTAAAAAGGTTATGAAATACCTTCCACCAGTTGTTACTGGTCCAATCATCATTTGCATCGGATTGTCATTAGCGCCTTCAGCTATAAGCAATGCATCTCGGAACTGGTTGCTTGCAATCATTGCACTTGCTGTTGTTATTATTTTCAACATTTGGGGAAAGGGAATCTTTAGAATCCTTCCGATCCTTATGGGTGTAGTAATCTCATATGCTTGCGCACTTATTTTCAACGCACTTGGAATGACAAATGCAGATGGAAGTGCAATCCTTGATTTTGCAGCAGTTCATGAGGCGTCTTGGGTCGGCTTACCAGATTTCTTCATTTGCAAATTCAATATTTCAGCAATCCTTGTTATGGCTCCAATCGCCATTGCTACAATGATGGAGCATATCGGAGATATGTCTGCTATTTCAGCAACAGTAGGAGAGGATTTTGTTACTGATCCAGGTTTACATAGAACACTTGTAGGTGATGGTCTTGCAACAAGTATTTCAGCAATGTTCGGTGGTCCAGCTAATACAACATATGGAGAGAACACTGGCGTACTTGAGCTTTCAAAGGTTCACGATCCTAAGGTAATCAGAATTGCAGCTTGCTATGCAATCGTACTTTCATTCATCCCTAAGATGGCAGATATCATTGGTACAATGCCAAGTGCAATCGTAGGTGGAATAAGCTTCATGCTTTATGGTATGATAAGTGCAATAGGAATAAGAAACGTTGTAGAGAATCATGTTGATTTTACACACTCAAGAAACCTTATCATTGCAGCAGTTATTCTTGTATGCGGTCTTGGTTTTTCAGATGGTCTTACATTCACAGTAGGAAGCACAGACATTACACTTACAAGTCTTGCAATTGCAGCAATCGCAGGTGTAGTTCTCAATGCTATCATTCCTGGTAGAGATTACGAATACGGTGATCCTGAAAGATACAGATTTGATAAAGAAGGTATTTAATTCTATTTAAAAAAGTTACTGCAGCTGATAAAATAGAAATATAGATATCAACCCTTTCATATTATAAGAGGGATAAATAGATAAATTTTTTGGAGGCTAATTTAATGGAGAAATTAGATAACGTAGTAGAGCTTACACATCCTCTACTTCAGCACAAAATTACAATGCTTAGAGATAAGAACACAGGAACAGCAGAGTTCCGTGCTCTTGTAGAAGAAATAGCTATGCTTGAGGCTTTTGAAGCACTCAACGATTTACAGACAGTAGATATCGAGTGTGAGACACCAATCGAAAAGTGTATGGCACCAGTTATTGCTGGTCGTAAGATGGCAATCGTACCAATCCTTCGTGCAGGTCTTGGTATGGTTAACGGTATTCAGAAGCTTGTACCAACAGCAAAGATTGGTCACATTGGTATGTACCGTGATGAGGAAACACATATTCCACACGAGTATTACTGCAAGCTTCCAAGCCCAATCGAGGAGCGTCTTATCGTTGTAACAGATCCTATGCTTGCTACAGGTGGTTCAGCAATCGATGCTATCACACTTATTAAGCAGCATGGTGGAAAGAGAATTAAGTTTATGGCAATTATTGCAGCTCCAGAAGGAGTTAGAGCTCTTCATGAGGCTCATCCTGATGTTCAGATTTACATTGGTCATATTGATCGTGAACTCAATTCTGATGCTTATATTTGCCCTGGTTTAGGAGATGCTGGAGATAGAATCTTCGGAACTAAGTAAAGGAGTCGACTTTGGAACCTATCACTATTGAGGCAGGTAAAAAGTTAATAAATGAGAATGATCCGGTTGATAGCATGTATGTTGTTATAGCCGGAGAGATAGTACAACAATGGAGGGGCCAGATGTTAAGTCTAGGCCCTGGTACTGTTGTTGGGCTTTCTGATGCTCTCAATCATCAGTATGAAGCAGATTATACTGTAAAAGAAACAGCCACCGTCATTAAATGCAATTATAAGACGATGGCTGATTTTGATGTTATCTTCAATGAACAACCAGTATATATTTTTGGTTTTGCAAAGGGTGCATTCAGACAGTGTAGGGATGTATTTAAAATATATGATTCATACAAAAAGAAGGTAGATGATTTTACTGATTACTGCAGAGGAATAAACGCTGAGTATCGCAAATTATGCCGCGCAGCTTCTATGACACCTGTAGAGATTCCTTTGTTGGAGGAAATGGAGCCTCTTGAGCTTAAAAATGAAATCCTCAAGTGGGAGCATGATTATATTGATAGCTTAAATTCTGTTGACAATAAAGAAATTGAAAATATTTATGGTAAGCGTACTGAAATTGTAAATGGTGTTATTGGTATTAGCTGTGGCTATATGGCTAGAGCTATTGAGTGCGCAGAGACAATGGGCTTTTACATTGAAGAGTTTTCACCTATTCTCCTTTCTCAAGATAGAGGAGATATGTTTGAGTCACTCTTTAATCTTCGAATATATATGGCAGAACGTGGCATTGAGCAGGACGGCATTATTAAGCTAATGAAGATGCTTTATAAGTATCTTTCAACCTGCGGAATCTACGATAAACAGCTTATCAAAGAAAGATGGGCTGAATACGATTCACACGATTTTGCAGCTTCTGCAGCGGCGTTTGATGAAGCAAAGGTGCAAAAGCAAGCTGAATTTACTCAGACCTTTGAACATATCTGTGAATTCGCAGAGGTGGATGAAGCTAAGCAGGATGAGTACAGACAACAGCTTGATGATTATTTGGCTCTTTCCGATAGAGAAGGTAAAGAGGACAATGAGCGTCGTATAAGAAAGAAAGCAGTAGATTTGTTTTATGATATTTATCGTAAAACATTCTTTAGAGCTTTGGAATTCGAAGCTATGGGTGGTGAGCTAGATACCATTATCCTTATGTTTTTGAATTTTGGTTATATCGACTACGAGGCGGTTGGCGAGGAGCTTACTTATCAGCTGGCTGATTTAGTAGAGCGACTAGAAACTTTATGCGAAAGCGACCATCTCTTTACTATATACAAGTGGCTTCGCATGGTATATCAGGCAGACAGGGAACCAAGCAAGAACGAGCTTGATTTAGACTATAGAGGTTTTATCCTTGAAGAAAGAAAGTCTGGAAATATTCCTGAGTCTGAAATGCAGACATGGATGAACGACCAGGAGCAGAAAGTCATTTTTGAAATTGATAATTTCTTCAAGTCGGCAAATAGAACCACATCGGGAAAGATGACAGCATTCTGCCCGGTTCTTACAAAAGAAGATTTTGGCGCAGAACCTATGAGACTTTTACTGACCCAGACGAAGCTTATGGAAGCTATGAATCGAATCGAAGAAGTGGATTATGGCATTTTCTTGCGCGAGGGTTATTTTACAGATATGGATACAGGCGTTAAGAGTGAGGCTTATTTAAAGCGAGTCGAGCCTGATATTATCCTTCTTCCAAATGTAGGAATGCGTGCTATGATGTGGCAGGAATGCGGCGGAATAAAGGTGGATTCACCGGGACGTTTCGTATTCCCTATGTTTACTCTTGATGATATCGACAAGATGATGATTTATTGCTGCGGAGCGTTCAGATGGGAAATCTGCAGAAAAGAGCAGGGTTCAAGATGGAACGATATTGGCTCTGAGTGTCTGACATCAGACTTTTATGATTACTTTACATTCTATCGAAAGAATAAAGATCTCTCTGCGGAAAACAAAGAAAAGGTTAAGACGCTTCTTAAATCATCTCGAAACAATATGCGTGAGGCCTTTACAAAGCAGTACACAATCTGGATTAATTTTGAGGCCCAGGGAAGTATTCGTCTTAATAAGGCAGAGAGAAATATCCTTAATAAACACTGTACATTCTCAAAGGCCTATAGAGCAAAGGTTAGCTCTCATCCAATGTTTGAGCAAGGTATATCTCGTCATGAGATTAAGCAGTCTCAAGCATTGCATCATTTGAAAACTATCATTGATAAGGTGGAGAAAAATGATGGTGTAGTTCCTGATGAGGTGAAGCAGGGAATGGAATATTTAAAGATGTAATAAATTCCAAAAAAGTATTTACATACTACTTAAGATGTGTTTTAATATAACTGTCCAAAAAAATAGTTTTGGGCAGTTATTTTTTTGAAAGAGAGGGAAAATGTTATGGAACTAATACCTATTATCGCACTTATTATTGTAGTTCTGTTAGTAATTGTGGCAGGCTATGTAAAGGCACCACCAGACAGAGCCTACATCATTTCTGGTCTTCGCAAGACTCCTCGTATTCTTGTGGGAAGAGCTGGAATCAAGATTCCATTCTTTGAAAGAGTTGATAAGCTTTATTTGGGACAGATGACAGTTGATATCAAAACTGAACAGTCAGTGCCTACTAACGATTTTATTAATGTAAATGTTGATGCTGTAGCAAAAGTAAGAATTGGCACAGATGCTTCATCAATTCAGCTTGCAGCAAAGAACTTCTTAAATAAGAATCCAGACCAAATCACTATGGATTTACAGGATTCTTTACAAGGTAACATGCGTGAAATCATCGGCACATTGTCATTGAAGACAATCAATACTGATAGAGATAGCTTTTCTGATCAGGTTATGGAAAAAGCATCTAAGGATATGAACAAACTTGGTATCGAAATTCTTTCATGCAACATTCAGAATGTAACTGATGAGAATGGACTTATCAATGATCTTGGTATGGATAACACTGCTAAGATTAAGAAAGATGCCGCTATTGCAAAAGCACAGGCTGATAGAGATGTTGCTATTGCACAGGCTGAGGCTGATAAAGCTGCTAATGATGCAAGAGTTACTGCACAGACAGAAATTGCAGAAAAGAATAATGCCCTTGCTATTAGGCAGGCAGAGTTAAAACAGCAGGCGGATACAGCAAATGCTGCAGCTGATGCAGCTTATTCAATTCAGGAACAGGAACAGCAAAAGACAATTGAAACTGCTACAGTAAATGCACAGATTGCAAAGGCCGAGCGTGAAGCAGAACTCAAGCAGAAGGAAGTTCTTGTTAAGCAGCAGGAACTTGCAGCTCAAATCGAGAAGCAGGCAGATGCTGAAAAGTATCAGGCAGAAAAGAAAGCAGAAGCTGAATTAGTTCAGAGACAGAAGAAAGCTGAGGCTGCCAAGTATGAGCAGGAGCGTGAAGCTGATGCAAAGAAAGCACAGGCAGAAGCTCAGAAGTTTGCTGCAGAGCAGGAAGCAGCTGGTATTAAGGCAAAGTATGATGCAGAAGCAGCTGGTATTGCTGCAAAAGGTAAGGCGGAAGCTGAGGCAATAAAGGCAAAAGGTCTTGCAGAAGCTGAAGCAATGGAAAAGAAAGCTGAAGCATATCGCAAGTACAATGGTGCAGCTATGGCAGAGATGATGATTAAGGTTATGCCAGAAATTGCTGCTGAGATTGCAAAGCCACTTGCTGCAATTGATAAGATTAACATCTACGAAACAGGCGATGGAAGTGAAGGCGGAGCTGCTAAAATATCAGGTAACATGCCTGTAGTTTTAAAGCAAGTCTTTGATACAATGAGCGAGGCTACAGGAGTGGATCTTGCTGAAATCATGAAAGCTAACACATATGATGCTAAGGTTAACAAAAATGTTAATATTACAGGCGCCAATGTTGACGTGAAAACAGAATAATTGAAATAATAAAGAGCCAACCAGCACGTAACTGGTTGGCTCTTTTTATTATAGGTTTCGGAATTCTGGACGAGAGAATTCTCTTCGAATAAGTATGAAGCAGATTGTAAACGAAAGAACATCTGCAACTGGTCCTGCATATAATACGCCATTAAATCCAAAGAAAAATGGCAATAGAATAATAAGTGGGGTAAGGAATAAAACTTGTCTAGTGAGAGACATGAAAATTCCTTTGTATGGTTTTCCAATTGCTGTAAAGAAATTGGAAGTAAGTGGCTGCAAGAAAGCAGTACAAATTCCAAATAAGAATATTCTGAAATACTTAGTACAAAAATCAAAATACAGCTCTGAACCTGATCCGAAAATCGAAACTATTTGACGAGGGAAAAGCTGGAAACATAACCAACTTATAGTGGTAATGATTGCGGCTAATTTAATGGCAAGATGATAAGCATCTTTTACTCGCTGGTAGTTTTTAGCCCCATAGTTGAAACTGATGATTGGCTGTAAACCTTGAGAAATACCGATTACAAAAGAGAAGCATATGCCGTTAACCTTTGAAATAATTCCGGCGCAGGTAATAGGAATATCTGAACCGTAAATAGATTGAGCGCCATAGTGTCCCATTACATGATTCATTACAATCTGCACAAGCATCATAGCAATTTGATTTATAAATGGAGCTGTACCTAAGGATGCAATTGCTACAATAATAGAAAGCTGTGGGATGAAATGTTCCTTGGAAAGTTTTACGGTTTTAAATCTGGTTAAATAGATTAGAACCATAAATCCAGCGATATATTGACCAATGATTGTCGCGATGGCGGCACCAGACATTCCCCATCCGAAAACTGCTACGAATAAATAATCAAGTATCGTATTTACGATAGCACCTACGAGGTTGATTGCCATAGTCATATTTGGGCTGCCATCGGCTCGTACTAGATGACTTCCGCCACCTGATAAGATAAAGAATGGAAATCCAAGCGCGCATATTCTTGAATATTCCATTGCGTATGGGAGAATGTTTTCTGTTGCTCCACATGCCAACAAAATTGGCTCAAGGAAAAGCTCGGTTATAACTGTCAGGATTAAACCACCTATTAGCATTACAGTTACAGCGTTACCAATGTAATTGCCGGCCTTTTCTGTTTCGCCACGGCCCATCGCCAAGTTGAAAGTCGAAGCGGCACCTATGCCGCACAACAGTGCAATTGATACATTCAAAATTGAAAGAGGAAACTGGATATTTGTTGCGCCATTACCAAGGGGTCCAACAAAGTTTCCAATGAATAATTGATCCACCATGTTGTAGAGAGAACCTACAAGCATGGCTATTATACTAGGAATAGCAAATTTCTTTAGTAGCTTTCCTACTGGCTCTATACCGAGAGGGTTTATTGTGTTTGTTTCAGTCATAAAATTGAGTTCCTTCTATATTATAGTGCGTTATTTTCTAACCCAACGTCCGCTGGCTCCACATGGTAATACTAATCCTGATTCTGTAACTGGAAGACCAATTTCGTCAGCGTTAACCTCCCCTGGATGTTTATCCAATAAAGCTGTGCTTATCATATAATTTAATACAGCTGGCTGTAAACCTGTTGTGTAAGAGTTTACTAAGAAGAAAAGAGCGTCATCTGAAAGGATTTGCTCGCAAAGCTGTATGAATGGGAAAATATCATCTTCAATTTTCCAAATCTCGTTCTTTGATCCTCTTCCGTATGAAGGTGGATCCATGATGATTCCATCGTATTTGTTGCCACGACGAATTTCGCGTTCTACAAACTTGCGGCAGTCATCTACAAGCCATCTGATTGGTGCTTCAGAAAGACCAGATGAAGCAGCGTTTTCCTTTGCCCACTGAACCATGCCCTTTGAGGCATCAACATGAGTAACCTGAGCTCCAGCAGCTGCTGCGGCAAGAGTTGCACCTCCTGTGTATGCAAAAAGATTAAGAACCTTTACAGGGCGTTTCTTTTCAGTTACTTCCTTATTAATAATAGAAGAAAACCAATCCCAGTTAACAGCCTGCTCAGGGAAAAGACCTGTATGCTTGAAAGCGAAAGGCTTTAAGTTGAACTTTAAGTCGTGACCACAGATAGGATAGCTGATAGTCCATTGTTCTGGTAAGTCAAAGAATTCCCATTCGCCACCACCTTTATTTGAACGATGGTAGTGCGCATTTAGTTTCTTATAATAGGAAGATTTCTTTGGAGTGTTCCAAATAACCTGAGGGTCAGGCCTAAGAAGAACATAGTCGCCCCAACGTTCAAGCTTCTCTCCTGAGGAGCAATCGATTATTTCGTAATCTTTCCAATTTGATGCTGTATTCATATTTCACCAAGTTACTTATGGAAGTAACAATCCTTTCTATATTAAGTATATTGTTTACAATAATAATTACTTCCTATATTATAGGTAGTAATTTCTTATGCCTTGAATATTATACTTGAAGATTGTCAATGTTCAATGTCTAATAGTGCAAACACTGTATAAAAAACACAATATTTAGTAGAAAACAGGATTGTACTAAATAAAATACAATATTTTTCTTCTTTTTATTGCAGACTTCCCATTTCTCGTGTATATTATTACTTGCTGTGACATGATAGCTATGAAGCGTGAGGTTGCAACCCAGCTTGCTGAGGTTGGTTTTCCGTGGAGCGAATGTCAAGTTAGGAAACTGACGACAAGTCACTGTACAACAGAAAACCGTCCGCATCTGCGGAGACGACGTGTGAGAACTTGGTTCGAACTTTGAGTTTTGAAGCATGAAACACACGGGTAAGTGTACAGTCGCCACTTGATCGCTTTTTCACAAAAAGAAAAACGAAAAAGGAGGAGACTTTTTTTATGGCAAATCAAGTTATGAGAATCACACTCAAGGCTTATGATCATGAGTTAGTAGATTCATCTGCCAAGAAAATCATCGAGACTGTTAAGAAGAACGGAGCACAGGTTAGTGGTCCAGTACCTCTTCCAACAAAGAAGGAAGTTGTTACAATTCTTAGAGCTGTACATAAGTACAAAGACTCTCGTGAGCAGTTCGAGCAGAGAACTCATAAGAGATTGATTGATGTCATCGACCCAACACAGAAGACTGTTGAGGCTCTTTCAAAGTTAGAGATGCCTGCAGGTGTTGAGATCAGCATCAAGAACAAGTAATTGAGTTCATTTAATTAAGAAAACATCCAAGATGGTTTTATATAGAAGCAATAAGTTCTTATCTTATTCCACTTATATGACACTGTTCTAGGATGAACGGTTCCGCTACCCCATAGTTTTGGGCAAGAAGCGTTCCGCTGTAGAAAATGGAGGTAAGAAAACATGAAGAAAGCTATTTTAGCTACAAAGGTCGGAATGACTCAGGTCTTCAATGAAGGCGGCGAGCTTATTCCTGTAACTGTACTTTCTGCAGGTCCATGTGTTGTTACACAGATTAAGACAGTAGAAAATGATGGTTACGATGCTGTTCAGGTTGGCTTTGTTGACAAGAAAGTAAAGCTTGTTAATAAGGATGCAAACGGACGCAAAGAAATTATTCATCGCAATGGCGTAAACAAGCCAGAGAAGGGTCACTTCGATAAGGCTGGTGTTGAGCCAAAGAGATTTGTTAGAGAGTTCAGATTTGATAATTGTGCAGATTATGCACTTGCTCAGGAAATCAAGGCTGATATCTTTGAAGCTGGCGACAAGGTTGATGCAACAGCTACTTCAAAGGGTAAGGGATTCCAGGGCGCTATCAAGAGATTAGGCCAGCACAGAGGTCCTATGGCTCACGGTTCTAAGTTCCACAGACACCAGGGTTCAAATGGTGCTTGTTCTTCACCTAGCCGTGTATTCAAGGGCAAGGGTATGCCAGGTCAGATGGGCGGAAACAAAGTAACAATCCAGAACCTTGAGATTGTACGTGTTGATGTTGAAAATAATCTGCTTTTAGTAAAGGGTGCTGTTCCAGGACCTAAGAAGTCTCTTGTAACAATTAAAGAGTCAGTTAAAGCAGGAAAGTAATCTTACGATAGGAAAGGAGGAACTTAGCGATGGCTAAAGTATCCGTATATAATATGGAAGGCAAAGAAGTTGGCACCATGGATCTTAACGACAGCATCTTCGCAGTTGAGATTAATGAGCACTTAGTTCACATGGCAGTTGTCCAGCAGCTTGCAAATAACCGTCAGGGAACACAGAAGGCTAAGACTCGTTCTGAGGTTTCTGGTGGTGGTAGAAAACCTTGGAGACAGAAGGGAACAGGTCATGCAAGACAGGGTTCTACAAGATCTCCACAGTGGACAGGTGGTGGCGTAGTATTCGCTCCAACACCAAGAGATTATTCATTTAAGCTCAACAAGAAGGAGAAGAGAGCAGCTCTTAAGTCTGTACTCACTTCTGCAGTTAACGAGAACAAGTTCATCGTTGTTGACGAGCTTAAGTTTGACGCTATTAAGACAAAGGATTTTGCAAAGGTATTAACAAACCTTAACGTTGAGAAGGCACTTGTTGTTCTTGATACAAATGACAAGAACGTAGTTATGTCTGCAAAGAACATTCCTACAGTTAAGACAGCTCTTACAAACACAATCAACGTTTATGACATCCTTAAGTACAACACAGTAGTTGTAACAAAGGCTGCTGTAGATCAGATTCAGGAGGTATATGCATAATGGCAAATGTACAGTATTATGACGTAATCCTTAAACCTGTAATCACAGAAAAGTCAATGAACGCTATGGCTGAGAAGAAGTACACATTCTTAGTTCATCCAGAAGCAAACAAGACAATGATTAAGGAAGCTGTTGAGAAGATGTTCGACGGAGTAAAGGTTGCTTCAGTTAACACAATGAACGCTGATGGCAAGACAAAGAGACGTGGAATGACATTCGGTAAGACAGCAAAGACAAAGAAAGCTATCGTTCAGCTTACAGCTGATAGCAAAGATATCGAGATTTTCTCAGGTCTTTAAGATATAGCTTAAAGCGAGAGTTAATTAATTTTATGCGCAGTCGAGCGCGATAATAAACGAGTAAACGAAAGGAGAAACAAAATGGGAATTAAGACATATAACCCATATACACCTTCTAGAAGAAATATGACTGGTTCAGATTTCGCTGAGATCACAAAGACATCTCCAGAGAAGTCACTTGTTGTTTCATTAAAGAAGCACGCTGGTCGTAACAATCAGGGTAAGATTACCGTTAGACATCACGGTGGCGGTAACAGACAGAAATATAGACTTATTGATTTCAAGAGAAATAAGGATGGAATTCCTGCAAAGGTTATTGGTATCGAGTACGATCCAAACAGAACAGCTAACATCGCTCTTATCTGCTACGCAGACGGCGAGAAGGCTTACATCCTTGCTCCAGCTGGTCTTACAGACGGCATGACAGTTATGAACGGTGCTGACGCTGAAGTTAGAGTTGGTAACTGCTTACCACTCGAGAAGATTCCAGTTGGTACACTTATTCACAATATCGAGCTTTATCCAGGACGTGGCGGACAGCTTGTTCGTTCAGCTGGTAACTCAGCTCAGCTCATGGCTAAAGAAGGTAAGTACGCTACACTTCGTCTTCCTTCAGGCGAAATGAGAATGGTACCTCTTAACTGCCGTGCATCAATCGGTGTAATCGGTAACGGTGATCACAACCTTGTTAAGATCGGTAAAGCTGGTCGTAAGAGACACATGGGTATCAGACCTACAGTTCGTGGTTCTGTTATGAACCCTAATGACCATCCACATGGTGGTGGTGAGGGCCGCGCTCCTATCGGACGTCCAGGTCCATGCACACCTTGGGGCAAGCCAGCTCTTGGTCTCAAGACAAGAAAGAAGCACAAGCAGTCTAACAAGCTCATCGTAAGAAGACGCGATGGTAGAGCAATCAAGTAAGGAGGATACACATGGCACGTTCATTAAAAAAAGGACCATTTGCTGATGCAAGCTTATTAAAGAAGGTTGATGCTATGAACGCAAGCGGCGACAAGTCAGTTATCAAGACATGGTCACGTCGTTCTACAATCTTCCCACAGATGGTTGGACATACAATTGCAGTACATGACGGTAGAAAGCATGTTCCAGTATATGTTACAGAAGACATGGTTGGACACAAGCTTGGTGAATTCGTTGCTACTAGAACCTACAGAGGTCATGGCAAAGACGAAAAGAAGTCAAAGGTACGCTAATTAACAGAAAGGAGTTTTTATCATGGCTAAGGGACATAGATCTCAAATTAAACGTGAGAGAAACGATGTAAAGGATACAAGACCTTCAGCAAAGTTATCTTATGCTAGAATGTCAGTTCAGAAGGCTTGTTTCGTACTTGATGCCATTCGTGGTAAGGATGTTGATACAGCTCTTGCTATCGTAATGTACAATCCAAGATACGCTTCAAGTGTTATAGAGAAATTACTTAAGTCTGCTATTGCAAACGCTGAGAACAATAACGGCTTAGATCGCAAGGACCTTGTAGTAGCTGAGTGCTATGCAAACAAGGGACCTACAATGAAGAGAATTAGACCAAGAGCACAGGGTAGAGCTTACAGAATCGAAAAGAGAATGAGCCACATCACAATCGTGCTTGATCAGAAAAATTAAGGAGGCAAAACATGGGACAGAAAGTTAATCCTCATGGCTTAAGAGTCGGTGTTATTAAGGACTGGGATTCTAAGTGGTACGCTGAGGGCGAGAACTTCTCAGACTACTTAGTTGAAGACTATAATATCAGAAAATTTCTTAAGAAGAAGCTTTACGCTGCAGGCGTTTCTAAGATTGAAATCGAGCGCGCTGCTGGTAGAGTAAAGGTTACTGTTTATACAGCAAAGCCAGGCGTTGTTATCGGTAAGGGCGGCGCTGAAATCGACAAGATTAAGACTGAGCTCCAGAAGCAGACAAGCGATAAGCTTGTTGTTGATATCAAGGAAATCAAGAGACCAGATCGTGATGCACAGCTCGTTGCTGAGAACATCGCTGGCCAGCTTGAGAACCGTGTATCATTCCGTAGAGCAATGAAGTCTTGCATGGGTCGCGCTATGAAGACTGGTATCAAGGGTATCAAGACAAGCTGTTCAGGACGTCTTGGTGGTGCTGATATGGCTCGTTCAGAGTCTTACAATGAAGGTACTATTCCACTTCAGACACTTCGTGCTGATATCGATTATGGATTCGCTGAGGCTGACACTACTTATGGTAAGGTTGGTGTAAAGGTTTGGATCTATAAGGGTGAAGTACTTCCAAAGAGAAAGAATGTGGAAGGAGGAGCTCAATAATATGTTAATGCCAAAGAGAGCGAAGCATAGAAAGCAGTTCCGTGGGAACATGGCTGGAAAAGCTTCAAGAGGAAATAAGATATCTTACGGTGAGTATGGTATCGTTGCAACAGAGCCAGCTTGGATTAAGTCAAACCAGATCGAAGCAGCTCGTATCGCTATGACACGTTACATTAAGCGTGGTGGTAAGGTTTGGATTAAGATTTTCCCAGACAAGCCAGTTACTGCAAAACCTGCTGAAACTCGAATGGGTTCAGGTAAGGGAACACTTGAATATTGGGTAGCTGTTGTTAAGCCGGGCCGTGTATTATTCGAGATCTCAGGAGTATCTGAGGAAGTTGCTAGAGAAGCACTTCGTCTCGCTACACATAAACTTCCTTGCAAGTGCAAGATAGTTTCCCGTGAGGATTTAGAAGGCGGTGAAGCATAATGAAGAATACAAAGTACGTAGAAGATTTAAAGAACACTTCAGTAGCAGAGCTTAATGCTCAGCTCGTAGAAGCTAAGAAAGAACTTTTCAACTTAAGATTCCAGAATGCTACAAATCAGTTAGACAATACAGCAAGAATCCGTGAGGTTCGTCGTAACATCGCTCGTATTCAGACTGTTATCACAGAAGCTGAGAAGAATGCTTAATTAATTCATGAATCTTAATTATTTGAAAGGAGATCAAAAACGTGGAAAGAAACTTAAGAAAAACACGTACAGGTGTTGTTGTAAGCGACAAGATGGATAAGACAATCGTTGTTGCAATCCGTGACAATGTAAAGCATCCACTTTACAACAAGATCGTTAAGAAGACATATAAGCTTAAGGCTCACGATGAGAACGGCGACGCTCACATCGGAGATACAGTAAAGGTAATGGAGACAAGACCACTTTCTAAAGATAAGAGATGGAGACTTGTTGAAGTTATCGAGAGAGCAAAATAATTAAAGGAGGCTACTATAATGGTACAACAGGAAAGTAGATTAAAGGTAGCCGATAATACAGGAGCAAAGGAAATCCTTGTTATCCGTGTTATGGGTGGATCTACAAGAAGATATGCCAATATCGGCGACGTAATTACTGCTACCGTTAAAGATGCAACACCAGGTGGCGTTGTAAAGAAGGGTGACGTTGTTAAGGCAGTAGTTGTTCGTTCAGTTAAAGGTGCCCGTCGTAAAGATGGTTCTTATATCAAGTTTGATGAAAATGCTGCAGTCATCATTAAAGATGACAAGACTCCAAGAGGAACTCGTATTTTTGGACCTGTAGCTAGAGAGCTTCGTGAGAAGCAGTTCATGAAGATTGTTTCTCTCGCTCCAGAAGTATTGTAGGAGGAAGAGTAGAATGGCAACTATGAAAATTAAAAAAGGCGATACTGTTCGTGTAATCGCAGGTGGCGATGTAAACAACGAAGGTAAGGTTATCGCAGTAGATAAGAAGAATAACACCGTTACAGTTGAGGGTGTTAACATGGTAAAGCGTCATGTTAAGCCTAGCATGGCCAACCAGGCAGGTGGTATCATCGAGCAGGAAGCTCCTATCGATGCTTCAAATGTTATGTTACTTCATAACGGTCAGCCTACACGTGTTGGTTTCAAGATGGACGGAGATAAAAAAGTCCGTTTCGCAAAGAAGACCGGCGAGGTTATTGACTAATTGAAGAAAGGAGAACAGTTCGTTGAGTAGATTAAAAGATCAGTATCTTAATGAAATCGTACCAGCAATGGTTGAGAAGTTTGGATACAAGAATATTATGGAAGTTCCTAAGATCGAAAAGATCGTTGTCAACATGGGTGTTGGCGAAGCAAAGGACAATGCTAAGCTTCTTGAGTCTGCAGTTAAGGATATGGAAATGATTACAGGCCAGAAAGCTGTTACAACAAAGGCAAAGAATTCAGTTGCTAACTTCAAGATTCGTGAAGGTATGGCAATTGGCTGTAAGACTACACTTCGTGGAGAGAAGATGTATGAGTTCGCAGATCGTCTTATCAATCTTGCACTCCCACGTGTTCGTGACTTCAGAGGTGTTAATCCTAATTCATTCGATGGTAGAGGAAACTATGCACTTGGTATCAAGGAGCAGATCATCTTCCCTGAGATTGAGTACGATAAGATTGACAAGACTCGTGGTATGGACATTATCTTCGTAACTACAGCTAAGACAGATGAAGAGGCTAGAGAATTACTTCGTTTATTCAATATGCCTTTCGCTAAGGAAGCATAGGAGGAAAGTTATGGCAAAGAAGTCAATGAAAGTAAAGCAGCAGCGCACAGCAAAGTTCTCTACACAAGAGTACAGTCGTTGCAAAATCTGCGGTCGTCCACATGCATACCTTAGAAAGTATGGTATTTGTAGAGTATGTTTCCGTGAGTTAGCTTACAAGGGACAGATCCCTGGCGTAAAGAAAGCTTCATGGTAAGATAACGAGCACAGATTGATAATTAGGAGGAAATTGCATCATGACAATGAGTGATCCAATAGCAGATATGCTTACAAGAATCCGTAATGCAAATACTGCAAAACATGATACAGTAGATGTTCCTGCATCAAAGATGAAGGTTGCAATTGCAGACATTCTTGTAGATGAAGGATTTATCACAAAGTACGACATCGTTGATAATGGTAACTTCAAGGATATCCGTGTTACATTAAAGTACGGTGCAAACAAGAACGAGAAGATTATTTCTGGTATTAAGAGAATTTCTAAGCCAGGTCTTCGTATTTATGCTGGTAAGGACGATATCCCATACGTTTTAGGTGGACTTGGTATCGCTATCCTTTCAACAAACAAGGGCATCATCACAGATAAGGAAGCTCGTAAGCTTCAGGTTGGTGGCGAAGTTCTTGCATATGTTTGGTAATCATATCCAAACAAGTAACTAATTACCTAAAGTATAACCCGGTTACAGAAGCCGGACATACAGTAAATTTAAGGAGGTACGGGCATGTCACGTATAGGAAGAATGCCAATCGCAGTTCCAGCTGGTGTTACAGTTGAGATTGCAGAAAATAATCATGTGACTGTAAAAGGTCCTAAGGGTACTCTTGAGAGAACACTTCCATCTGAGATGGATATTAAGCTTGAGGGTGCAGAAGTTGTTGTTACTAGACCTAATGATTTAAAGAAGATGAAGTCTTTACATGGTCTTACAAGAACACTTATCAACAACATGGTTGTTGGTGTTACAACAGGCTATGAGAAGACTCTTGAAGTTAACGGTGTAGGTTACAGAGCATCTAAGGCTGGTAAGAAGCTTACTCTTAACCTTGGTTACTCACACCCAGTAGAGATGGAAGATCCAGAGGGTATCGAGTCAACAGTTGACGGAAATAAAATTATCATCAAGGGTATCGACAAGGAAAAGGTTGGTCAGTACGCTGCCAACATCAGAGATAAGAGAAGACCTGAGCCATATAAGGGTAAGGGTATTAAGTACGCTGATGAAGTTATTAGACGTAAAGTCGGTAAGACCGGTAAGAAATAGTAAAGGAGTGAATGTAAAATGGTAAGTAAGAAATCTAAATCAGTAATTCGCCAGACAAAGCATAGAAGACTTCGTAACACTCTAGCCGGTACTGCAGAAAGACCACGTTTAGCAGTGTTCAGAAGCAACAATCACATGTATGTTCAGGTTATTGATGATACATGCGGAAATACACTTGTTTCAGCATCTACTCTTGACGCAGACGTTAAGGCAGATCTTGCAAAGACAAATAACGTAGAAGCAGCTACAAAGCTTGGTACAGTTATTGCTAAGAAGGCACAGGAAAAGGGAATCAAGGAAGTCGTATTCGACAGAGGTGGTTACATTTATGCCGGCAAGGTTGCAGCTTTAGCAGATGCAGCTAGAGAAGCTGGATTAGAATTCTAGGAGGAGAACACATGAAACGTGAAATCATTGACGCTAGCCAGTTAGAGTTAACTGAGCAGGTTGTAGAAATTAAGCGTGTAACAAAGGTTGTTAAGGGTGGACGTAACATGCGTTTCACAGCTCTTGTTGTAGTAGGCGATAAGAACGGACACGTTGGCGCTGGACTTGGCAAGGCAGCTGAAATTCCAGAAGCTATCCGCAAGGGTAAGGAAGATGCTATGAAGAAGCTTATCACAGTTAAGCTTGATGACAACCATAGTATTACACACGACATTCAGGGTAAGCACACAGGCGCTTCTGTACTTCTTAAGAAGGCACCAGAAGGTACTGGTATCATCGCTGGTGGTCCAGCTCGTGCCGTATGTGAGCTTGCAGGTATCGGAAATATCCGTACAAAGTCACTTGGATCATCAAATAAGCAGAACGTTGTTCTTGCTACAATCGAAGGACTTAAGTCTCTTAAGTCACCTGAGGAAGTAGCAAAGGCTCGTGGCAAGAAAGTTGAAGACATTCTTGCTTAAGGAGGAAAGGTAAATGGCAGAGAAGAAGTTAAGAGTAACACTCGTAAAGTCTACAATCGGTGCTGTTCCAAAGAACAAGAAGACTGTAGAAGCACTTGGCCTTAGAAAGGTCAACAAGACTGTTGAGCTTCCTGACAACGACAGCGTTCGAGGAATGCTTAGAATGGTCAATCACTTAGTAAAAGTTGAAGAAATTTAATAGAAGGAGGTGCCATAATGGATTTATCTAACTTACAGCCAGCAGAAGGCTCAAAGCATAGTGATAATTTCAGAAGAGGCCGTGGTCACGGTTCAGGTAATGGCAAGACTGCTGGTAAGGGTCATAAGGGACAGAAGGCTCGTTCAGGCGGAAGCATTAGACTTGGATTCGAAGGTGGACAGATGCCTTTATACAGACGTCTTCCTAAGCGTGGTTTCAAGAATAGAAATACAAAGGAAATCGTTGGTATCAATGTTTCTTATTTAGAGAGATTTGATAATGGTGCTACTGTAACAGTTGATACACTCGTTGAGAGCGGTATCATCAAGAACCCTCGCGATGGCGTTAAGATTCTTGGCGGTGGTGAGCTTACAAAGAAGCTCAACGTTCAGGCAAACGCATTTAGTGCTAGCGCAAAGGAGAAGATTGAAGCCTTGGGCGGAACTGCAGAGGTGATCTAATGTTTCAGACACTACGCGATGCTTTTAAAATTAAAGATTTAAGAAGACGAATTGGTTTTACATTTTTAATGCTTATTGTTGTTAGGCTTGGAAGCTTGCTTCCAGTGCCTGGCATCAATGGCAATGCCTTTAGCAGTCTCTTCGCGGATAGTGATAGTGCATTGAACTTTTTTGATTCAATCACTGGTGGTTCATTCTCATCAATGTCAGTTTTCGCATTGAACATCACTCCATACATTACATCTTCTATCATTATGCAGTTGCTTACAATTGCATTTCCTAAGTTAGAAGAAATGCAGCGTGATGGTGAACAAGGTAGAAAGAAGATGACACAGATTACTCGTTATCTTACAATCGCCTTGGCACTTGGTGAGTCTATCGCAATGGCAGTTGGTTTTGGAAGAAGTGGTTATCTTGTAACATACTCAGTTCCATTCCTCAACTATGTACTTGTTGTTGTAGCACTTACAGCTGGATCTGCAGTACTTATGTGGATTGGTGAGAGAATTACAGAAAAGGGTATTGGTAATGGTATTTCAATAGTTCTTACTATTAATATCATTAGTCGTATTCCTTCTGATTTAACAAAGCTCTATGAGCAGTTTATGGCTGGAAAAACGATTCCAAAGGCAGTGTTAGCTGCAGTTATTATTGCTGCAATAATTATTGCTCTTGTTGTATTCGTTGTTATACTCCAGAGCGCAGAGAGACGTATTCCAGTACAATATTCAAATAAGATTCAGGGAAGAAGACAGGTTGGTGGCAATTCATCAATCATCCCTATGAGAGTTAACACCGCAGGTGTTATCCCTGTCATCTTCGCTCAGTCATTACTTCAGACACCTGTTATGATTGTTCAGTTATTGAACAAACAGCCAAGCGGTGTTTGGGGCAAGATTTTAAGTGGAATGAGTCAGTCTAATTGGTTTAATCCTTCAAATTGGATTTACACAATTGGAGCACTTGTTTATGTATTGCTTATTATTGGTTTTGCATATTTCTATACAGAGATTACTTTCAATCCTTTGGAAATTGCAGAGAACCTTAAGCGTTCAGGTGGATTTATTCCAGGTATACGACCAGGAAAACCTACTTCAGATTATTTAACAGCAATCTTAAAGCATGTTATTTTCATTGGAGCAATTGGTCTTTCAATCGTAGCATTACTTCCTATCGTCTTTAACGGTTTGGTTGGCGCTAGTGTTTCATTTGGTGGTACATCAATCATCATTATTGTTGGTGTTATCGTAGAAACATTAAAGCAGGTTGAATCTCAGATGATGGTTCGTAATTATAAAGGATTTTTAAATGACTAATTGTCATTTTGACACTGAGGGAGATACGTGATTTTCGCGTATCTCTTAAGGTGTTTTTTACAGAATTTTTTACAAAACATCTAAGCAGGAGGGTTTGTTGAATGAAGATTATTATGTTAGGTGCACCTGGTGCAGGCAAAGGAACACAGGCAAAGCAGATTGCTGCTAAGTATTCAATTCCTCACATTTCTACAGGTGATATATTCCGTGCCAACATTAAAAATGGTACTGAACTTGGAAAAAAGGCGAAGGAATACATGGATCAGGGTTTGCTTGTTCCAGATGAACTTACTTGTGATCTTGTAATGGACCGCATTGCACAGGATGATGCTAAGAACGGATTTGTATTAGACGGATTCCCAAGAACTATTCCTCAGGCAGAAGCACTTGATGCTGCACTTACTAAAATTGGACAGTCAATGGATTATGCTATCGACGTAGATGTTCCAGATGAGAATATTATCAATAGAATGTCAGGTCGTAGAGCTTGTTTAAATTGTGGTGCTACATATCATATCGTTTCTATTCCACCTAAGAAGGAAGGCGTATGCGATACATGTGGCAGCCAGTTAGTATTAAGAGATGATGATAAACCAGAGACAGTAAAGAAGAGACTTGATGTTTATCATGATCAGACACAGCCTCTTATTGAATACTATAAGGGTAAGGACATTTTGAAGTCTGTTGATGGAACTCAGCCTATGGAAAAGGTTTTTGAGGATATCACTGCTATTTTAGGAGCTTAAGATGTCAGAAGTTATAACTATTAAAACTGATGAAGAAATTCAATTGATGCGTGAAGCTGGAAAGATTTTAGCACAGGTTCATGAAACGTTAGCTAAAGAAATTCACGAAGGAATGTCTACATTAGACGTGGATCGATTGGGTGAAGAAGTAATTAGAAGCTATGGCTGTGAGCCAAATTTCAAAGGTCTTTATGGATATCCAGCAAGTGTGTGTGTATCCGTAAATGATGAAGTTGTTCACGGTATTCCTACTGACGACCATATCCTTGTTAATGGAGATATTGTTAGCTTGGATACAGGCGTTCTTTACAAAGGATACCATAGCGACGCTGCTCGTACAGTTGGTGTTGGAGAAATCAGTGAAGAAGCAAGACTTCTTATTGAAAGAACACGTCAATCTTTCTTCCAAGGTATGAAATTTGCTACAGCTGGTAATCATTTATATGATATATCAGGCGCGATTGGCGATTATGCAGAGAGCTTTGGGTACGGAGTAGTTAGAGACTTGGTTGGACATGGTATTGGTACTTCGCTTCATGAAGCACCTGAAATTCCAAACTTCAGACGAAGATTTAGAAGAGGTCCAAAACTAATCAAAGGCATGACACTTGCTGTAGAGCCAATGATAAACGCTGGTAGCTGTGATGTGGCTTGGATGGATGATGAATGGACAGTAGTTACAATGGATGAGTCATTATCTGCTCATTATGAAAATACAATTGTAATTACAGACGGCGCTCCTGAAATTCTTACACTGACACCTACAGAACTTGCAAATCCGGAGGGAAATAAATGGATTTAATGCTTGCAACATCTAAGGCTGGTCATGATAAGAAACAAATATACTTAGTTCTTAAAGAAGATGATGAGTATTGTTATCTTGTAAATGGAACAACTAAACTTGTTGCCAAGCCTAAAAAGAAAAAGAAAATTCATTTACAGCTAATAAAAAATATTCCGTCTGATGTTTTAGAAGAAGTAAAAGACATTGAAACATTAGATGATGTATCAATAAAAAGAATTCTTAAAGTTTATAATAGGAGGAACAAAGATGTCTAAGGCAGATGTTATTGAAGTTGAGGGAGTGGTAGTTGAAAAACTTCCTAACGCTATGTTTAAGGTAGAGCTTGAAAACGGTCATCAGATTCTTGCTCATATCAGTGGTAAGTTAAGACAGAATTACATTCGTATCTTACCAGGTGATAAGGTTACAATCGAAATGAGTCCATATGATCTTTCTAAGGGAAGAATTATTTGGAGAGATAAGTAAAAATAATTAAAAATTTGTTGACATACATTAAAACGCCCGGTATACTATTAAACGGACGTTTTTAAGATGTTCAAATATAGATTGACCACAACCTTTGAATAAAAGGGCATGGAAAGGAGGAAAATCGTGAAAGTAAGATCTTCTGTAAAGCCTATGTGCGAGAAGTGCAAGGTCATCAAAAGAAAGGGTAGCATTCGTATTATCTGCGAGAACCCAAAGCATAAGCAGCGTCAGGGTTAATTCCTGTTTGTTTATGTAGCATTTTATTATGTGCGGCTGCAGTCTAAAGAGTATCTAATTTAGGCTGTTCATAATAAATAGGCCTATCATACCGAGGCCAATTTGTTCCAGATATGGGTGTACACACATTTCAGGCCGAGTGATCGGAGCTGTATTACTTATATCGCTTATTAATAGTAGAAATTTATGGAGGTGTAAACACACATGGCTCGTATTGCAGGTGTAGATTTACCAAGAGACAAGAGAATTGAAATTGGTTTAACTTACATTTACGGAATCGGTAGAGTAAGCTCAAACAAGATTCTTGAAGCAGCTGGTGTAGATCCTAGCACACGTGTTAAGGATTTAACTGACGAAGAAGTTAAGAAGATTAGCACAGTTATTGACGAAACTATGACTGTAGAAGGTGATCTTAGAAGAGAAGTAGCTCTTGATATTAAGAGACTTCAGGAAATCGGATGCTACAGAGGTATCCGTCATAGAAAGGGTCTTCCTGTTCGTGGACAGAAGACTAAGACAAACGCTCGTACTCGTAAGGGTCCAAAGCGTACAGTAGCAAATAAGAAGAAGTAATTATATTCATAGAAAGAAAGTAGGTTAGTTTAATTATGGCTAAAGTTGCAAAGAAGACAACAAAAAAGCGTGTAAAGAAAAACGTTGAACACGGACAGGTACATGTTCAGGCATCTTTCAATAATACTATCGTTACTATTACAGATGCTCAGGGTAACGCTCTTTCATGGGCAAGTGCTGGTGGTCTAGGATTTAGAGGTTCAAGGAAATCTACTCCTTATGCTGCACAGATGGCAGCAGAGACAGCAGTTAAGGCTGCTTTAGTTCACGGTTTAAAGAGTGTAGATGTATTCGTAAAGGGACCAGGTTCAGGACGTGAAGCTGCAATCAGAGCAATCGATGCAAACGGCGTTCAGGTTCTTACAATCAAGGATGTTACTCCAGTTCCACATAACGGATGTCGTCCACCAAAGCGTAGAAGAGTCTAATTAGGAGGGAAATCTAATGGCAGTTAATAAGACACCAGTTCTTAAAAGATGTAGATCTCTTGATTTAGATCCTACATTTTTAGGATATGATAAAAAGTCACGTAGACAGAAGAATAGAGGAAGAGGCAAGAAGTCTGAGTACGCTCTTCAGCTTCAGGAGAAGCAGAAGGCTAAGTTCATTTATGGCGTACTTGAG
Source organism: Pseudobutyrivibrio sp. C4 (assembly GCF_900111635.1). Lineage (NCBI taxonomy): Bacteria > Bacillati > Bacillota > Clostridia > Lachnospirales > Lachnospiraceae > Pseudobutyrivibrio > Pseudobutyrivibrio sp. C4. The sequence continues at coordinate 63,202 of NZ_FOHF01000009.1, read as the reverse complement.
AAGCCTTTCCGTAATTATTATGAGAAGGCTGACCGTCAGAAGGGTATGACAGGTGAAAACCTTATGACAATGCTTGAGAGCCGTCTTGATAACGTAGTATTCCGTATGGGATTTGCTCGTACAAGAAAAGAAGCTCGTCAGGTTGTTGATCACAAGATGTTCCTTGTAAACGGCAAGCCAGTAAATGTTCCTTCATATCTTGTAAAGGCAGGCGATGTTATCGAAGTTCGCGAGAAGTCAAAGAGCCTTCAGAGATTTAAGGATATCGCAGAGGTTACAGCTGGTAGAACAACTCCAGAGTGGGTTGATGTTGATGCTGAGAACCTTAAGGGTACAGTTAAAGAGCTTCCTAATAGAGAGCAGATTGATGTACCAGTAGACGAGATGCTTATCGTCGAGTTATATTCAAAATAATAATTATTAGTAAATGTTTACAAAAAGCACTTATACAAGCTTGCTTGTATAAGTGCGATTTGTTACAATTTTACTATGTGGCAATAAGTAATCTGATGGAATATTTATTAAATATTCCTTTTTTAGAGTCTAGTACATTAAGTTTCATAATTTATGAAATAAGGAGGCAATGTAGTGTTAAATTTTGAAAACCCAAATATTGAAATCGTAGAGATTTCTGAGGACAAAAAATACGGCAGATTCGTTGTTGAACCCCTTGAGAGAGGTTATGGTATAACACTTGGTAATTCACTTCGCAGAATTATGCTTTCGTCTCTGCCAGGAGCTGCAGTTAGCCAGATAAAGATTGAAGGCGTTCTTCATGAGTTCAGTGCCATTCCAGGTGTAAAAGAGGATGTTACTGAAATCGTAATGAACATCAAGGAGCTTGCTATTAGAAATAATAGCTCTTCAGATGAGCCAAAGACAGCATATATTGAGTTCGAGGGAGAGGGAGTTGTTACAGCTGCTGATATCCAGGTTGACTCTGATATCGAGATTATCAATCCTGATCTTGTTATTGCACATCTTAATGGTGGTAATGATTGCAAGCTTTACATGGAGCTTACAATTACAAAGAATCGTGGATATATCTCTGCAGATAAGAACAAAACTCCAGATACTCCAATCGGTAAGATTGCAGTTGACTCAATTTACACACCAGTAGAGCGTGTAAATATGACAGTTGAGGACACTCGTGTAGGCCAGGTTACAGATTATGACAAGCTTACACTTGATGTATATACAAATGGCACAATGGGTCCAGATGAAGCCGTTTCTATGGCTGCAAAGGTACTCAGCGAGCATTTAAATCTTTTTGTTAACCTTTCAGATGCTGCTCAGGATCTTAGCGTTATCGCTGATAAGCCTGATGATACAACAGGTAAGACTCTTGAAATGAGCATTGATGAGCTTGAGCTTTCAGTTCGTTCATACAACTGCTTAAAGAGAGCTGGTATCAACACAGTAGCAGAGCTTTGCGACAAGTCACCAGATGACATGATGAAGGTTCGTAACCTTGGTCGCAAGTCAATGGAAGAAGTAGAGCAGAAGCTTAGCGAGCTTGGCCTTTCACTTAGAATGGTAGAGGACTAGTTCGAGAGCATATAGTAACAGGAAATAATACGTGACGGATAAGACCGATGAGCACTGTCGCGCATGCCTTTCCATTAATCAAGTTACGGGGTAAGACCGATGAGCACCTGTAACGCCAGTTATAAGGAGAAAAGAAATGGCAAAGTACAGAAAATTAAGCAGAACATCATCACAGAGAAAAGCTCTTTTAAGAAACCAGGTAACAGAGCTTCTTTATCACGGCAAGATCGTTACAACTGAAGCTAAGGCTAAGGAAGTAAAGAAGATTGCTGAGCACATCATTACTCTTGGTGTTAAGGAAAAGGATAACTTCGAAGAAGTTACAGTTCAGGCTAAGGTAGCACGCAAGGACAAAGATGGTAAGAGAGTAAAGGAAGTTGTTGATGGCAAGAAGGTAACTGTATACGATACAGTTGATAAGAAGATTAAGAAGGATTCTCCTTCAAGACTTCACGCTCGTCGTCAGATGATGCAGGTTCTTTACACACCTACAGCTAAGGGTGCTAAGAAGAGCGAGACACACAAGGTTGATATGGCTAACTTTGTATTTGATGAGATTGCTCCAAAGTATGTTGACCGCAAGGGTGGTTATACACGTATCGTTAAGATCGGACCACGTAAGGGCGATGCAGCTATGGAAGTAGTTCTTGAGCTTGTATAATATATATTTGCTTTTTAAACCAGGACATTAGTCCTGGTTTTTTTTATTGAAATAATAGATTCAATATGCATATTGCCTATGGTGAAAAATCTATAATATTATATAAAATGCTAAAATAAATACTATAATAAAAATAAAATGTGGTGTATTCTAAAAGCAAGAAAGAGATTAATGGGAGGTCTTAAATATGGCAGCCGATAGCACAAAGAAAATGACAGAAGGAAGCCCAATGAAGCTTATATTAGGGTTTTCCATTCCTATGCTTGCGGGACTTTTATTCCAACAAATGTACAACCTTGTTGATACTATTATAGTTGGTCAAACATTAGGAGATAATGCATTAGCTGCAGTAGGTTCAACTGGATCTATTAATTTTTTAATCAATGGTTTTTGTATAGGAGTCTGTTCGGGTTTTGCAATTCCTGTTGCTCAACGATTTGGAGCAGAATCCTATGATTCGATGCGTAAGTTTGTAGGAAATTCAATAATAATATCTGGCATATTTGCTCTTGCTATAACATTAGTAGTAAGTATCTTTTGTTATCAAATATTGGAGATTATGCAAACCCCAAATGATATTATCAAGCTAGCGTATTCCTATATTTCAATTATATTTTTCGGAATACCGGTTACTTTTCTGTATAATCTTACCGCTGGTATAATGCGTTCGCTAGGAGATAGCAAAACGCCAACCTACTTCTTAATTATGGCAGCAGGAATCAATATTGTATTAGATATTGTTTTTATTATAGTTTTGGGCATGAGCGTAGATGGACCAGCACTTGCAACTGTAATATCTCAGTTTATTGCAGGTATAAGCTGCCTGATTTATATGAAAAAGAAATTCCCTATTCTTAAGCTGGCAAAAAATGATTTAAAGCTAGGTCCACACCATACTGCTGTCTTAATATCAATGGGTCTTCCATTTGGCTTGCAATACTCTATAACAGCAATTGGCTCGGTTGTTCTACAGACCGCTGTTAATGGCTTAGGTACTGTCGCTGTAGCTTCTATGACAGCAGGCTCTAAAGTATCTATGTTTGTAGTATGTCCTTTTGATGCACTTGGAGGCACTATGGCCACATTTGCAGGTCAAAATGTTGGCGCAAAAGATATCCAAAGAGTTCGAAAAGGTGTATGGACAGCGCAGATGTTAGGAACGATATATGCAATACTCATCTTTATAGTATTGTTCTTTAGTGGAAGTACAATCTTAAGGTTATTTACATCTACGGACATTGTTATTAAACAGGCTAGAATGTTCTTATTGGCAAATAGTATTACCTATACTTTGCTTGCAGGAGTTAATATATTTAGATTTGCAATCCAGGGAATGGGATTCTCCACATTTGCGGTATTTGCAGGTGTAATGGAGATGATAGCTCGTATATTAGTAGCATTTACTTTGGTACCTATGATAGGCTTTAGAGGAGCTATATGGGCCAGTCCTGTAGCATGGCTTTTTGCAGACCTGTTCTTAGTGCCTGGATTCTATTATTGTTGTAAAAAATTAACTGATAAATATGAAGGAGATAAAGTAATCCACATTTAATGTTTGATAATTAACAAACGAATTGTCTGAAAAATACAAAATAAATACAAAATTATGCAAAAATACTTTTACATTTTTCCTGAGATTTTGATACAATGGCATAAAATTAAAGGAGGAAGTTTTTATGGAGAAAAAGTATTTTGATTTATCGGGACGAGTAGCACTTATAACAGGTTGCTCATCAGGCCTTGGCGTACAGATGGCCAAGGCGTTGGCAGCGCAGGGATGTAATATAGTAGCAGTTGCCCGCCGCCAGAATCTTATCGAAGAGGTGGCAAAAGAGATTTCTGACACATATGGCGTAAAGGCCATTGGAGTTCCTTGCGACATTACAGATACTGAGAAAGTAAATGCTGCAGTAGATACAGTCCTTAAAGAGTTTAGCAGAATTGATATTTTAATTAACAATGCTGGTACAGGTTCAGGTGCTACACCAGCAGAAGATGTTGAAGATGCTCAATTTGAAGGAGAAGTAGCCATTGATTTGACAGGTAGTTTTAAGATGGCCAGAGCCATTGCTAAAAAGGCTATGATTCCTGCCGGATATGGCCGTATTATAAATATTGCTTCTATGTATGGATTAGTAGGTAATAATATTGCTCCGGCAGCAGCATACCACGCTGCAAAGGGCGGTGTTGTAAATCTCACAAGAGCGCTTGCATCAGAGTGGGGAAATAAGGGTATTACGGTCAATGCTATTTGCCCAGGATATTTTGAAACACCACTTACAAAAGAAACATTGGATAGTGAGTTTTTCCAGCAATATGCAAAGACAATGATTCCTCTTAACAGATATGGTAAAGAGGGCGAGCTAGACACAGCAGCAATTTTCCTTGCATCTCCAGCAAGTACATATGTTAACGGTGTAATTCTTCCAGTTGATGGCGGATATACATGTATGTAATCAATATGGGCCTGGTGGGCCCATATTTTTGTTCTTGTTGACTTTAGTGATTAAAAGTGCTAAAGTACTTCAAAGAAGAATAATCAGGAGGGGAAAACATGAAGAAGAAAATACTTGCATCAGTTTTGGCGTCAGTAATGGTTCTTAGCATGGTTGGTTGCGGTACAGATGCAGCTGCTCAAAAGGAAGCAGAAACAGCCACAACAACCGAAACAACAGAAGAAACTACTACAGATGCTAATCAGACATACAATGTAGGAGTAATTCAGTTAGTGCAGCATCCAGCCCTTGACACAGCAACAGAGGGATTTTCAGATGCTTTAAAAGAGAAGCTTGGGGATCAGGTAGAAATCAACGTACAGAATGCTTCTGGTGATACAGCTACATGTGCCACAATTGCAAATTCATTTGTATCAGATAATGTTGATTTGATTATGGCTAATGCAACACCTGCAATGCAGGCTAGTTCAACAGCAACAAATTCTATTCCAATCGTAGCTACATCTATTACAGATTATGGTACAGCACTTGGAATTAAAGATTGGGAAGGTACAACAGGAATCAACGTAACAGGTACATCTGATTTGGCTCCACTTGATGGACAGGCAGAAATGTTAAATGAACTTTTCCCAGATGCAAAAGAAGTAGGAATCATCTACTGCTCTGGCGAGGATAATTCATTATATCAGGCAAATCAGATTACAACATATCTTGAGGACTATGGATACAATGTTACAGCATACACATTCTCTGACTCAGCAGACGTTGCAACAGTAGTTCAGACAGCATGCGGAGAAAGCGATGTATTATATGTTCCTACAGATAATGTAGCAGCAAGTTGCGCTGAAACAATCAACAATGTAGCACTTACAGCAGGCGTGCCAATCATCGCTGGTGAGGAAGGAATCTGTAAGGGATGCGGTATCGCAACACTTTCTATTTCATACTATGATATCGGATACGCAGCAGGTCTTATGGCTTACGAAATCCTTGTTAATGGACAGGACCCTGCTACATATGAGATTCAGTATGCAACAGAGTTTACAAAGGAATATAATCCAGTAATTGCAGAAGCGCTCGGAATTGAGCTTCCAGATGATTATGTTGCAATCGAGATGGAAGAAGAGGCTGAATAATAAGATTTAGCAACAAAATAAAATTATTTTGGGGCAAGGTCAGAAATTTTGACCTTGCTCTTTGGAGTTTAAAATGGGAATTGAAACATTAATTGCAGGAATGCCTGGTACAGTTGCACAGGGAATAATATACGGAATAATGGCACTAGGCATCTACATTACATTCAAATTATTAAATTTTGCAGATTTATCGGTAGATGGATCATTTGCGACAGGAGGAGCTGTTGCAGCTATGGTGATTATATCAGGCCATTCTTGGGTGTTGGCTTTAGTACTTGCACTAATCGCAGGAGCTTTAGCAGGCTTGATTACAGGTGTATTACATACAGTTCTTGGAATTCCTGATATATTGGCCGGTATTCTTACTCAGCTCGCATTATATTCAATAAATTTGAGAATTGCTAAAAATCAGCCAAACACTCCTATCTCAGTAGATAAGTACAATTTGGCTGTTTCACTTAGATATAAAACAGATGCGTTAGTCACAGTTCTTGTGATTGCTGTGATTATAATAGCAATCATGTATTGGTTCTTTGGAACAGAAATGGGTTCTGCACTTCGTGCTACAGGAACAAACCCAGCCATGGCAAAAGCCCAGGGAATTAACGTAAATGTTATGAAAGCGTTAGGACTTGTAGTATCAAATGCGTTAGTAGCTTTTGCAGGCGCACTATTTGCTCAGTTCAATGGTAATGCTGATGTAAATATGGGTAGAGGCGCGATTGTAATAGGATTGGCATCCATCATTATTGGAGATGTGTTATGTAATGCATTTTTCAAGAAAAAGAGTACATTCTGGCTTGCACTTGGTTTTGTAATTGTAGGTGGTATTCTTTATTACATTTTCATAGCATTTGTATTGTGGCTCAAGATGCCAGCAAATGACATGAAATTGTTCACAGCGATAATAGTAGCAATATTCCTTGCTGTGCCATATTTAAAGAATAAAATGAATAGCTCCTTCTTTAAGGCGGCAAAAAGAGGAGGTAAACGATAATGCTTAATGCTAATAAAATTAGAAAAACTTTTAATGCTGGGACAATTAATGAAAAAGTAGCATTATCAGGTGCATCTCTTTATTTAGAGGAGGGCGAATTCTGCACAGTAATTGGTGGAAATGGTGCAGGAAAATCCACATTTCTTAATGCGATTGCAGGTGTGTGGCCAGTAGATGCAGGTTCTATCTCGATAGATGGTGTTGATGTTACCGGCCTTCCAGAGCACAAGCGTGCTCGTTACTTGGGAAGAGTGTTCCAGGATCCTATGACAGGTACTGCAGCAAACATGCAGATTGATGAAAACATGGCTTTGGCAGCACGCAGAGGAAAAACAAGAGGTTTAGGCTGGGGCGTTACGAAAGCTGAAAGAGAAAGATATCACGAAATGCTAAAGCAGTTGGATTTGGGCTTGGAAGATAGACTTACAGCAAAGGTAGGATTGCTTTCAGGTGGACAGAGACAGGCCCTTACACTTCTCATGGCGACTCTCCAAAAGCCAAAGGTGTTACTGCTAGATGAGCATACTGCAGCCCTTGACCCAAAGACAGCAGCAAAGGTTCTTGAAATAACTGATATGTTAATTAAGGAGAATAACCTTACAGCCATGATGGTTACCCATAATATGAGAGATGCCATCCATTATGGTAATCGACTTATCATGATGAATGAGGGCAGAGTTATTCTCAACATTTCGGGAGAAGAAAAAAAGAATCTTACAATTGAGGACCTTTTACATAAATTTGAAGAGGTATCTGGTACAGAGTTCACTAACGATACAGAAATATTATCAAAGTAAATTATACAAAACCGTCGGCAATGTTTGCAGACGGTTTTGTTTTTTATATCTATTAAAATTTTATTAAAATCATTACTTTTCCACTATTTTATGATAAATTAATATAAGAATTTTCTACAAAACGGAGGCAGTTGTGAACGAGAATAATAACAACCAAAACGGTGGAGATAAAAAGAATAATCGTCAGCCTTTCTACACTTTAGGAATATTAGTGCTTGTGGCACTTTTCTTTACAAGTATGATGTACAGAGGGGCTAGTTCAAATTCAAATCAGGAGATTACTTACACAGAGTTTTTACAGCTTGTCGAAGATGATAAAGTTGCAGAAGTAAACTTCGATAACGATGTCATCAATATTACTCTTGTTGAGGGTGAAACATATGGCATGTCATCTGATGAGGCAAGTGCGCTTCAGCAGATTTATGAAAGCACAGGCCAGTCCACATCTGTAAAGCTTTATACAGCATATCTTCGTGATGATGATTTGCTTGATAAGTTAGATGAACACGGCGTAGAGTATGAAGGAACAATTGCTGATTCGACAGCGGCAATTATCTATAACGTACTATCATTTGTTTTGCCAATTGTATTGTTATGGGTGCTTCTTGGTTTCTTTATGAAACGTATGGGTGGTGGCCCAATGGGCGTTGGTAAATCAAATGCCAAGCTCTACAATATGGAAAAAGCTACCGGAGTTACTTTTAAGGATGTAGCTGGACAGGATGAGGCAAAGGAATCAGTTCAGGAAATGGTAGATTTCCTGCATAACCCTCGTAAGTACACAGAAATCGGCGCGAAGCTTCCAAAGGGTGCTCTTTTAGTAGGCCCTCCAGGAACAGGTAAAACACTTCTTGCAAAAGCAGTTGCAGGTGAAGCTGGTGTTCCATTCTTTTCACTTGCAGGTTCAGATTTCGTAGAGATGTTTGTTGGTGTTGGTGCTTCACGTGTACGTGACCTTTTCAAGGAAGCACAGAAAGTAGCACCATGTATCGTTTTCATCGATGAGATTGATGCCATTGGTAAGAGCCGTGATGCACATTATGGCGGCGGTAACGATGAGCGTGAGCAGACATTAAACCAGCTTCTCTCAGAGATGGATGGTTTTGATTCAAACAAGGGCTTACTTATCCTTGCAGCTACAAACAGACCAGAGGTACTTGATAAAGCATTACTTCGTCCGGGTCGTTTCGATAGACGAATCATCGTTGATAAGCCAGATCAGAAGGGACGTCTTGAAATCCTTAAGGTTCATTCCAAGGATGTAAAGATGGATGAGACAGTTGATTTGGATGCTATCGCACTTGCATCAGTAGGTCTTGTTGGATCTGATCTTGCAAATATCATTAACGAGGCAGCTATTTTAGCAGTCAAAGATAAGCGCAAGTTTGTAAATCAAAAAGATTTATTCGAAGCATTTGAACTTGTAGCAGTTGGCGGCAAGGAAAAGAAGGATAGAGCGATGAGTGAGAAGGAACGTAAAATCGTTTCATATCACGAAGTTGGACATGCTCTTGTTTCTGCATTGCAAAAGGATGCTGAGCCAGTTCAGAAGATTACAATTGTTCCTAGAACAATGGGAGCGTTGGGATACACTCTTCAGACTCCAGAAGAAGAAAAGTTCCTTGAGACTAAGGACGAGTTAATTGCAAAGATTGTTACATATATGGGTGGTCGAGCAGCAGAAGATATTAAATTTGGTTCGTACACTTCAGGTGCAGCTAATGATATCGAGCAAGCTACAAAGATTGCCAGAGCAATGGTTACTCGATTTGGTATGTCTGAAAAGTTTGGAATGATGGGACTTGCAACAGTAGAGAGCCAGTATCTTGATGGAAGAGCATCATTAATCTGCGGCGAAAATACAGCAGCAGAAATAGATAAAGAAGTTCTTCAGATGATTACAGATGCATATGCAAAGGCTAAGCAGCTTCTTGCAGACAACATGGAATGCCTTGATAAGATTTCAGACTATCTATTTGAGCATGAGACAATTACAGGTAAGGAATTCATGTCAATCTTTAGAGAAATAAAGGGAATTCCTGATCCAGAAGAAAAGAAAGAACCAGAAAGACATAGTCTTTTTGACGATGATAATGATCCACAGAATGTGGTAAAAGATAGCATTTTTGATGAGTAATTTATATGGTAACTGAAAAAGACCTTAGTAAACTCCCGGATCAACCGGGAGTTTATCTAATGCACGGGAAAAATGATGAAATTATATATGTAGGTAAAGCATTGTCTCTTCGTCATAGAGTGAGACAATACTTTCAACCAAGCCATGATGAGGGCCTCAAGAAAAAGCAGATGGTGGCAAATATTGATTATTTTGAGTTTATAGTCACTGACTCTGAATTAGAGGCTCTTATTTTAGAATGTAATTTAATAAAGGAATATCGTCCGAAATATAATACTATGCTTCGCGATGATAAAACCTACCCATATATTGAGGTTACTTTGCAGGAAGCATATCCAAGGGTGCTGTTTTCTAGAAGGATGAAAAAGAATGGTAGTAAGTTTTTTGGCCCATTCACATCTGCAGGAGCTGTTCACGACACTATTGAGCTAGTTCAAAAACTATACAAGATACGAACCTGTTCCCAGAAGCTTCCAGAAAATTTTGGTAAGAACAGACCATGCTTGAACTATCATATTGGTCAATGCTTAGGCCCTTGCCAGGGAAATGTTCCTGTGGAAGAGTATCGTAAAAACGTAGAAAAAGTAATCGAGTTTTTAAATGGAGATTACGCCGATACAATAAAAGATCTTCAAAGAAAAATGCTTGCAGCATCAGAGGATATGGATTATGAGAAAGCTGCACTTTACAGAGATTTAATTGAGTCAGTTAAGGCCTGTGCAGGAAGACAGAAAGCTACCCAGCTTGATGGAGAGGATAGAGATATAATTGCTATGGCGAAGGGCAAAGAGGATGCAGTTGTTCAGGTGTTCTTTATTCGCGGTGGCAAAATGATTGGTAGAGAGCATTTCTTTATTAATGTTCGCGTGGATGATACAGATGAAGATTTGCTTGAATACTTCCTTAAAGATTACTACACAGGTACACCTTTTATCCCTAGAGAAATATTTGTTCAGTTTGAAATGACTGAATCGGAATTAATTGAAACATGGCTTACAAATAAAAAAGGTTCCAGAGTGTACATAAGAACTCCTAAGCGTGGAGCCAAGGAAAAGCTCGTTGAACTTGCGGCTAAAAATGCCCAGATGGTTTTGGATCAGGATAGAGAAAAAATCAAGAAAGAAGAGGGCCGCACAATTGGAGCTATGAAGGAAATAGCTGATATATTAGGACTTCCAGGAGCGAGCAGAATGGAGGCATACGATATTTCAAATATTTCAGGATTCCAATCAGTTGGCTCAATGGTAGTATTTGAAAAAGGTAAGCCAAAGCGCTCGGATTATCGTAAATTCAAAATCAAAACCGTTGAAGGTCCAAATGATTACGCATCTATGCATGAGGTGCTGACTCGTCGTTTTTCTCATGGTCTAGAAGAGCTTGAAGAAAATGGCGGTGTAATAGAAGACAGCTTTACCAAATTCCCTGATGTTATAATGATGGATGGTGGTAAAGGACAGGTGCACATTGCAGAGCAGGTTATGGCTGAATTAGGGCTTCACATTCCTATTGCAGGTATGGTAAAGGATGATCATCATAGAACCAGAGGCCTATACTATAAGGATGAAGAAATACCTATAGATACGCATTCTGAGGGCTTCCAGTTAATTACAAGACTTCAGGATGAAGCACATCGATTTGCAATAGAATATCATCGTAGCCTCAGAAGCAAAGGACAGGTTAGAAGTTTTCTTGATGATATTGAGAGCATTGGACCAAAGAGACGCAAGGCCCTTATGAAAAAATATATTTCTGCAGAAAAAATGGCAAATGCCACAGTGGAAGATTTGATGGATACAGAATCTATGAGTAAAGAAGCAGCAGAGAATGTATACAATTACTTTCACCCTATTAATTCCGCAGAAAATGAGCTAAAATAGTCTATGAATTTTCAGTAGATGGGAGGTTTTTATGGCAAATAATAAATTTGTATCAGTAGCAACAATTCAGGAAAGATTTAATCTTACCAATTTCACACCAGAGCTTAATCTTGAAGAGGCTCAGGTAACAGTTGCAGATGTCAATAGACCAGCGCTTCAGCTACACGGATTTTATGAGCATTTTGATTCAAGCCGAATTCAGGTTATTGGAAACGTAGAAGCAGCGTACTTAAATAAAAAGACAGATGAAGAAAAAGCAGAAAGCTTTGCACAGTTATTAACATATGATATTCCATGTGTAATTTTCTGTAGAGGTGAAAAGCCAGGAGAAATATTACTCAAGGAAGCTGTTAAGGCAAATGTTCCTGTATTAGGAACTAATCGTGCTACATCAGAGTTTATGTCAGCTTTGATATATTCTTTAAATAAAGATTTTGCACCATACACAACTATTCACGGAGTATTAGTTGATGTTTATGGTGAAGGTTTGCTTATTACTGGTGAATCTGGAATAGGTAAATCAGAGGCAGCATTGGAGCTTATCCGTCGTGGTCACAGACTTGTATCAGACGATGTAGTAGAGATTCGTCGTCCAAACAACGAAAGATTATACGGACGCGCACCATCAATCACACAGTATCTCATTGAGCTTAGAGGTATTGGAATTATCGATGTTAAATCACTTTATGGTGTTGAGGCTGTAAAGGATGAGCAGCGTATTGATTTAGTTATTAAGCTTGAGGATTGGTCAAAGGAAAAAGAATATGACCGTCTTGGTATGACAGATGAATATATGAATATTCTAGGAATTGATGTAACATGTCACTCACTTCCAATCAGACCAGGTAGAAATCTCGCTATTATTTGTGAGGCTGCCGCAGTTAACCATCGTCAGAAGAAGATGGGCTATAATGCTGCTGAAGAGCTTTACAGGCGAGTTCAGAATAATATTAATGGATAGGAGATGCAAATCTTATGGAACGTAAGAATGCTTGGAGTAAGTATACTTCAGAAAAAGATAAGAAAAAGGTTATGGCCTTTGGTGAAGACTATAGAAAGTTCTTATCAACATGCAAAACAGAAAGAGAATGTGTTTCATTCTTTGTAGAAAAGGCTGAAAAAGCAGGATTTAAGAATCTTGATGAAGCTATTGCAAGTGGTAAGAAGCTTAAAGCAGGAGAAAAGGTTTACGCTGTAAATAAGGGTAAGGAGCTTGCTTTATTTATCGTAGGTACAGAGGATTTAGAGTCTGGCATGAACATTCTTGGTGCTCATATCGACAGCCCAAGAATGGATTTAAAGCAGAATCCATTATATGAGGATTCAGATATCGCATTACTTGACACTCACTATTATGGTGGTATCAAGAAATACCAGTGGGTAACTATTCCACTTGCACTTCACGGTGTACTTGTTAAAAAGACAGGTGAAGTAATGCCTGTTAATGTAGGTGAAGATGAGAATGATCCAGTATTTGGTATTTCAGATTTACTTATTCACCTTGCAGCAGACCAGATGGATAAGAAGGGGGCAAAGGTAGTAGAAGGTGAAGACCTCAATGTTATCGTAGGAAGCATCCCAGGCTTTGACAAAAAGGGCGAGAAGGAAAAGGAATCTGTAAAGAAGAATATTCTTAAGCTTCTTAAAGACAAGTACGATATTGAGGAAGAAGATTTCATTTCAGCAGAAATCGAAGTTGTTCCAGCCGGTCCAGCTAGAGACTTTGGTTTTGATCGTTCAATGATCTTAGGATACGGTCACGATGATAGAGTATGTGCTTACTCATCATTTATGGCACTTATTGATTGCAAGGAAAAATTAAAGAAGACAGCATGCTGCCTCCTTGTAGATAAAGAAGAAATTGGTTCTGTAGGCGCAACAGGTATGGAATCTAGATTCTTCGAGAATATTTTCGCAGAGCTTTACAATCTTACAGGAGATTATTCAGAGCTTAAGCTTCGCAGAGCTCTTACAAACTGCAAGGTTCTTTCATCAGATGTATCTGCAGCATTTGATCCAAACTATGCATCAGCATTTGAAAAGAACAACTCAGCATATCTCGGACGTGGTCTTGTATTTAACAAGTATACAGGCGCTAGAGGTAAGAGTGGTTCAAACGATGCATCCGCTGAGTATGTTGCAGAGGTTCGTGACATCATGGACAAGGACAATGTATTCTGGCAGACAGCTGAGCTTGGTAAGGTAGACCAGGGGGGCGGTGGAACAATCGCCTACATCATGGGCAATTACAACATGCAGGTAATTGACTCAGGTGTTGCTGTTCTTTCTATGCACGCTCCATGTGAGATTATTTCAAAGGTTGATTTATACGAAGCATTATTAGGATACGAGGCGTTTATTAAATATGCTTAATGAGAAATACCAGAAATTAGCAGAAGAATTAAAAGCACAATTTCCAAAATCTTTAATCCTTTTAGAGGAAGCAATGAAAAGTCATACGACTTTTAGAATAGGAGGTCCGGCCGATATTTATATCGAGCCGGATTATGCCTCTATTATTCCTTTAATTCGATTTCTTAAAGAGCAGGAGATTCCATTTATTGTTATAGGAAATGGAAGCAATTTGCTAGTGTCTGATGAGGGAATCGAAGGTGTTGTTATTTCCCTTGGTAAACAATCAAATGACATAACAATCAATGGTGATACAGTGGTTGTAGAAGCAGGTGCTTTGCTTTCAACTGTAGCTAACAAAGCTGCAAAAGCAGGGCTTACTGGAATGGAATTCGCATCAGGAATACCAGGTTCAATCGGTGGTGCAGTATTTATGAATGCAGGAGCCTATGGCGGGGAAATGAAGGACATAATCGAATCAGTCCTTATTCTTACCCCATCAATGGAGCAGAAAACTGTTACACCAGAGGAATTATCAATGTCGTATCGTCATTCATCTTTAATGGAAGATGGAGGATATGTTCTTTCTGCTGTTCTTAAGCTTAGTCAAGGAAATCCAGAAGAAATACAGGCTAGAATTGACGAAATCAGACAGCAGCGTACTGAAAAGCAACCACTTAATTTCCCAAGTGCAGGTTCTACTTTTAAGCGACCAGAGGGATATTTTGCTGGAAAGCTTATTGATGACACAGGATTGCGTGGATATACTGTAGGTGGTGCCCAGGTTTCAGAAAAACACTGTGGCTTTGTAGTAAATAAGGGCGATGCAACAGCAGCTGATGTTTTACAATTAATGTCAGATGTTAATGATAAAGTATTTAATAAATTTGGAGTTCATTTAGTTCCAGAGGTTCGAATTATAGGGAGGAACGTAAATTGAAGCTATTAATTCTAACAGGAATGTCAGGTGCAGGTAAAAACACAGCATTTAAAATGCTGGAGGATATGGGCTACTATTGCATGGACAATCTTCCAATCCAATTGTTAAAGAGCGTTGTTGAATTGGCTGAGAATGGCGCCTTTGATCAAAAGATTGTTGTTGGAATAGATGTACGTAATGGTAGAGCTATGAAGCTTTTGCCGGACATTTTGCAGGAATTAGACAACGACAACAAACATTTTTCTATTCTGTTCTTGGATGCAGAGGATGATGTGTTAATTAAACGATACAAAGAGACCAGACGTAATCATCCACTTTCTGGTAGAGAAAGAATTGCAGCTGGCATTCAGCAGGAAAGAGAATCTATCGGATTTTTACGTGATGAGGCAGACTATGTTATCGATACAACCCATCTTTTAACAAGAGAGTTAAAGGAAGAGCTTGAAAAGATATTTGTTGATGATGCAGATTACAAGAGCCTTTTCGTGACTATCATTTCATTTGGCTTTAAGTACGGAATTCCAGAAGATGCGGATTTGGTTTTTGATGTACGATTCTTACCAAATCCATACTATGATACAGACCTTAGGCCGTTCACAGGAAACGACCAGCCAATCAAGGATTTCGTTTTAAAATATGAGGAGTCTCAGATTTTCTTAGAGAAAACAACTGACTTAATCAAGTTCCTGATTCCTAACTATATAAAAGAAGGAAAGAATCAGCTGGTTATTGCAGTTGGATGTACAGGCGGTAAACACAGAAGTGTATGCCTGGCAGATGAGATTTTTGAGGCACTAAATCATGATGAGTCTTATGGACTTAAAATTGAGCATCGTGATATAGGCAAGGATGCTTTGAGAGGAAAATAATTGTCATTTTCAAAAGATGTAAAAGAGGAACTCTTTTCTGTTATTCCTAAAAGTAGGCATTGTATGGTGGCAGAGATGTCTGGCATTTTTCTTATGGAAGGAATAAATGCATTTCAGAACTATTCAGATGAACCATTAAACAGAAAAGTCTTTACTTTATTAAATAAAACACTTAATATAGGAAAAGATGTCACAGCACTGTCTACTGATGTCTTATTGGAGACTAAAAAAATGCTTAAGCTATCCGATGATAGCGAGATAGCAAACGATTTAGTTATCCAACAGCCATGCTGTAAGCGTTCATTTATACGAGGAGCGTTTTTGGCGGCAGGCTCCATTTCAGATCCCAATAAGGGATATCATTTTGAGATTGTATGCAACACAGAAGCTATGGCTTCTCAGCTAACAAAGGTTATGAACACATTCGATGTGGAAGCAAAATATGTTAGCAGAAATGGTAAATATGTTGTATACCTTAAAGAAGGCGCACAAATCGTTGAAATATTACGTGTTATGGAAGCCGCGCACTCGGTAATGGAGTTGGAAAACATCAGGGTAGTTAAAGAGGTGCGAGGCACAATCAATCGAAAAGTCAATTGCGAGACAGCAAACATTGGCAAAACAGTTAATGCAGCTGTTCGACAAATCGAAGCAATTCATCTTTTGGATGAAAAGCTGGGGCTTGATACATTGCCACCACAGCTACAGGAAATTGCTCAGGTAAGACTTGATAATCCAGACACACCGCTAGGAGCCTTGGGGCAGTACTTAGATCCACCTATAGGCAAGTCAGGAGTTAATCATCGATTGAAAAAGCTGGTTCAAATGGCAGAACAGTTATAAAAGGCCAGCGTTAGGTTTTATTTAGTTTTTCAGGAGGACGTCATGCAAAAAGAAGTTACTATTCAGATGACAAATTCAATGGAAGCTACACCAATAGCACACCTTGTGCAGTTAGCTAACCAGTTTGGAAGTTCAATCTATTTCGAGATGGATGAAAAGAAGGTTAATGCTAAAAGTATTATGGGTATGATGAGTTTGGTATTGGCTTCAGGATCAAAGGTAGTTATTGATGCTACAGGAGATGATGAAGAAAAGGCTGTCACAGAACTTGCTGATTTCCTTACAAAATAAATTATTATCGAGGGATATATGTCAAAAAGATTATTATTTATTATCAATCCACGCTCTGGTAAAGGGCAGATAAAAGAACATCTGGCTGACATTCTGGATATAATGATTAAGGCTGGCTATCAGGTTAGTGTACATATTACACAGTCTGGTGGCGATGCAACAAGACAGACAATTGAACAGTCCAAGGATTTCGATAGAATCGTTTGCTCTGGTGGAGATGGAACACTTGATGAAGTGGTTACTGGTATGATGCAGTTGGCTCCATCAGAAAGAAAGCCTATTGGATATATTCCAGCTGGCTCAACAAATGATTTTGGAAATTCACTTGGTATAGATAAGAACATGTTAAATGCAGCGCAGATTAGTGTTTCTGATAAACTATTTCCATGTGATATAGGTAGATTCAATTCAGATTCATTTGTATATGTGGCTGCATTTGGTATTTTTACAGAAGTTTCTTATGCCACATCACAAGATTTAAAGAATCTTCTAGGACATGCTGCATACATAATCGAAGGAGCTAAACAGCTTCGCGATATACCATCATTCCGCATGCAGGTGGAGTATGATGGCAATGTTATTTATGATGAGTTTATTTATGGCATGATTACTAATTCAAAGTCTGTCGGCGGTTTTCAGGGTATCATAAGAGGCAATATTGGTTTGAACGATGGTGTGTTTGAGGCAACATTAATCAAAATGCCACGTAACCCAATGGAGCTCAATGAAATCCTAGGCTTTATGACTGGTATTATTCCAGATTCAGAGATGGTATACAGTTTCCAAACCAGCGAAATAAAGTTTACATGTAGTGAAGATGTCCCATGGACATTGGACGGAGAATTCGGTGGCAATCATAAGGTTGTTAACGTCGTAGACGAGAACAGTGCCCTTGAAATAGCTATTGAATAGAATTTTACGTTATGTTAAAATTTGCGGTAGATGGGGTTCTTTAGAACCCAAAAACGATTATATGGAGGATATAATTATGTTAGTTTCTGCAAAAGAAATGCTTGATAAAGCAAAAGCAGGCCACTATGCAGTTGGTCAGTTCAACATTAATAACCTTGAGTGGACAAAAGCCATTCTTCTTACAGCTCAGGAGCTTAACTCACCTGTAATCCTTGGTGTATCTGAGGGTGCTGGTAAGTACATGACAGGCTTCGGTACAGTAGCTGCTATGGTTAAGGCTATGGACGAGGAGCTCGGAATTACAGTTCCTGTAGCACTTCACCTTGATCACGGTACATACGAAGGATGCTACAAGTGCATCAAAGCTGGTTTCACATCAATCATGTTTGATGGTTCACACTATCCATTCGAGGAGAACCTTGCAAAGTCTACAGAGCTTGTTAATGTTGCTCACGGACTTGGCCTTTCTATCGAGTGCGAAGTTGGTTCAATCGGTGGTGAAGAAGATGGTGTTGTAGGTATGGGCGAGTGTGCTGATCCTAACGAGTGCAAGACAATCGCTGACCTTGGTGTAGATATGCTTGCAGCAGGTATCGGTAACATCCACGGTAAGTACCCAGAGAACTGGCAGGGACTTTCTTTCGAGACACTTGATGCTATTCAGCAGAAGACAGGTGCAATGCCACTCGTACTTCACGGTGGTACAGGTATCCCAGCTGATATGATCAAGAAGGCTATCGAGCTTGGTGTTTCAAAGATCAACGTTAACACAGAGTGCCAGCTTTCATTTGCTGACGCTACACGTAAATATATTGAGGCTGGTAAGGACCTTGAGGGTAAGGGCTTCGATCCACGTAAGCTTTTAGCTCCTGGTACAGATGCTATCAAGGCAACAGTTAAAGAAAAGATGGAACTTTTCGGTTCAGTTGGAAAGGCTTAATCGGTTTGCCCGATTTAGCTTTCTTATGAGCTTTATGGAAGACAATCGGTGGGGATCCTTGCTGATTGTCTTTCTTTATATATGTTATGGGAAAGGATACTTTATAAATGGAAGAATATTTTAATGTGGCAGACATCTTTGGAGAAAATGTATTTAACGATACAGTTATGCAGGAACGACTTCCAAAGAAGACTTATCAGAAGCTTAAGCAGACTATTCTTGCTGGAGAAGAGCTTGATTTAGAGACTGCTGATGTTATTGCACACGAAATGAAGGAGTGGGCTATTGAGAAGGGTGCAACCCACTACACACATTGGTTCCAGCCACTTACAGGTATTACAGCAGAAAAACATGATTCATTTATTTCTGCTCCACTGCCAAGTGGTAAGGTGCTTATGAGCTTTTCTGGTAAAGAGCTTATAAAAGGTGAGCCAGATGCATCATCGTTCCCTTCAGGAGGACTTAGAGCCACATTTGAGGCAAGAGGATATACTGCTTGGGATCCAACATCTCCAGCATTTGTTAGACAGGATGCAGCAGGTGCAACACTTTGCATTCCTACAGCTTTCTGTTCATACACAGGAGAAGCTTTGGATCAAAAAACACCTTTGCTTCGTTCTATGGAAGTTTTATCAGAGCAGGCAATCAGACTTCTTAGATTATTTGGTAACACAAATTCTAAGCGTGTAATTCCTTCAGTTGGTGCTGAACAGGAATACTTCCTTATTGACCGTGAAATGTATCTTGCCCGTAAGGATTTAATGTATACAGGTCGTACACTCTTTGGTGCAATGCCACCTAAGGGACAGGAAATGGACGACCATTATTTTGGCTCAATTCCAGAGAGAATTGAAGCTTATATGCGTGATGTTAATATTGAGCTTTGGAAGCTCGGCGTTTCATCTAAAACACAGCATAATGAGGTTGCTCCAGCTCAGCACGAGCTTGCACCAATCTATGCACAGTGCAACGTTGCAGTTGATCACAACCAGATTATCATGGAGACTCTTAGAAAGGTTGCAAACCGCCATGGTTTACAGTGCCTCCTCCATGAAAAACCATTCGCAGGCGTAAATGGTTCAGGTAAGCATGATAACTGGTCACTTGTTACCGATGATGGAATCAATCTTTTTGAGCCAGGTAAATCACCACATGAGAACATCCAGTTCTTGCTTGTGCTTTGTCTTGTTCTTAAGGCTGTTGATTTACATGCAGATCTTCTTCGTGAATCTGCATCAGACGTTGGTAATGATCACAGATTAGGTGGAAATGAAGCACCTCCTGTAATCATCTCTGTATACCTTGGAGAGCAGTTAGAGGACGTTTTAAGACAGCTTATCTCTACTGGTACTGCTACTAAGTCAAAGAAGGGTGAAAAGCTGGCTACAGGCGTTAAAACACTTCCAGACTTTAGAAAAGATGCTACAGATAGAAACCGTACATCACCATTTGCATTTACTGGAAATAAGTTCGAATTCAGAATGGTTGGTTCACAGGATTCAGTTGGCGAGCCAAACGTAGTTCTCAATACAATCATGGCAGAAGCACTTTGCGAGGCTTGTGATGAGCTTGAGAAAGCAAAGGATTTTGATAGTGCAGTTCATGATATGATTAAGAAGCTTGCTACAGAGCATCAGCGCATCGTATTCAACGGAAACGGATACGGAGAAGAGTGGATTGAAGAAGCAAAGAAGAGAGGCTTGCCAAGTATCAATTCTTTGGTAGAAGCAATTCCTGCTCTTACAACAGATGCGACAGTTTCAATGTTTGAAAAGTTTGGTGTATTCTCAAAGGTAGAGCTTGAATCACGTGCAGAAATCGAATATGAGCAGTATATCAAGTCAATCAATATTGAAGCTAAGACCATGATAGATATGGCTTCTAAGCAGATTATTCCAGCTGTAATAGGCTATGCTACAGAGCTTGGACTTTCTATTGGTACAATTCAGGATGCTTGTCCTGAGGCTGATGTAAGCACACAGAAGGAGCTTCTCATTAAGGTATCTAACCATCTACGTGAAGCAAAAGAAGCCCTTGTAAAGCTTAAAGAAACAAACAATAAGGCATATACTATGAAGGCTTCTAGCTGCGAAAAAGCCAACTTCTACCACGATGAAGTTATAAAGGCTATGGAAGAGCTTCGTGCTCCTGTAGACGCCTTAGAAATGATTGTAGACAAGGAATGCTGGCCAATGCCAAGCTACGGAGACATGATTTTCGAAGTATAAAATAAAGCAAACAAAAAAGAGCTCAAACGAGCTCTTTTTTTAATGCATATTATTCACCACCAATTATTTGAATGGTTCCTTCACTGCCTCCTGAAGAATCACTTGTCGTGGATGATGAACCACCAATTACACCAGTGTTTGGCATTTGGTAACCACCATGGTATGGACAATATGTTCCGAATGTTGCAGCATCTACGCCGTATGCTTCGTCAGCAGTTCCGGCAGCTGCGCCTACAATAAATACTCCTGAGTAGGCAGGGCATTCTGAATTTGCAAACATATGTGACTGTGTACAAACAGTACCGAGATAATGCTTATCACAGTATTCTGTAGGTTCGGTGCCTTCCTCAAAGTATTCTGTGTAAACCATAGAACCACGAGGGTCGCAGTCGCATACACCGCCAATGGCAAGCTTGCCTGATTTTTTACATACTTGAGCAGTAACAATTCCATCTGGCATTGTAAAATCTTTAGCAGATAAATTCTCGTGAATTCGGCTCATTACGGCCTTCCAAATAACCTTTGAGTAGGTTGTGTAGCTTTGAGGTGTATTGTCGTCAAATCCGCCCCAAATAACGCCTGTATAGTATGGAGTGAAGCCTGCAAAGACTGTATCACGATTCTTTGTTGTAGTACCGGATTTGCCGGCTACAGCAATACCATTTACATCAAAGTTGGCAGCTGTACCAGTGCCGGAAGTCATAACGTCTTCCATAGCGCTTGTAAGTAACCAAGCAGTTGTTTCTTTTAATACTCTAGTTGAAGTGTTATCTCTATTATCAAGAATTATATTTCCCTGATGATCAACTACAGTAGTGTAGAAGATTGGTGAATTGTATTCGCCACCATTTGCGATTGTAGCATATGCTGATGTTAGGTCTACATTAGTAACACCATTTGTGATACCACCAAGAGCGAGAGCCTGGTTGTTATCACCATCAGTCAATGTTGTAATTCCTAAATCTTTTGCATATTGGAAGCCAAGGCTTGTTCCGATATCGCCCATTACTTCAACAGTAACAACGTTGATAGAGTTTGTAATGGCAGTTCTGATATTGGTCCAGCCAAGGTATGTGTTGTTGTAGTTTTTAAGTGAAGTGCCATCTGCATATGTAGTTGGCATATCATTTTCAACAGAAGCAAGTGTCATTCCGCCGGCATCAAGTGCAGCAGCATAACATGCTATAACCTTGAATGTAGAACCTGGCTGACGAGTAATACCTGTAGCTCTGTTAAGAGTCTTGGCTGCTGTCTTATCGCCACGTCCACCAACCATAGCAACAACCTGACCAGTGTATTGATCGATAATTGTCATTGCGGCCTGAGGCTGAAGTGTATAGGTTACAGACTCTCCAGCGATTTCATCGCCATCTTCCATAATTGCTGCCTTGTATTCTTCGATTGCAGCAGCTGCTTCCTCTTCTGAGTCAAACTCAAGAGTGTAGCTAGAGTTGCTTGACTGGTAATAAGAAAGCATTGTGGTATCAGAATAATTGGCGGTTGTGCCATCTGATTTTGTAATGGTCAATCTGTATGAGAATGAATATTTTTCAATTCCCTTATAGTTGTCAGTATTGTTTATTTCTTCCTCTACGATATTTTGGATTGAAGTATCTTGTGTAGAGTAAATTGAAAGACCGCCTGAATATAATAGTGAATAAGCTTCAGTTTCTGTGTAACCAAGTCTTGTTTGTAAATCCTCAATAACCTCATCTGTCAAAGCATCAACAAAATAAGAAGTTGAGGAAGAAGATATTTCGGTATTAAGTACCTGAATTCTATCGTAAACATCATCTGCGAGAGCTGTTTCGTATTCGCTCTCTGTGATGTAACCCTGATCCAACATATTTTTAAGCACCTTTTTACGGCGCGTTGCGTTTTCCTCTGGATGAGAAATAGGATTGTATTTTGTTGGATTCTGTGTGATTCCAGCGATAACTGCGCATTCAGAAAGGGTCAAATCCGAAACAGATTTATTAAAGTATCTCTCAGCTGCTGCTTCAACTCCAAGTGTGTTCTGACCTAAGTTGATACTGTTAAGGTAGTTCTCTAAAATAACATCTTTACTAACTATTTTTTCAAGCTGAACGGCTAGGTATTGCTCCTGTATTTTTCGATTAATACTATCAAGCTTAGTTCGCTCTGATGTCCATGTGGTGAAGTAGTTATTTTTAAGTAACTGCTGGGTGATTGTACTGGCACCCTGAGAAAAATGGAAACCGTCCAGGATACCTTGCATTGCTGCTCTTATAATACCCTGTGGATCAATACCATTATGCTCATAGAATCGAGCATCCTCGATTGCAACGAAAGCATGTTGTAAATCGATAGGAATATTATCTAAAGTAACATAGGTTCTATTGGCACCTGTTGATGCTAAGGTTTCGATTTCATTTCCGTCTGAATCATAAACTGTACTCATGTAGCCAGTTGGTGAGATATCGATTGTGGATACATCTGGAAGCTGGTCAATGAGATTCTTTGCATAGAGGTAAGCAAAAATACCACCAGCTACGACTACAGAGACGATGCATATCAGCGAAATACGAATAATGGCCAATCCGGCACTGTGACGTTTTCGCTTCTTACGTCCTGAAAGCTGAGCGGATTGCTTAGCTGCATTTTCTTTTCCGTAATTCATAATAACCTCCAATTTAGACTTCATTATACCAAAATTATCATTTATAATAAACCACATGGATAATAAGACTTTTAGAATTGTATATGAAGGCGGAACAGGGGAGATAGAAGAAAAGAAATCGAGATTTATTGCTCATATTTGCCCCGTTACAACTGAAAAAGAGGCTGTAGATTTTATTTCTGAAAAAAAGAAAGAATTTTGGGATGCAAGACACAATTGCTCAGCCTTTGTTATTGGAAACAACAACGAAGTCACTAGGTGCAACGATGATGGTGAACCTGCGCAGACAGCAGGTCGTCCTATGCTGGATGTTCTTCTTAGAGAAAACATTCATAACTGTGCAGTAGTGGTGACTCGTTATTTTGGTGGAGTTCTTTTGGGGACAGGTGGCCTTGTGCGAGCATATCAGTCGGCTGTCCAGGAGGGACTGAAGAATTGCAAGATTCTAGAACCTAAAGACGGATATCCATGTGAAATAAAAACAGACTACAATGGCTATGGAAAAATAGAATATGTTCTTAGAGAAAATAATCTTCCAATTTTAAATACAGATTTTGGAGCGGAAGTAATAATTTCTTCTGTAGTCGAATGTAATTTTAAAGAAAATCTAGAAAAAATTATCGCAGACAAAACTGCGGGAAATGCCGAAATTACGTGGGATTCTCAGGTTAAATTCGATGTTTTAGATGGCCAGATTTTAAAATTTTAAAAAAAGTTGAAAAAAGTGCTTGCTATTTTAAAATCTATGCTCTATAATAGCATTCGTTGACGCGGTAAAGCAGTTGAAACAAAGCGCTCAGCGAATAATATTGGCCCATCGCCAAATGGTAAGGCAACGGACTCTGACTCCGTCATTTCAAGGTTCGAATCCTTGTGGGCCAGCTAAGACCTAAGCATTAGCTTAGGTCTTTTTTTTACCTGAAATTTATGGAACAAATCAAACTGTTAATATATAATATTTGCTAACGGTGGTTTTGGAGGTAAGTGATGTATTCGTATCAGGACAGAATTAAATACAGTGAAGTTGATGCTAATCTTGATCTCACATATTTTGGCTTAGTTAATTACATGCAAAACTGTAGCTGTTTTCATTCTGATGATGTTGGCGTTGGTGTATATTACTTAGCTCCCAAAAGACTAGGTTGGTTTGTGACAAGCTATGAAATACATATTAAAAGATTGCCAAGGTATTCAGAGAAAGTAAAGGTATGCACATGGCCATATCAGGTTAGAGGCATGATGGCGCATCGTCTTTACTCAATCGAAACCGAGGATGGAGAGGTTTTAGTTTATGCAGATTCCCTCTGGGTGCTTATGGATTTGGATAAGCTCAAACCATCCAGATTTACAGAAGAAATTGCAAAAGCATATCCGGAGGATGCTAGCCTTCCTCAGTTTGATTTAAATCACAACAAGTTAAGGCTCAGTGCAGACATAGAAAAAGTTGGAGAGTTTACAGTTACAGACAGATATTTGGACACAAACAACCACATGAATAACTCTCACTACATAGATGTCACCCGTTATTACTTACCAGAGCAGTCATTCAACACAATTAATATCAACTACAAAAAAGCAGCATTGTTAGATGACAAGCTAGATGTGTATATAGGAAAAATAGAACAGGGATATCAGGTAGTCCTCAAAAAAGAAGATGAAGTTTATACAATAGTGGAGTACAAATAATGAAATTAGGCGAAATACAAGTTTTAAAAATAGAAAAGAAAGTTGAGTTTGGTGTTTATCTTTCAGATGGAACAGAAAGAGTTCTTTTGCCAAAGAAGCAGGTTCCAGAGAATGCCAAAATCGGAGACGAGATAAAGGTATTTGTATACAAGGATTCTAAGGATAGATTAATCTGTACAACAAATACTCCAAAGCTTACTTTTGGCCAGATGGGTGTTCTTTCAGTTAGCCAGGTTAATAAAGTAGGTGCATTCCTTGATTGGGGATTAGAGAAAGATTTATTCCTTCCTTTCAAGGAAATGACAAAGCAGCCATCTGAAGGTGACGAGATTTTAGTTAGAGTGTACATCGATAAAAGTCAGCGCCTCTGTGCCAGCATGAAGGGCTTATACGAGATGCTTTCTACAAAGCCACCATATCAGGTTGGCGACGAAGTAGAAGCTAGAATATACGAATTTGGACATGACTTTGGCACTTTCGTTGCTATCGAGGACAAATATTCTGCAATGATTCCAAGGCATGAGGATACAAGCAAGTACCGAGTTGGAGATGTTCTTATGGTTCGCATCACAGGCATCAAAGAAGACGGTAAATGCGATGTTACAATCAGAGATAAAGCATACATCCAAATGGAAGATGATGCAGAAGCGTTACTTGATTTAATAGATAGCTATGCTGGTGTATTGCCATTTTCAGAAAAGGCATCACCAGAAGTTATAAAAAGGGAAACAGGTCTTTCAAAAGCGGCTTTTAAACGTGCTATTGGAAGACTCTACAAGGAAAGAAAGATTTCCTTAGTAGATGGAAAGATACGCAAACTATAAGGAGGACATACTTATGAAAAATGTAATCTCAACAACAGCTGCGCCAGCGGCAATTGGCCCATATTCACAGGCCATCGAGGTAAATGGAATGGTTTATACATCAGGTATCATTCCAGTTGATCCAGAAACAGGTGTTATTCCTGAAGGTGCTGCAGCACAGGCTGACAGAGTATTCAAGAGCATGAGCGCATTGTTAGAGGCAGCCGGTACATCCATGGGAAATGTTGTTAAAACAACAGTCTTCATTAAAAACATGGATGATTTCGCAGCAATTAATGAAGTATATGCAAAGTACTTCCCAGAGCCATTTCCAGCTCGTTCATGTATTGAAGTTGCTCGTATTCCAAAGGATGTTCTCTTGGAAGCAGAGGCAATTGCAATCAAATAAATTCGGAGAAGTGTTATGGTTTATGATGTTATTGTTATAGGAGCGGGGCCTGCTGGCCTTGCTGCTGGAATATATGGTAAGAGAGCTGGCTATAATATTCTTGTATTAGACACAAGTTCTATCAGCGGAGGTCAGATACTCAACACATACGAGGTAGATAATTATCCTGGTATTCCAGGAGTATCAGGCACCGAGTTGGCAGATGCTATGAAGCAGCATTGTGAAAAGCTTGGAGTTGAGTTCGCTAGAGGTCGTGTTACTTCCATAGTAGACAATGGGCAGACAAAAGAGCTTGTTACTAAAAAAGAAACTTTCCAGACAAAGACAGTTATTATTGCTACCGGAGCAACAAACAGAAAGCTTGGATGTCCTGGTGAGGATGAGTTTTCAGGCATGGGCGTTTCTTACTGCGCTACATGTGATGGTGCATTCTTCAAAGATAAGGTAGTGGCTGTAGTTGGCGGTGGAGATGTAGCCCTCGAGGATGCAGCTTATTTAGCTAGAACCTGCAAAAAAGTTTATCTTATTCATAGAAGAGATGAGTTTAGAGGAGCTGTAGTTTTACAAAACCAAATCAAGTCTCTTGATAATGTAGAGTTGGTATTGGATTCCACAGTTGAATCTATAATTGGAAATGATTCAGTTGAAAAACTTCTTATAAAGAATAAGAAAACAAATGAAGAAAAAGAACTAGAAGTAGATGGTGTATTTATTGCGGTAGGTACAGTGCCAAACACCAAAACTATTTCGGGGCTTCCTTCATTAGATGAAAGAGGCTATATTGTTGCAGACGAAACATGCGAGACTAATATTCCAGGAGTATTTGCAGCAGGAGATGTTAGAACAAAGCAATTACGTCAGGTAATTACTGCAACCGCTGATGGGGCGAATGCAATAACATCTATAACCAATTATTTAAATTTAAAATAGTTTACTAAAATGTTACAAACTCAACATATTTTCAGATTATAAGAAAATGCAGGGTTAAATCGGACTTGACACATTCACTGTTAGATTATATAATGACAACAGTTGTAATAAGTTTGTAACAAATTCGGAGGTTTTTTTACAGAATGAATTCAAAAATGACAAAAGCTGTTAGTTATACACTTGCTGCTTGTGTTGTTGTTTCAAGCCTTTCATTTAGCGCTAGTGCTGCTACAGCTACATCAGGTGTTAGCGCATTATCTAGTGCAACAGGCGTTTTAGAAACAACAGACTATACTGCTTTCGCAGGTGCACAGCTTTCAGTTAATGATATGATTGCAAATGCAAATATACTTGCTGCAGAATCACAGTTAGCAGACAACGAAGCTAGTACAGTTGCTGCATCTGAGGAAAATCCATATGCAGATATTGCAATTGCTCAGGTAGATAATTACGTATATATTCGTGAGTCGGCATCAGCTGATAGCGATTATGTCGGAAAGTTATATAACAACTCAGCTGCTACAGTTTCTGAAACTGTTGAGGCAGAAGATGGTACATGGTTACTTATCACATCTGGTGATGTTACAGGTTATGTAAAGAGCGAATACGTAGTTCAGGGTGATCAGGAACTTGCAAAGGAAGTTTCAAGACGTTTAGCTACAGTTAAGACAACTACTCTTTATGTTCGTGAGGAAGCTACTACAGAATCCGACATCATCGATTTGATTCCAGTAGGTGATGACCTTACAGTTGTTGATGAGTCAATGGCTGATACAGGTTGGGTAAAGGTTACATGTAATGCTGGTGAAGGCTATGTCAGCACAGATTACGTTGATCTTTCAACAGACTTTACAGTAGCAGAATCTAAGAACGCTGAAATCGCAAGATTAGCAAAGGAAGAGGAAGAAAAGAAGGCAGCTCAGGAAGCAGCAAAGAAAGCTACTCAGGCAGCAGCTGCAGTTGAGAAAGCAAACTCATCATCATCTTCTTCATCTAGCAAGTCATACTCAGCTCCTTCAGGTTCAGATGGAAGCTCAGTAGTTGCTTATGGTTCACAGTTTGTTGGTAACCCATATGTTTACGGTGGATCATCTCTTACAAACGGAACAGACTGTTCAGGATTTGTAATGAGTGTTTACTCAGCATTTGGTGTAAGCTTACCTCATTCATCAAGCGCACTTCGTAGCGTTGGTTATGGAGTATCTTATGATGAGATGCAGCCAGGTGATATCGTTTGCTACTCAGGTCATGTTGGTATTTATGCTGGTAACGGTCAGTTACTTCATGCATCTACATACAGAACTGGTATTACATATTCAAATGTAAACTACAAGCAGATTCTTGCAATCAGAAGAATCTTCTAATTAAAGAATTTTGAGGCACCGCATTTAGGCGGTGCCTTTTTTATGATAAAATGCGAAATGTTATATTGTGAATCCGTTAGGATAGAGCAGATAAAATAATAATATTTATAATAATTTGACACTAATTGTCAGAAAACTTATTTTGGAATACTGGAACCGTTTAGTGAAAATTTGCACAAAAACAGAAATTGTTAAACTAGAATATAATTTCAGACAATGTGGAAATGAAATATTTTTTCAACAAAAAATCACACAATCATCACGTAAATTCGGACTTGTAAACCATTTATCCACTTTATCCACAGAAATTGTGAACGAATCATAAAAGTTATCCACAATTTTCGAGAACGCTTGTTTTGTCTTAAATCAACAAAACTTGTAAAATTGCTTAATATGCTTGACTTTAAAAGAGAAGAAAAAATATCTGAATATGCTGCCTATTATCAGACAATAATGAGATTTGATTTTCTGTTCACAAAAGCTCCACATAATTGTAATTTTATGGCTAGTTGTGAATTTGCATAAATAAATATAAGTTTGCTATTTCATTTTTTGGTTATTTATATTAGAATGAGCATAGGTTATGTGAATTTGTATGCAAAAAAAGGTTTTGGCATTGTTAATATTGCATAGTTAATCAGGAGGTACGACCTATGATTTCTAATCAAATCATGCAAAATACAATCGAAGGATTACATCAGCTTACAAAAGTAGATTTAGCAGTGACTGATTCTGACGGTGTTGTATGCGCATCTACTTTTAATGATACAGCTCAGTTTGCAGACGCTATAGCTGTGTTTGCAGCATCTGAGGCAGATAGCCAGGTGGCTTTAGGGTATCACTTCTTTAAGGTATTTGATGATCAGCAGTTGGAATTTGTTATTTTAGCCAAAGGGGATGACGAAGAAGCATCTACTGTTGGAAAGATTGCTGCTTTCCATGTACAGGAATTAATGATTGCTTATAAGGAGCGTTTCGATAAAGATAACTTTATTAAGAATTTGCTTCTCGACAACTTACTTCTTGTTGATATCTATAATCGTTCTAAGAAGCTTCATGTGGATATTAATGCGCGAAGAGTTGTTATGATTGTTGAAGTTGGCCCAGACAAAGACGGCGACGAGCTTGATAGAGTTCGCTCAGTATTTGGCGGCAAGACAAAGGATTTTGTGACAGCAGTTGATGAGCACAATATTATTGTAGTTAAGGAACTTGGAGAGAATGATACATTCGAGGATGTAGATAAAATTGCTGCAGTTATAATCGATGCATTCCACGACAAGGATAATAAGAATATTCGCGTTTCTTATGGTACTGTTGTTGGCGAAATCAAAGAGGTTTCTCGTTCTTACAAGGAAGCTTCTATGGCTATGGATGTCGGTAAAATCTTCTTTAATGAAAAGAAAATTATTGCATACTCAGCTCTTGGAATAGGACGTCTTATTTACCAGTTACCTATTCCACTTTGCAAGATGTTTATATCAGAAATCTTCGATAACAAATCTCCTGATGATTTTGACGAAGAGACTCTTACAACTATTGATAAATTCTTCGAGAATAGCTTAAATGTTTCTGAGACATCTAGACAGTTATATATTCACAGAAACACTCTTGTATATCGTCTTGATAAGCTTGAAAAGAGCACAGGATTAGATTTACGAGTTTTTGAAGATGCAATCACTTTCAAAATTGCCTTAATGGTTGTAAAATACATGAAGTATATGGAAGATGAAAAATTCTAAGTACACTTAGTTTTATAGAAATGAGGTATTGATATTGATACGATTAGATCATGTAAGTAAATCGTATGAAGTTGGAAAACCAGCTTTGGAAGATGTTACAATACACATTGATCCAGGCGAGTTTGTATTCGTAGTGGGTGATAGTGGTTCAGGTAAATCCACCCTGATTCGATTGTTATTAAAGGAATTAGAGCCTACAAAAGGAAAAATCTATATTAATGGACAGGACCTTAAAAAGGTTACACATAAAAAGATTCCAATGTACCGTAGAAATGTTGGAGTTGTATTCCAAAACTTCAGACTTTTGCCTGATAGAAATGTCTACGAAAATGTTGCCTTTGCAATGAAGGTTGTAGAGTCATCAAACAGAGAAATAAAAAAGAAAGTACCAACTATGCTTTCATTAGTTGGACTTGCAGCTAAATATAAATCTCGTCCAAGTCAGCTTTCTGGTGGAGAGCAGCAGCGTGTTGCAATAGCAAGAGCCCTTGTAAACGAGCCAAAGATTATCCTTGCAGATGAGCCTACAGGAAATCTTGATAGCGATAACACATGGGAAATCATGCGACTTTTGGATGAAATCAATCAAAGGGGAACAACTGTAGTAGTAGTTACCCACAATATGGAAATAGTTAGAGCAATGAATAAACGAGTTATCACCATCAAAAAAGGCGTGGTAGTTAGCGATGTTGGAGGTGATGACTATGAAGATTAGTACACATATTTACAACATCGGCCAAGGTTTGAAAAACGTTTGGCGAAATAAAATGTTTTCTCTGGCGTCAATAGCAACTATGACTGCCTGTATTTTTTTGTTTGGTATATTTTATTCCTTAGGAACAAACTTCCAGGCAATGGTTAAATCAGCAGAGGAAGGTGTAGCGGTTACAGTTTTCTTTGATGAGGGAATCTCACAGACACGCATAGACGAAATAGGAGAAGAGATTTCAAAACGCCCAGAAGTAGCAAGCTATGATTTTATTTCAGCAGATCAGGCTTGGGAAGAATACAAAGAAGAATATTTTGGTGGAAATGAAGATTTGGCAGCAGGATTTGCAGATGATAATCCTCTTGCAAATTCAGCAAACTACGAAATCTATCTTAGTGATGTTTCGATGCAGTCTACCTTGGTTTCATTCCTTGAAGGACTTGATGGAGTACGTCAGGTAAATAAATCAGAAGTGGCTGCTAAAACACTTACAGATATTAATAAAGCTATTACAATCGTTTCAATGGCTATCGTAATTATTCTTCTTGCAGTATCAGTATTCTTGATTAGTAATACAGTAATGGTTGGTATTTCTGTTCGAAGAGAAGAAATCGCAATCATGAAATTAATAGGTGCAAAGGATGCATTCGTTAGACAGCCATTCGTAGTAGAAGGTGTGTTTATTGGATTGATTGGTTCTGCTATACCACTTGTACTTTTGTACTTTATATATGGCAAGGTAATTGAGTATGCTGCATCAGAGTTTAATTTTCTCAGCAGCATGGTATCATTTATTCCAATTGAGACTATATTCAATACATTGGTTCCTATTTCATTAGTACTTGGAATTGGTATCGGTTGGTTTGGCTCACGAGTAACCTTGCATAAGCATCTTAGAGTCTAGTATAATATTTCAAGTTACGTGGAGTGCCTTGGCAGTAGCTAAGGCACTTTTATCAATATAAAGGAAAGGCATTTTATATGAATACAGAATACGAATCTAACTATTCACCAGAGCTTCAAGAAAAGCCAAAGACTAGTAAATGGCCCGTAGTAATTGGCACAACAGTTGGCTTAATTGTAGGATTTTTACTTGCTACATTAGTAGCAGTTGTTGTTTTATTTGGTCGTAAGACCTCTGTGTCAGATAGCTCACAGGGAGTGATTGATACATTGACAGAGGATTCTGCCACATCAGAAAGCAAGCTGCAGACAATCCTCTACATAATTAAGAACTACTATTATCAGGATGTTGATGATCAGACATTAATCGATGGTGTTTATGCTGGTATCGTGGAAAGTCTTGATGATCCATATTCTGCATACTATACAGCAGAAGAATACGAGGATTTAATGGACACACTTACAGGTAACTATGCCGGTATTGGAGCACTTCTTCAGAAGAATGCAGAAACAGGGGAAGTATCAATTACAAAAGTATATGCCGATACACCTGCAGAGAAAGCTGGTCTACAGGAAGGCGATATCATTGTTTCGGCCGATGGAATCTTTGCAACCGAAGAAGATTTAGATGTTTTTGTACAACATATCCGCGGCGATGAGGGTACAGATGTTGAATTAGTCATTAATCGCGAAGGTGAAGAAATGACTGTCACATGCACACGTGCATCAATTTCAACACCTACTGTAGAGCACCAGATGCTTGATAATAATGTTGGATACATTCAGGTATCTCAGTTTACTGATGGAACATATGATGATTTTGTAGCAGCTTACGAAGACCTTGAAGCTCAGGGAATGACATCAGTTATTTTTGATATGAGAAACAATGGTGGCGGATTGTTAGATTCCGTAGTTGATATTCTAGATTATCTGCTTCCAGAAGGCACAGTAGTATATACAATGGATAAAGCTGGAAACAGAGAAGATTACACATCAGATGCAGCAAATTACAAATCTATTCCTATGACTGTTTTAGTAAATGGAAATACAGCATCAGCAGCTGAAATATTTACTGGCGCAATTCGTGATTTTGATTATGGAACAATTATTGGAACACAGACATTTGGTAAAGGTATTGTTCAATCAACAATTCCTTTGACAGATGGTTCAGCTGTAAAGCTTACTACTCAGACATACTACACACCTAGTGGAGAGTGCATCCACGGAACAGGTATCACACCAGATGAAGTTCTCGAATATGAGTTTTTAGGTGGTGAAGAAGATGCATATAGTGTAGACTTAGATAACCAAATACAAAAAGCATTAGAGGTATTAGCTTCTAATTAGTATTTAAACTATTGCCATTATTGAAAAGAGGTGATTTCGTGATAGAACTTGATCAGTTCAAGCAGCGCTTAACAGCGCAGAAAAATTCTATGACGGAAGTGAGGGATTCACTTTGACGTCGCAGCAAAAAAGGCTCGTATAGAAGAGCTTGAGCGCGAAATGGAAGCACCGGATTTTTGGACAGATGCAGCGGTATCTACAGCCAAAATGAAGGAATTAAAGTCCATGAAGGATGATGTTTCAGTCATAGATAAACTTGAGGACTTATATAAAGAAATAGAAGACTATATTGAACTTGGCAACGAGGAAGAGGACCAGGAAATAGTTGATACAGTAGGTGTATTGATAGAGGAGTTCGAAGAATCATTAGAGAAACTTCGAATGAAAACACTACTATCTGGAGAATATGATGCTGATAGTGCTATTGTAACTCTTCATTCAGGTGCAGGCGGTGTGGAAGCATGCGATTGGGTACAGATGTTATACCGCATGTACACTCGCTGGGCTTCAGATGCAGGCTTTGAAGTTGATGAATTAGATTACCTGGAAGGCGATGAAGCGGGGATCAAATCCGTTACATTCCAGGTTAATGGCGAAAATGCATACGGATATCTTAAATCAGAAAAAGGTATCCACAGACTTGTTCGTATTTCACCATTCAATGCACAGGGAAAGCGTCAGACATCCTTTGCTTCCTGTGATGTTATGCCAGATATAGAAGAAGATGTTGATGTTGAGATTAAGGATGATGATATCCGAGTTGATACATATCGTTCTTCAGGTGCCGGCGGACAGCATATCAACAAAACAAGTTCTGCCATTCGTATCACACACTTCCCAACAGGAATTGTTGTTACATGTCAGAATGAACGAAGCCAACATCAAAACCGCGATAAGGCAATGCAGATGTTAAAAACAAAGCTTCTTTTGTTAAAACAGGAAGAAAATGCTGCAAAGGCCAGCGGAATTCGTGGTGAGGTTTCTGAAATAGGCTGGGGAAACCAAATCAGATCTTATGTATTACAGCCTTATACAATGGTAAAAGATTTGCGTACCGGTGAGGAATCAGGAAACACTGATGCGGTGCTGGATGGCAAGATTACACCATTTATGAATGCTTATTTAAAATGGCTTTCACTGGGATGCCCAGATAGAGGAGCCACAGATATGAATTAGGACTTGAAATAGGTAGCTTTTAATGTTATTATCTTCTGAACGAGTACAAATGTTTTTGTACGAAAGACACTTTTGGAGGATATATGGCAGAGAAAACTACCTATTTTGTATTAAAAGAAAAAGCTGTACCTGAGGTATTACTTAAGGTTGTGGCGGCTAAGAAGCTTCTTGAAACAAAGAAATGCGATTCTGTACAAGAGGCAACGGAGTCTGTAGGAATAAGCCGAAGTTCCTTCTATAAGTATAAGGATGACATATTTCCATTCCATGAGGACACCAAGGGTAAAACGGTAAATATGGTCATTCAACTAGAGGATGAGCCTGGTATTTTGTCTAGTGTATTGGATGTGATGGCTCATTTCCATGTAAATATTCTTACGATTCATCAAAGTATTCCTGTAGGGGGATTTGCAACTCTCACCATCTCGGTAGATGTTCTTGAAGATTCAGGGGATTTTTCGGATCTAGTTAGCGCAATTGAAAACATTAACGGTGTCCATTACGTAAAAATATTAGCAAGGGAGTGACAACATGAAAGTAGCAATTATGGGATACGGAACAATAGGTTCTGGTGTAGCAAAAGTTCTTGATACTAATAGTGACATCATTAAAGAAAGACTTGGTGAGCCACTAGAGCTTAAGTATATTCTTGACCTTAGAGATTTCCCTGGTGACCCACATGAAGAATGCTTCGTAAAGGATTACAAAGAAATAGCTAAAGACAAAGAAGTAAAAGTAGTTGTTGAAACTATGGGTGGTGTTGAGCCAGCATTTACTTTTGTTAAGGCCATGCTTGAGGCAGGAAAATCAGTTACTACATCTAACAAGGCACTTGTAGCAGACAAGGGTGCTGAGTTGATGAAAATAGCCAAGAACAACAACGTAAACTTTGTGTTTGAAGCAGCAGTTGGTGGCGGAATACCAATTATACGTACACTTACAGCTTGCCTCACAGGTGATGTTATCGAAGAGATGTCAGCTATTTGTAACGGTACTACAAACTACATGCTTACAAACATGGAACAGTTTGGTAGCGATTATGATGAAATATTAGCTGAAGCTCAGTCACTTGGTTACGCAGAGAAGGATCCAACAGCAGATGTTGAAGGCCATGATAGCTGCAGAAAAATTGCTATTCTCACTTCTCTTGTTTCAGGTAAAAATGTTGATTTCAATGAGATACCAACAGAAGGAATCAGCAAAATAACAGCAACAGATTTCAAGTATGCTAAGTCAATGGGCTACAGCATCAAGTTGGTTGCACGTAGCACAAAGGTTGGGGATACTTACACATGCCGCGTAGCACCATTTTTAGTAAAGCCTAGTCAGATGATTTACCATGTTGCAGGTGTTATGAATGCAGTTTCAGTACGCGGTAATATGCTTGGCGAATCAATGTACTACGGTGCAGGAGCAGGTGCTCTTCCAACAGCTTCAGCGGTAGTTGGAGATATGGTTTTCCTTGCAAGAAACGTAGATAAACATGTTAGAATCGGATGGTCTGCTGAAAAGCTTGAGCTTGCAGATGCTAACGAGCAGAAATATAGATACTTCGTTAGAACTTCAGCTCTCCAGTCAAATATCGAGAATGAATTCGAAAATGTAGAATATGCAAATCTTGATTTAGATGACGAAACAGGATTCATTACTCAGGAAATGACAGAGCATGAGTTTAACGAGAGAAAAGCAGCATTAGGTGGAATAATATCAGCAATTAGATTCTATTAATATATTGGGAGAATATTATGTTTGTTACATGTTTGGATTTAGAGGGTGTTTTAGTTCCAGAAATTTGGATTGCATTTGCGAAAGCTACAGGAATTCCTGAGCTCGAAAAGACTACAAGAGATGAGCCTGATTACGATAAGCTTATGAATTATCGAATTGGTATCTTGAAAGAGCATGGTCTTGGATTAAAAGAGATACAGGAAACTATTGCAGGTATTGATCCTCTTCCTGGAGCAAAGGAATTTTTAGATAAACTTAGAGCCTTTGGCCAGGTAATCATTATCAGCGATACCTTTTCACAGTTTGCAGGACCGCTTATGGAAAAGCTTGGCATGCCAACCATTTTCTGTAATGAATTGGTGGTTGCAGATAACGGAGAAATCACTGGCTATAAGATGCGCTGTGAGAAGAGCAAGCTTACCACAGTTCGTGCATTACAGTCTTGCGGATTTGAGACAATAGCAAGTGGTGATAGCTTCAATGATTTAGCTATGATTGAAGCATCAAAGGCAGGATTCCTCTTCAGAACAACAGATGCAATAAAAAAGGATTACCCACAGTATCCTGCATTTGAAGAATATGATGATTTATATGAAGCAATTGTAGAAGCCCAAAAATAGGGCTTCTATTTTTGTGTAATTTTTCATTTATAAATAAGTGGAAAATGGTTGATAAAAGGAACTCATTAAACTAAAATAGGTTTAAATTAATTAAGAGAGTTAATTAAATGCATAAAGGGGGAATTACTATAGTAGATTACAAGAATCTTACAGTGGAAGTTGGATTTGGCGAAAACAACTTCACCATGGATAGAGGCAGTTTTAAATATAAGCAGAAGATTCACTGGAAAGAAAAATGCAAGATTGTCTCAGAGCAGAAAACTGAAAATGGCGTTGAAGTAATTCTTTCGACACCAAATAAAAATCAAACATTCAAATTAGTTTTATCCGATGTTGGCGATAAAAAAGAATTAAGCATGGTTCAGATTGAAGGCAATCATGGGGAAGTGAACAGGTTTTGGCTTACATTCCCTACCAACAGTGAGGAGCATATTTATGGTTGTGGTGAAACATATTCAGAGTTTGATTTAAAAGGACAAAATGTAAGAATTTGGGTTGCCGAGCATCAGAATGCAAATCGTATTTCAAGAAAGATTATCAAAGAAAAGATAAGAGGGAAACGTCCTAATAAAAAGCTTAAATTTGATAAATACGAATCGTATTATGTTCAGCCTACATTTATTTCATCAGACAAGTATTACGTTCATGTTGATATGAATGCGTATGGTGAATTTGATTTCAGAAAGCCAGGCGCTATCACTATATATACTCAAGAGCTTCCTCACATTTATAGTGAAAAAGCTGAAAGCTTTGAGAAACTATCAGAGAAGCTTACGGCTCTGCTTGGCAGACAGCGCAAATTGCCAGACTGGATATATGACGGTGGCATAATCGCTATGCAAGACTGGGTGAAGGATGGAGACAAAGTTGTAGAAGGCTTTGATGGTTGTGGAAATATTGATCGTAAGCTTAAGGAATTAGATGAGGCTGGCGTAAAAGTCGTGGGAGTTTGGTGCCAGGATTGGTGCGGATGCAGATGCACAGGATTTGGTTATCAGGTTATGTGGAACTGGAAATATAGCAGAGAACAATATCCAAATCTTCCAGAAAAAATAAAAGAATGGAAAGCAAAGGGCGTCCGTTTCTTGGGATACATCAACCCGTTCATAGCGCTTGAAAAAGATATATATCAGGAAGCCAAAGAAAAGGGGTACTGCGTTAAAAATAAAGATGGTGAAGATTATTTAGTTACTATTACCACTTTTCCGGCAGCAATGGTTGATTTCACAAATCCAGCGGCTTATGAATGGTACAAAAGTCTTATAAAGGAAAACATGCTTGGTATAGGCATGGGAGGCTGGATGGCAGATTTTGGGGAATATCTGCCAGACGACGCCGTGTTATTCAACGGAGATGCAAAATTTCTCCATAACAGCTGGCCTGCTATATGGGCAAAGCTTAATCGTGAAGCGATAGAAGAGTGCGGTGCCCAAGATGAAGTTTTCTTTTTCACTAGAGCAGGATACACAGGAACAGTTAAGGATTCAGCAATGATGTGGACGGGAGATCAGCATGTGGATTGGTCAATCGATGATGGTATGCCATCAGTAATACCAGCAACATTATCTCTGGCCATGTCAGGATTTGGCATATCTCATTCAGATGTTGGTGGTTACACCACTATCATGCACATGCGCCGCTCCAAGGAATTGCTTATGCGATGGGAGGAGATGAATGTTTTCTCTCCACTGTATAGATTTCATGAAGGCAATCAGCCAGGAAATAATGTTCAGTTTAATGAGGATAAAGAGCTGTTGGCTCATTTGGCTAAGTGTACAAAATGGCATTCAGCGTTGGCTGACTATTTAAAGGGGTTAGTAAGCCAGACTACTGAAAAAGGTACACCGGTGATGAGACCGATTTTTTATCACTATGATGAGCCATGGGCATATAGTGAAACAACAGAATATCTTTTGGGAAGAGATATTCTTGTTGCACCTGTTCTTAAAGCGGGGGCTAAAGGCAGGAACGTAACTTTACCGGATGATACATGGGTTCACTTATTCACAGGGGAAGAATATAAAAAAGGAACCGTATATGTGGATGCTGAAATAGGACAACCACCGGTATTTGTTAGAAAAGAATCATCAGATTTGGATTTTTTGAGGGGGATAATTTAATAAGGTTTAGGAGGTTTTTACTATGGGGAAAAACAGGGAG
This sequence comes from Pseudobutyrivibrio sp. C4, assembly GCF_900111635.1. Classification (NCBI taxonomy): domain Bacteria; kingdom Bacillati; phylum Bacillota; class Clostridia; order Lachnospirales; family Lachnospiraceae; genus Pseudobutyrivibrio; species Pseudobutyrivibrio sp. C4. The sequence continues at coordinate 24,000 of NZ_FOHF01000009.1, read as the reverse complement.
AATAGTTTCCTAGCAAAATGCTCTTATGGTTTTGCAGACATCTATGGTGGTGGTGCATTTGTAGTTATCAGTACATTTTTTACAGTATTTCTAACAAAAGCACTTGGCATGTCACCTGCGCTAGCAGGAACAATTCCTTTGATTGGAAAAGTATGGGACGCTATCACTGATCCTATTATGGGAAACATTGTTGATAGAACCAGCTCCAGATTTGGTGCCAAAAGATTCTATATCTTGTTGGGAAGCATTATTTCTGCAATTACATTTTTGTTATTGTGGACAAGTGTTGGCGGCCAAAGCACCGGTGGCCAGTACGCATTTTATGTATTGATGTATATGCTTTTCTCAACTGGTTTTACTATTGTTATGGTGCCATATAATGGTCTTTTGCCAGATATGGTTGATGACTATGTAAAACGTGGAAGCTTTTCCGGTATAAGAACAGTCTTTTCTAGTTTGGGCGCCATAATTGCTGGTTTGGTTCCAACAATTATCATTAAGGATAACACAAATGCTTCTCAGTATTTTTTAGTTGCCTTGATTTTTTCAATCATATTCTTTGTGGTTATCTTGCTTACATTTTTAGGAACATGGGAAAGAGAGAAAGAACCTGTAAATGTTCCATTAAAGAAGAGCCTTGTTCAGTCTTTTACAGTATATAAAAGCTTTTCATTTAAATTGTTTATCTGCATATTCTTGGCAGGTCAAGGAGCAGCGGACTTCGTCACAGGACTTGCTGTATATTACGTTGATGATGTTTTGAACGCATACTCGGGTGGTCGTTTTACTATCATGATGGGAGTGCTTTTGCTTGCACAATTTTCTGGCACTATAATTTTTTCAATTGTAATGCCACGTACATCAAAGAAATTTCCAATTTTGGTAGGATTTCCAGTCAGAATATTGGCAACGATATCATTGCTCTTCTTCTCATATGAGGGGGCACCATTTGCAATCATTTTGGTTCTATCATTCATCATTGGTCTTGGTATGGCAGCATCATCGGTTAGCATTTATGCAATTCTATCTGATATGGCAGATGTAGATGAATTAATCACATCTATTAGCAGACCAGGAATCGTTTCTGGAATGGCTACATTCATCAGAAAAATAGCAACTGGTCTTAGCTCAACAATCATTGGTTTGTTGCTTATGATGATAGGATATGACGAGACATTAGCTTCGGAAAAGCTTCGCCAGGCTGCATCAACACAGGCAGGCATTACCCAGCTATACGTGTGGGCACCAATTATCCTTATGGTTCTTACTATTATATTTGCAGTCATATTCCCAATGAACAAAAGGGAGTTTGATATTGTGAAAAAAGAAATCGCAAGAAGAAAAGGTGAAGATAGCAGCAAGGCTACAGATGAAGAAATAAAAGTCTGCGAGAAGGTAACAGGCTTTAAATATAATGAGCTTTGGAAGAAGGAAAATGCTGTAAAACTGTAATACAGATACAGCAGATTTGGGGGAAATAATGAATACAAGAAAAAGGCTGTTTTCACTTTGCGTGGGACCAATTCTATTTCTATTGGTTTCATTAGGCTTAGGGAAAAGCGGCTTTATGAATTACACGGCAGCTAAAGGTTTGGGAACAGCACTTTGGATGATATATTGGTGGGTTTCACGACCTGTGGATATCACAGTTACAGCTTTGCTGCCTGGGGTTATAAATGCAATATTCAATATTGTACCAATGGAAGATGTTATTAGTCAGTATGCGTCAAGCAGTATCATTCTGATATTTGGCTCCTGCCTTTTAACGGCACCTTGGTCTCAGATTGGTTTAGATAAAAGAATATCGCTAAAGGCGCTGACATTAATAGGTCCATCTATGAAATCACAGATTACAGTGTGGCTACTTGCAGCTGTGGTGCTTTCTAATATGATGCCAAATGTTGTTGTAGTAGCAATATTTACACCAATAGCGGTGTCTATGCTTGCAGCAGCTGGATACAAGGATATAAAAAATTGCGAAGTGGCTACTCCGATTTTATGTGCGATAGCATGGGGCTCTCAGGTAGGGGGCGCAGGCACGCCATTGGGCGGCGCCATGAACATCACGGCAATCTCTTTTATAGAAGAATACACTGGTCAAGAGTTTATGTATGTAGATTGGCTAATAAATATGCTTCCATACACAGTCATTGCAACGGCAGTTGTGTTAGTGGCAATGCTGTTGCAACCACTTAAGACAGATTCTCTTTCAGGAACGAAGGAGTATTTTGAAGAGTGCTACGCCCAATTGGGCCCAATGAAAAAGGATGAGAAAGTAAGTCTAATTCTCTTTATAGCGGCAATGCTTGGTTCATTTATCAGACCGTTATATGCAGATATTCTTCCAGGACTTGTGCCAGCATACCTATTTTTAATACTTGGATTTTTAAACTTTGTAATAGTATCAGCGGAAAAGAAGGAGATGCTTCTCACTTGGGATAGAGCGCAGCAAGAAGTTATGTGGGGCATGCTTCTTCTATTTGCAGGAGGTCTTGCTTTAGGACAGATTCTTACAGGTTCTGGAGCAAACGATACAATTGCAAATCTTATTGCGTCCTTGCATCTTGCAGGAGGATTCGAAACTATCGCTATATTTGCAATCTTTGCATGTGTGGTTTCTGAGATGACAAACAGTACGGTATCCGCGGCTGTTACTTTACCAATAGTTATAGGAGTAATTAGCAAGCTGGGACTCAACCCATTGCCTTATGTTTTTGCAACAGCAATGGCTATGAATTATGAGTCACTTCTTCCAGTATCAGTAAGGGCAATATCAGTATCTTACGGACTCGATCCAGCAAAGCTTATGAGAAAAGGATTGCCGGTTACAGTGCTGAGAATGATGACTGCGATAATAGTTGGATTTATTTCTGTGATAATCCTTGATTAAAAAAGATAAAGAGTTATTATAATAATTAATTAAAAGCGTTAATTAAATGCAATTTGGGAGGTAATTAAAATGAAATTTTTCTTAGACAGTGCGAAACTCGATGAAATCAAATATGCGTACAACACATTTGGAATTGATGGAGTAACAACAAATCCACGCCACATTATGTTAAGTGGTAAACCATTTATGACAGCAATCACAGATATTGCTAATTGGATTAAAGAAGAGGGATTAGAAGGGGTTGATAAATTTCCGGTATCAGTAGAAATTAATCCACATCTTACAGATACAGAAGAGATGCTCAAGATGGCTCGCGAAGTTGTAAAGATTAGTCCAAACTTTGTAATCAAAATTCCAGCAATAGAAGCTGGTATTGCAGCAGCTCGCATTCTTGAAAAAGAGGGAATTCGCACAAATGTAACTCTTGTATTTTCACCAGCACAGGCAATACTTCCAGCAAAGAATGGTTCACTTTTTGTTTCACCATTCATCGGATGGAAGGAAGCAAACGGTGAAGATTGCAAGCAATATATCAAAGATATCGTAGATATTTACAAGAACTATGGTTACTACGGTAAAACAGAAATCATTTGCGCAGCTATCCGTACACCAAAGCAAATTGCAGATTGCGCAGTTGCAGGAGCTGACATCGTAACTACAGGCCTTGCAGTATATCAGGATTGCATGAAGCATGCATACACAACCCAGGGCCTTGGTACATTCTGCGATGCCTGGGACATGACAACTAAATAACGAGCAAAGCGAAGTTATTTCGTTGTCTAGCAGGAAGCTGCGAAGCAGACCCTGCATTAATCGACTGCTAAATGACGAACGAAGTGAAGTTATTTAGTAGTCTAGCAGGAAGCTGCGGAGCAGACCCTGCATTACGTAACAGCAGTCGTAGTCTAGGTGGAAGGACGGAATGGAGAGGATATGAAGATTGGTTTTATAGGACTCGGTATTATGGGCGAGTCAATGTGTGAGAATATAGTTAAGAAGCATGACGATGAGGTTTATGCATTTGATTTTGTAAAAGAGAAGGTTGACTTGCTTGCTTCAAAGGGGGCAAAGCCATGCGAAAATTCCAATGAACTAGCTAAAGCATGTGATGTAATTATTTCTATGGTTCCAAAGAGTGAACACTCACGTGCGGTCTATGAAGGAATCTTAGAGGACCTTGATAGCAGCAAGTTCTGCATAGATATGAGCACAATTGATCCTAGCGTTTCAGTAGAGATTTCTGAAATGGTAAAAAAGACAGGAGCACACTTTATTGACGCTCCAGTTGTAAAGAGTAAGCCTGCTGCTATTGCAGGTACACTTGGAATCTATGTAGGTGGTAGTGAAGAAGATTTTGAAAGGGCTCTTCCAATTCTTAAATACATGGGAGAAAACGTTATTCGCATGGGTGATAACGGTAAAGGTCTTGTAATGAAGATTTGCCACAATGCCCTTGTTTCTCAGATTCAGAACGGTGTAAACGAGACTATCACTCTTGCAAAGGCAAACGGAATTTCAATTCCTACTTTTGCTCAGGCTATTTCATATGGTGGTGGTCAAAACTTCTACTTGGATGGACAGGCATCTAAGCTTGATGCAGAGGATTATACAACAGCATTCTCCATTGAAAACATGGCAAAAGATGTAAACATTTGCTGTAATCTTGCGAAAGAGTGCAAGGTAAATATGCCAGGCGAAGAGAATGCACGTCGAGTATATCAAACAGCTCTTGATAAGGGCATGGGTAAGGAAGATTTCCGAGCAACAATTAAGGTTGTAAGAGAACAATAAATAAATTGGGGGAATTATGTTATCACATCTAAATGAAGTGAATGATGTAAAAATCCTTTCTGTATTTGATGATGAGTTCAAAACCTATGGAAATGTTGTAACAGGTTATGATTTCAATGAACTAATTGCGTATATGGAAAAGGATACAGATATTCCGGAGAACGGAAATATATATGTTGCATCGGTACCTGAAATGGAAAGAGCTAATATCGTAAATGCGATAAGAGATGAAATCTATGGGGGCATGCCAATTCAGGTAGGTTATTGCAATGGAAGAAACACCACATATAATGGCTTTGAATATCACAAGGGAAGCGAGATAAATGTGGCTGTTACAGATTTTATGTTAGTACTTGGTCATACATGGCTGATTGCTAAAGATGGTACTTACAAAGTAGAAGATGCAAAAGTCTTTTTCGTACCAAAAGGCACAGCAATAGAAATGTTTCAAACTACACTGCATCTATCACCTTGCAGAGTTTACGATGAAGGCTTCAAGGGAATAGTTATTTTACCCCAGGGGACAAATACACCTCTAGAATCAAAACCTGCAAATCGTGAGGGAGAAAACAAACTGCTTCTTCAGAAGAATAAATGGGTAATCGCTCATCCAGAGCGTGAACCACTTATTAAACAGGGAGCATTTCCAGGACTAATAGGAGAAAACAAGGAGTTAAAGTACTGATGAAATTTCAAGCTATTTACGTACCAATTGGTGTCGGCACATATGAAATGATGACAGCGCATGATCAGTTTAATAATTCAATTGAACTGTTAAAGTCAATTGATGAGGATATCGTTGTTCCAGATGATATTCTTCTAACAGTTGATGCTGTTGCTGAGTTTATCAAAGACAAAAATCCAAATCTTGTAATATTGCAGAATATAACTTTTGCCAATGCAGCATATGCAAGTGAAATACTTAGACACTTTGATTGTCCAATCCTTCTTTGGACTCTTCGTGAGCCTGTGATTGATGGAACACGTTTGAGAAGCAATTCGCTTACGGGAGCATACTCTGCAGCAAATGCTATTTGTGCATTTAGGGGTGAAGGAAAGTTTGAGCATGTATTTGGTGCACCTTCAGAGGAAAAGGTTAAGAAAGCCTTGGCAGCAACAATTGCTGCAGCAAAAGTAAAAGTGGAGCTTACAGGCTTAAAAATGTCTGCCATTGGTCATACTCCTCAGGGGTTTGGTTTTGGTAGAGCTCTTGATGCTGAGCTTATGAGCAGGTTCGGGGTTACTCTTGAGGCAATTGAGGCAAGAGAACTTATTAATAAAGCAATGAAATACACAGACGAAGAATGCAAGGAATATCTTGAAGATGCTAAACGTCAGGTAGTTGGTCTTTCAAATATGCCTGAGCAGAATATCAAAGACTTTGCACGTCTTTATAAAGCATACAAAACATACGTAGAAGATAATCACATTGGTGCAATATCCAGCAGATGCTGGCCAGATTTCTTTACAGAATTTGGTACACCGGTATGTATGGTGCTGTCTTTGCTCAATGCAATCAACATCCCTGCAAGCTGTGAGGCTGATGTATATGGCGCTCTTTCAATGTTCATTGGAACTGCATTTACTGGAGAATCCACATTCTTTGGAGATCCAGTATCCATGGATGAAGAGGAAAGCTCAATAACATTCTGGCATTGTGGAATGGCAGCTTGTAATTTGGCAAGATGCGATACAGGTGCAACTGTAGGCGTTCATCCAAATAGAAAAATTGGTCCTGTTATGGACTTTGGATGTAAGTCTTCTGATGAAGCAACAATTTTCAGAGTAGGTCGTACGGCAGAGGGGAAGTTCCGCTTCTTTATTGCAGACGGAGAAGTTATGGATAAGCCAAAGCAATTTAATGGTGCGTCTATTGTAGTAAAGACAAAGGAGTCTGCTGAAAAGATAGTAAAGGAAACTATTAAGCATGGTTGGGAGCCACACTATGTTGTAATCTATAAAAACATAGCGGATGAGTTAGAAAAACTGGGAAATATGCTAGATATAGAAGTTGTGCGCTTCTGAGCAAATGGTGTAAAATAATGGGCATGAAATATCAGGGAATCAATTTAGGAAACGTAAAAATTAGTAACCGATCTTCAATTCTCCGATTACTCAATAACAATGGAGCAATGTCAAGAAAAGACATATCTGAGGCGGTTGGTTTAACAGCCGCCTCTGTTACTTTGATAACCACTGAGCTTTTGGAAGAAGGCGTTATTGTTGAACTGGGAGAAGCAGAAGAGGAAAAGCGTGCAGGCCGCAAGAAAATTCTTGTGGATATTAACCATGCATATAAAAATGTTCTGTGCATAGCCATAGAATCAGACGAAACTTTTATTTCTGTCACAAACCTGGGTGGAACGGTTAAATGCCATTATTCTTTATTCACAGATAAGGATATAGAGCCGGAGGATTTTCTTCAAAAAATCACATCAAAATGCAAACGAATTCTCAAGGAAAATGACATCGAGATGGGGACTATATTAGGAGCGTCAGTCACTGTTCCTGGCAAAGTGGATCGAGCTAGGGGAATCTCTCTTAATACTTATAATATTTGGACTAGAGAGGTTCGAATTGCTGATATCATTTCTGGCGAGCTTGGTTTGAAAGTTATTGTTGAAAACAACCTTAAAGCTTATGCACAAAGTGAAATCTATTTTGGTAGAGGTAAATCAGAAAGTGAAATGCTGCTACTGAAGTGGGGGCCAGGTGTTGGAGCAGCCATAGTATCAGGACAACATATTTATAGAGGTGCTAATGATATGGCGGCAGAAATAGGACATATGACATCTGGTGAAAACAGGATGTGCAACTGTGGAAGAAAAGGCTGCTTAGAGGCATATGTATCTACAAATGCCATAGTTGATGATGTATTAGCGTCAATTGACAAAATGCCTAGCCTTAAAAAATGGGTTGAAGCAGGCAATATAGTTGGTAGTAAGAATATCCAGGAGTGGATTAGTATAGATGATGCCTCATTAAAAGCAATAATAAAAGAAAAGGTGAATCGTCTTGCACATAATGTTAGAAACGCCATAAGTCTTATCGATCCAAACAGAGTGGTTCTCATTGGTTATATGTTCGATATACCGGGCGTATATGATAGCTTCATCGAAGCCTACAAACAGTTTGATGATAGAATATCAGATGATTTCTTCGTAAAATCAGAATTATCAGAAGGAATCAATCATACAGAAGGATTAGCTGTAGTTTTGGAAGAATTATTTTTCTAATTACAAATTTGTCAATTATTTACACTTAGGCTTGGGAATTCAGCAAAAATATATTGATATTTCCCAAATCTAAGTGTATTATTAATTTACAAGATAATATGTGCCCGTGAGAGAAGAGAATGTGGCTGTGATAAGGATTTTCTCCTTGTCTATTTAGGCATATTCTTTTTTTATGTCTAAATAAAGACAGTACGATTAGGAGAATAAACTATGAACAGAGAGTTTATCGAAAAGCTAGAGAACAATCCAGTTATTGCAGCAGTCAAAGATGATAAAGGCCTTGAAAAAGCCCTAAAGACAGAGTGCGAAATAATCTTCATTCTGTATGGGGATATTTGCAACATCTCTGACATCGTTGAGAAAATTAAGTCAGCCGGCAAGGTGGCTATGGTGCACATGGATTTAATAGCAGGCCTTGGAAGTGGTAAGGATGTTGCAGTAGACTACATCAAGAATACCGTCAAAGCGGATGGAATAATTACCACTAAAGGAAGCTTGATTGAGCGAGCAAATCAGCTTGGAATGTACACAGTGCTTAGATATTTTGTGATAGATAGTATGGCTCTTGTTAATATCGAAAAGCAGGATCGTCACGGAATAGCTCAGCCAGATGTCATCGAGATTCTCCCTGGAATAGTTCAGCCAAAGATTATCAAAAAGATAAACAGTATTAGCAAGGTTCCAGTTATTGCTGGAGGACTTATTTCAGATAGAGAAGATGTTATGAATGCGCTTAATAATGGGGTGCTTGCAGTATCTTCTACAAATGAAGCAGTCTGGGAGCTATAGCGCAGTACCAGGTATTTCTACCAAATGATAGAAGGAGTAGTGGAGTAATAATGGGTAAATATGTAATGGCATTAGATGCCGGAACAACAAGCAACAGATGTATTCTGTTTAATGAAAAAGGAGAGATGTGTGCAGCGGTCAATAAAGAATTCACACAGTTCTTTCCACAGCCTGGTTGGGTAGAGCATGATGCAAACGAAATCTGGCAGACACAGCTTTCAGTAGCTCGTGAAGCAGTCAGAAGCATCGGTGCAACAGCAGATGATATTGCTGCAATCGGTATTACAAATCAAAGAGAAACAGTTATTGTTTGGGATAGAGCTACAGGCCAGCCAATATATCATGCGATAGTTTGGCAGTGCCGTAGAACATCGGATTTTGCAGAGCAAATGAAAGGCAAAATTCCAGGAATCGTTGAAAAGTTCCAGTCAAAAACAGGATTAAAGTTTGATCCATATTTCTCAGGAACTAAATTAAGATGGATTCTTGATAACGTAGATGGAGCACGTGAAAGAGCTGAAAGAGGCGAGCTTTGCTTTGGAACAGTGGATTCCTGGTTGATATACAAGCTTACCAAAGGCAAGGTTCATGTTACGGATTATTCAAATGCATCCAGAACACTTTTGTTCAACATCAACACTCTTGAGTGGGATGAGGAGCTTTGCCAGATACTTGATATTCCAATGAGCATGCTTCCAGAGGTAAAGCCTTCAAGTTGCATTTACGGAGAGACTGATCCAGAATTCTTTGGTGGTCCAATCCGAATTGCCGGTGCTGCAGGCGACCAGCAGGCTGCATTGTTTGGACAGACATGCTTCAATGAGGGAGATGCAAAAAACACATACGGCACAGGTTGCTTTATGTTAATGAACACAGGTGATAAGCCAATCTTCTCAAAGAATGATTTGCTTACTACAATTGCCTGGGGTCTTGATGGCAAAATCACTTATGCTCTTGAGGGTTCAGTATATGTTGCAGGCGCTGCTATTCAGTGGCTTCGTGATGAGCTTAAGATTGTAGATTCATCACCTGATTCAGAATACTTTGCAACTAGAGTAAATGATACTAACGGATGTTATGTAGTTCCAGCCTTCACAGGTCTTGGCGCTCCATATTGGGATCCATATGCAAGAGGTGCAATCACAGGCCTTACACGTGGTGTTAACAAATACCATATCATCAGAGCTACACTTGAATCACTTGCATATCAAACATACGATGTTTTACACGCAATGGAGCTTGATTCAGGAAAGCACCTCAACTCATTAAAGGTTGACGGTGGTGCATCAAACAACAACTTCCTGATGCAGTTCCAGTCTGATATAATAAATACAAACGTAGTTCGTCCTTGCTGTGTTGAAACAACAGCTATGGGTGCTGCTTACTTAGCCGGTCTTGCTGTTGGCTATTGGGACAGCAAAGAAGACGTCATCAAGAACTGGGGCATCTGCCGCGAGTTCAAGCCAGAGATGACAGACGAAAAACGTAAGGAAGCTCTTAAGGGATGGGCAAAGGCAGTTGCAGCCACAAGAGGTTGGGCTAAAGACTGATTAATTAAATAATATGATACCGTGAGATTGGAGTTGGTATAGAAACGCATTTACGATGCGTCTCTTTGCCAACTCTTTTTTATATGACAAATCTTAGTGAAGGATTAGAAAGAAGGAGTAGATAATATGTATGATGTAGTAATCATAGGAGCTGGCGTTTCAGGAAGCTCTATTGCAAGAGAGTTATCAAGATACAATGCAAATGTATGTGTCTTGGACAAATGCAGTGATGTTTGTGAGGGGACAACAAAAGCAAATTCAGCTATTGTTCATGCTGGATTTGATGCAGCAGAGGGATCATTGATGGCCAAGTTAAATGTTCGAGGCAATGAGATGATGGACGAAATCTGCAAGGATTTGGATGTTCCATTTAAGAGAAATGGTTCTATGGTAGTTTGCATTCACAAGGAGGCATTACCAGGACTTCAAGACCTTTACGATAGAGGTGTAAAAAATGGTGTAAAGGGTCTTAGAATTTTAAGCAGAGAAGAAGCACTTGAAATGGAACCAAATCTTTCAGATAACGTTGAAGGTGCTTTATATGCACCAACAGGTGGAATCGTTTGCCCATTTAAGCTCAATATTGCTATGGCAGAAAATGCAAATGTTAATGGCGTAGAATTCAGATTTAACACTGAAGTTGAAGATATCAAAAAAGGTGAAGATGGAATGTGGCATCTTCGTACAAACAATGGCGAGTACATTGCAAAGTATGTTGTAAATGCAGCTGGCGTATATGCTGATAAGTTCCACAACATGGTTAGTGCAAATAAAATACATATCACACCAAGAAGAGGTGATTACTGCTTGCTTGATAAAGAAGCAGGAACTCATGTAACACATACAATTTTCCCTCAGCCAACAGACCTTGGTAAGGGCGTTCTTGTTACACCAACAGTACATGGCAATTTGTTAGTTGGACCAACAGCAATTGATATTGAAAACAAAGAAGGAGTAAATACAACAGGAGAAGGAATCGGAGACCTTATTGCAAAGGCCAACGACCATGTAAAGAATCTTCCTATGAGAAAAGTTATTACTTCCTTTGCAGGCCTTAGAGCCCATGAAGATGGACATGAATTTATTATCGGCGAAGTAGAAGATGCAAAGGGATTTGTTGATTGTGCAGGAATTGAGTCTCCTGGTCTTTCAGCTAGTCCAGCAATTGGAGAGATGGTAGCAAATCTTCTTAAAGAGGCAATGAATCTTACTGAGAAAGAAAATTGGGTTGGAACTCGCAAGGATATTTTAAATCCTGAGAATCTTTCACTTGAAGAAAGAAATGAATTAATTAAGAAAAATCCAGCTTATGGAAATATTATCTGCCGTTGCGAATCTATTTCAGAGGGCGAGATTTTAGATGCAATTCACAGACCTCTTGGTGCTCGCACACTTGATGGTGTAAAGCGTAGAACAAGAGCAGGAATGGGAAGATGCCAGGCAGGCTTCTGCTCACCAAAGGTTATGGAAATTATCCATAGAGAGTTAGGTCTTCCTTATGAGGAGATTACAAAGAGTGGTGGACAATCAAAGATTGTTACACATCGTACAAAGAACCAGAAGGGAGGCAATCAGTAATGCTTAATTATGATATTGTTATCGTTGGCGGAGGCCCAGCAGGACTTGCAGCAGCAGTAGCTGCTAGAAACGCAGGTGTAGATAAAATTCTTATTCTTGAAAGAGATAAGGAATTAGGAGGTATTTTAAATCAGTGTATCCACAATGGTTTTGGTCTCCACACATTTAAAGAGGAGCTTACAGGCCCAGAGTATGCATACAGATTCATCGAAAAGGTACTTGATGCAAAAATCGAATATAAGCTGAACACTATGGTAATGGATATCTCTGAAGATAGAGTAGTTACAGCTATGAGCAGAGAGGATGGAATGTATCAGATTAAAGCTGGTGCAGTTATTCTTGCAATGGGATGCCGTGAGCGTCCTAGAGGAGCTTTAAATATTCCAGGTTACAGACCAGCTGGAATATTCTCTGCAGGTACAGCTCAGCGTCTTGTAAATATTGAAGGATATATGCCGGGACGTGAGGTAGTTATTTTGGGCTCTGGTGATATTGGACTTATCATGGCTCGCCGTATGACACTTGAAGGTGCAAAGGTTAAAGTGGTTGCAGAGCTTATGCCTTACTCAGGCGGATTAAAGAGAAATATCGTTCAGTGTCTTGATGACTTCGGTATTCCTCTTAAACTTAGCCATACAGTAGTAGATATTGAAGGTAAAGAACATCTTGAAGCAGTTACAATTGCACAGGTAGATAATCATGGAAAGCCAATTCCTGGTACAGAAGAAAGATATACATGCGATACTCTTCTTCTTTCATGCGGTCTTATTCCAGAGAATGAACTTTCAAGAAATGCAGGAGTGGAGATGAGTCCAATTACAAGTGGACCTATCGTAAATGAGTCACTTGAGACAAACATACCAGGTGTATTTGCTTGTGGTAACGTACTTCACGTTCATGATCTTGTTGACTATGTTTCGGAAGAAGCTGATAGAGCAGGACAGAATGCAGCTAAATTCATCAAGGGTGAGCTTGCTGATAACGGTGAAGAAGAAATTGAAATCGTGGCTACAGAAGGTGCTCGCTATACTGTTCCTTCAACAATCGACCTTGGAAGAATGGATGATAAACTTACTGTAAGATTCAGAGTGGGCGCTGTATATAAGGATTCATATGTAAGCGTATATTTTGATGATGAGCGCGTGATGCATAATAAAAAACGTATTATGGCTCCTGGAGAGATGGAACAGGTTATCTTGCTTAAATCTAAGCTAGAAGAAAAGCCAGGTTTAAAGAAAATTACAGTTAAGATAGAAGCAGAGTAAGGAGGGGCAGAAAATGGAAAAGAGAGAGTTAACATGTATTGGCTGCCCAATGGGATGCCAGATTACAGTAGAATTGAATGAAGGTGAGGTTGTCTCAGTGACAGGCAACACTTGCGGCATCGGTGATAAATATGCAAGAAATGAAGTGACACATCCTGAGAGAACAGTTACATCTACAGCTGTTATTCTTGGAGGAGATAAGCCAAGAGTTTCAGTTAAAACAGCTAGTAATATTCCAAAGGATAAAATCGACGATGTAATGAAGGAAATTGATGCAGCCGTTATGAAGGCTCCTGTTCACATTGGCGATGTAGTAGTTAAAAATGTATGTGGAACAGGCGTGGATGTTGTGGCAACTAGAAATGTTGAGGCAGTATAATCCGGCTCATGCTTATAAAGAGAAAGCAAGTGGTTTATCCACTTGCTTTTTTATATCCACATTGCATATACTAAACTAGATAATTTAAGTTAGGAGTGTTTTATGAAAAAGCGAATCATTGGACTTGATATTCTTAGAGTCATTGGAGTAATTTTTATATTCTGCTATCACTTTACAGTGGACTATATCTATAGAGGAAATGGTACTGATTCTTTAATGCCTGGCATTAACTATTTCTTTAATGTTATGGCCAGACCAGCCAGTCTTTTCTTGTTTATAATCTCGGGTTATGCCCTTATGTACAACAAGGAGGATACCATTTCTCTTAAACAGTATTATCTTAAACGCTTTAAGGGATTATACATTCCTTTTTATGTAGCATACACACTGATGACATGCCTGTATTTCTTTGTAAATAATGGAATCACAGCTTCATTTGTACAGCCATGGAAATTCATTTATACCATATTAGGTATTGATGGAATGATGTTCCAGGTTGAGGCCAACTTCTACCTTATTGGTGAGTGGTTTATGTCTTGTATTGTTATATGTTATGCTGTGTATCCACTGCTAGCTTGGCTTCTTAAAAAAGCAAAATTCATCACTCTTGCAGTTCTTTTGATTATTAGCAATGTAATGCTTTTTGTTTATAATCCATTCCAAATAAATGTACTGATGAACCCTCTTTTTGTTTTAGTTTATTTCTACATTGGAATGCTTATGCATGAAACAATAGGAACCAAGCAAATCCCTACATGGACTAAGTGGGTTTGTCTTGTCATAACAGTTCTCATTTGGGGACATTATTTAGTGCAGGGATTTGCGCCTGAGTCTGCGTTATTCATGCTTTCAGCTGAAGCAGGAGAAATCACATTTGCGATATGGTCAGTTGCCATGATTATTGGTCTTCGCGATGTCACTCTCAAGGAAGATGGCAGAATGTATGCAGCAGTTGCTTATATTTCAAAAATTAGCTGGTGTGTTATTTTGGTACATCATGCATTGATTGGACTGTTCTTCTCAACAAGAGATGTTCAAGGATATACAAGCAAGGATTTGTTTGTTGCCTTTATTATGATGCTTCTTTTAAGTTGGGGCGGAGCAGAGCTTGTAATAAAACTTTCAGCAAAGGTAAACGCTTTTCTATTTCCAAAGAAGGCAAAATAATAAAACAGGAGTTACAACATGGATATTACTAAACAGATAGCATCAGAGCTTCAGGTTAGAGCAGCTCAGGTAGATGCAGCAATTAAATTATTGGACGAAGGAAATACAGTCCCTTTTATTTCTCGATATCGTAAGGAAGCTACAGGAGGTCTTAATGACGAACAGCTTCGTACACTTTCAGAAAGATTAACGTATTTACGTAATTTGGAAGAAAAGAAAGCCACTTGTTTAGCATCGATTGAAGAGCAGGGACTTCTTACAGAAGAGTTAAAGAAAGCTATTCTTGAAGCAACAACACAGGTTGTTGTTGATGATTTGTATAGACCATACAGACCAAAGCGCCGTACAAGAGCTACTATCGCAAAAGAAAAAGGATTAGAGCCACTTGCTAATATCATCATTCTTCAGATGACAAACAAATCTCTTGAGGAAGAAGCTAAGGCTTTCCTCAATGAGGAAAAGGGTGTTGAGACTGTAGAAGATGCAATAGCTGGAGCTTGTGACATTATTGCAGAAAGCATTTCAGATGATGCGGATTATCGTACATGGATTAGAGAGAAGACTTTCAAAAACGGTCGAATTATCTCTAAGGCGAAAGATGCTGAAGCAGAATCGGTATACGAAAACTATTATGATTATGATGAAGCAATTGCAAAGCTTCCAGGTCACCGTATTCTTGCTTTAAACCGTGGTGAAAAAGAAAAGATTCTCAAGGTCTCTATCGAGGCTCCTGTAGAAGATATAATTAATTACCTTTCAAAGAAGGTAATCAGCAAAGATAACGTAAATACGAATGAAGCTTTGAAAGCAACTATAGAAGATGCATACACAAGACTTATTGCGCCTTCTATTGAAAATGAAATCAGAAATAACCTTACAGAAGTTGCAGAAGATGGAGCTATCAAGGTATTCGGCAAGAACCTTACACAGCTTCTTATGCAGCCTCCAATTGCAGGTCGTAATGTTCTTGGTTGGGACCCTGCGTTTAGAACTGGTTGTAAAATTGCTGTAGTCGATGCAACAGGAAAGGTTTTGGATACAACAGTTGTCTATCCAACAGCCCCTCAGAACAAAGTAGAAGAGACAAAGAAAGTAATAAAAGCACTTATCAAAAAATACAATGTTTCACTTATTTCTCTTGGAAATGGTACTGCTAGCCGTGAATCAGAGCAAATAATAGTAGATATGCTTAAAGAGATTCCAGAAAAGGTTGAGTACATCATTGTAAATGAAGCTGGTGCATCAGTTTATTCTGCAAGTAAGCTTGCAACAGAGGAGTTCCCTAACTTTGATGTTGGACAGCGTTCTGCAACATCTATGGCTCGTCGTCTTCAGGATCCATTGGCAGAGCTTGTAAAAATCGACCCTAAATCAGTAGGTGTAGGTCAGTATCAGCACGATATGAACCAGAAGAAGCTTGATGAGACACTTGCAGGCGTTGTAGAGACTTGCGTTAATGCAGTTGGTGTAGATTTAAATACTGCGTCAGCATCATTGCTGGAGTATGTATCAGGTATCAACAAAACACTTGCAAAGAACATTGTTGTATATCGTGAAGAAAATGGTAGATTCAATTCCAGAGCAGAGCTTAAAAAGGTTCCAAAGCTTGGACCAAAAGCATTTGAGCAGTGCGCAGGTTTCATGCGTATTATTGGAGGAAAGAATCCCCTTGATGCTACAGCGGTTCATCCAGAAAGCTATGATGCAGCAAAGGCTCTTCTTGAAAAGCTTGGTTTCGATACAAAGGATATTGCAGCAGGCACTCTTAAAGATATTCACAAGAGCATTAATAATATCAAAGAGTTATCCACAGAGCTTGGCATTGGAGAGATGACTTTGGAGGATATCATCAAGGAGCTTGAAAAGCCAGGACGTGATCCTCGTGAAGATATGCCAAAACCAATCCTCAAGAGTGATGTACTTGAGATGAAAGACCTTAAGCCAGGAATGCAGCTTAAGGGTACAGTTCGAAACGTAATTGATTTTGGTGCATTTATTGATATCGGAGTTCATCAGGATGGCCTTGTTCATATTTCCCAGATGACAGATAGATATATCAAGCATCCTTTGGAAGTTGTATCTGTAGGCGATATTGTTGATGTCGAAGTGCTTTCAGTGGATGAAAAGAAGGGCAGAATCAGTCTTACAATGAAGCTTGGAAAGAGAGATAAGTAACAAATCGTTTTGCAAGGGGTAATCATATACATAAATGGTTATGCCAAATTGTAGTAATTGTACAAAATGTATCAATAGAAGCTATATTATATTGACAATTATAACTAATACTCCTATACTCTACTTTAGTTAGAGAAAGTAACAGTCAGTTTGCTTTTTAGGAGAAATGGGTTAGAGCGAGTCGTTAGGGGTTTCGGCTTGCTCTATTTTTTTGCGCAAAAGTATGGTAAAATATCAAAAAATAGGGAGATTTTGGGATTATGGGACAGGAAATTACATTTAGCGTAAAAATCAAAGAAGAGGATTTATATCGCTACAATATCCATCACGCATACACCAGCACACAGGGGATTTTTTCAATTGTTCTTTTTGTGCTTTTAGTTGCTGTCTGGATACTGCGTTTCTCAGTTTTATCACCAATATACAGAGTGGCATATCCGCTTGTGGCAATAATTTTTTTACTATACATTCCAATGACTCTCAAAATGAGAGCTAAGGCACAGATGGGCCAGGAAGTATTTATGCATCCTCTTACATACCGTTTTACTGACACAGGCATAGTTGTCAGCTCGCCAGTAGCAGATGAGGATTCGGAGCTTCCATGGGAATATATTTATAAGATAGCCACTTGGAAGGATTATCTCCTTATTTATAGCAACAGGATCAATGCTTATATCATCCCAAAGGAAGATATAGCAAACCAATATGAAGATGCTGTTGCATACATCAAAACTCACGTAGAGGATTATAAGATTCAAATAAAATGATTGAAGTAATAGAAACAAATTCACCAGAAGAAACAGAAAAGCTTGGACGTAAGCTTGCTAGCGAAGCTAGTCCTGGTCAGGTATTCACCTTAATCGGTGATTTGGGCGTTGGTAAGACGGTCTTCACCCAGGGTTTTGCAGATGGTCTTGAAATAGACGAAGCAATCTGTAGTCCTACATTCACTATTGTTCAGGTCTACGACACAGGACGCTTACCGTTTTATCATTTTGACGTATATCGTATAGGCGATATCGAAGAAATGGATGAAATCGGATACGAGGATTACATCTATGGAGATGGCGTCTCTCTTATTGAGTGGGCTAATCTTATCACCGACATTTTACCTGAGCATTACACCCAGGTCACAATAGAGAAAAATTTAGAAAAAGGATTCGACTATCGCAAAATTACGATAGAGCAAATATAGTATGAAGATATTAGGAATTGACGGTTCTGGGCTTGTTGCTTCAGTTGCCGTTGTAGAGGATGATAATTTAATTGGTGAGTACACTACGGGGTACAAAAAGACTCATTCTCAGACTCTTCTTCCAATGCTTGATGAGCTTGGCAAGATGATTGAGTTAGATTTAAACACTATCGATGCCATTGCAGTGGCAGCAGGACCAGGATCTTTTACCGGTCTTCGAATTGCATCAGCAACTGCAAAGGGATTAGGCTTGGCTTTGGGATGCCCAATAGTTTCCGTGCCTACAGTTGATGCTTTGGCTTTCAATCTTTGGGGGCAATCAGGAGTTATTTGTCCAATCATGGATGCTAGAAGAGGCCAGGTATACACAGGCCTTTACTCTTTTGATCAGGATGGACAGTTCAATACACTTCACAGTCAGTGTGCAGTAGATTTCCATGTAATAGCAGAAAAGATAAACGAATTACAGATGCCGGTTACATTTATAGGAGATGGAGTTCCTGTATTCAAGGAGGAAATACCAAATCTCATAAAGGTTCCATTCAGATTTGCACCTGCTCATCTGAACAGACAGCATGCAGCATCAGTTGCAACTTTAGGCCAGATATACTATCAAAATGGTGAATGCGAGCCAGCGGCCGATCACAGACCTGATTATCTCAGATTGTCACAGGCAGAGAGAGAACGCATGGAAAAGGAAGGGAAAGCTTAATGGCCTTTGAATATAGACATGCAACATCAGCGGATTTGCAGGCTATTTTTCAAATAGAAGAGGCGGTTATGCCTACACCATGGTCTATGAAATCTTTTCAGGAGGCGTTTGATTCTGATTATTCATTGATTATGGTTGTCACAGAGAATGATGTAATCTGTGGCTTTTCTGTTTTATACATAACAGCGCCAGAGGCTGAACTCCCAGACATAGTAATAGATACAAAGCATCAGGGAAAAGGCCTTGGAAAAGGATTGTTAGAATACACCATATCTGAGGCTGTAAAAAGAAATGTTGAAACAATATTCTTAGAGGTTCGTGTTTCAAATATACCTGCACGAAATCTTTACCAACGCTTTGATTTTGAAGAAATTGGAAAGCGCAAATACTTTTATTCAAACCCAATAGAAGATGCTATTTGTATGTCAAAGAGCTTGTAATAAGGGTTATAGAGGATTTATAAATGTTAGATGTTTGTTTGTTGGGAACGGCTGGCATGATGCCGCTTCCTAATAGATGGTTAACTTCTTGTCTTATGAGATTTAACGGCGAGGGGTTACTTATAGATTGCGGTGAGGGAACACAGGTAGCTCTCAGGGAGGCAGGCTTTTCACCAAATCCTATTTCAATTATCTGTCTTACTCACTATCATGCAGATCATGTCAGTGGTTTGCCTGGATTTTTGTTATCCATGGGCAATTCTGATAGGACTGAGCCTATTACAATTGTTGGTCCAAAGGGGCTTGAAAGGGTGGTTAATTCACTTAGGGTTATCGCACCTGAACTTCCATTTGAAATACATTTTCATGAAATTACAGAGCCTGATGAACGTTTCGAGATAATGGGTTATCACATTCACGCGTTCAAAGTTAATCATAATGTGCTATGCTATGGATATACGATAGATATACCTAGAAAAGGCAGATTTGACGTAGAAGGCGCAAAAGCATTAGGCTTGCCGGTTCAGCTGTGGAACCCATTACAAAAGGGGCAAACAGTAGAATTCGAAGGAAAAACATTCACCCCTGAAATGGTTATGGGCGAGGCTAGAAAGGGCTTGAGGGTCACATATTGTACTGACACAAGGCCTACACAATCACTGGTAGAAGCAGCCGAGGGCTCGGACTTGCTTATTTGTGAGGGAATGTACGCAGAGGAAGAAAAGCTTGCAAAAGCTCGTCAGAATAAACACATGACATTCTATGAAGCAGCAAAGGTCGCAAAGGATGCTCATGTATCTGAGCTATGGCTTACACATTTTTCCCCATCCATGACCGGACATAAAAGATATATGAAAGCTGTCTGTGATATATTTCCACAGGCACAATTGGGAGAAGACGGCAAGTTTATAGAACTTGATTTTTCGGAGGAGTAGGATGAAAAAGGTACTGCGAATAGGAATAGCGGTAATCTGTATGGTTTCTCTTGTAGTGGGATACTATGCTTATTTGTCACGCCGCAATGATTCTGTTTCCGCAGATGATAGTGTTGAGCTGTCAGAGGTACAGGCAATTATTTCAAAGGATTTTGATAAGAATTACCCTGCCACACCTCGTGCAGTGGTTAAATGGTACAATAGAATAATTACAGCCTACTATGCAGAAGACTTTACTCAGGATGAGCTTGAGCAGATGGCTGATCAGGCTAGAAAACTTATGGATGATGAGTTGTTACAATACAATCCAAAAGATACCTACGTTGCGTCATTAAATCTTGAAATAGAGGACTATCACAATCGTCAAAGAGTTATCGTATCGAGCTCTGTTAGTGAGTCGGGTGAAGTTCAGTATAAAAAGATAAATGGTTATGAGTGTGCTTTTGTTTCAGCGTACTATTTTGTACGTGAAGGAAGTTCATATACTCGTACATACGAGGATTTCTGCCTGAGAAAAGATTCAAATGGTAATTGGAAGATTCTTACATGGAGGCTGTCCACAGAGGACGAAATAAATGGATACTAAAGAAATAAAAATTCTTGCAATAGAAAGCTCTTGCGATGAAACAGCGGCTGCGGTTGTTGTAAACGGAAGAGATGTTAGAAGTAATATCATATCTACTCAGATACCACTTCATACACTTTATGGAGGGGTAGTTCCTGAGATTGCATCCCGCAAACACATAGAAAGAATTAATCAGGTAATTGAGCAGGCATTAGAAGAAGCTGATATGGGCTTGGAAGATATGGACGCAATTGCTGTCACATATGGTCCAGGCTTAGTTGGTGCGTTACTTGTTGGCGTTGCAGAGGCGAAAGCAATAGCGTTTGCTACAGGCAAGCCTTTAATTGGCGTTCATCATATCGAGGGCCACATTAGCGCCAACTACATCGAAAATAAGGAGCTTAAGCCACCATTTTTGTGCTTAGTAGTGTCTGGTGGCCATACTCATCTTGTTCGAGTAGAGGATTATGGTAAATACGAAATCCTTGGACGTACCAGGGACGATGCAGCTGGAGAGGCTTTTGATAAGGTGGCTCGTGCTATCGGGCTAGGATACCCAGGTGGTCCTAAAATCGAAAAGGCTGCCCATGAAGGAAATCCTCATGCAATTACATTTACACGTCCAAAGGTATCTGATGGAGTGTATGATTTTTCATTTAGTGGACTTAAGTCACAGGTATTAAACTATATAAATGGTGCCCAAATGAAGGGCGAGGAAGTAAACGATAAGGATATTGCAGCATCCTTCCAACAGACAGTTATAGATACTTTATGCGAGCATGCAGCTATGGCTATCGATGAGTTCGGTATGGATAAGTTCGCTATAGCTGGAGGTGTAGCATCTAATCAAACTCTTAGAACAGCTATGGAAGAAATGTGCAAAAGTAAGGGTGTAGAATTCTATCATCCATCACCAATCCTTTGTACAGATAATGCGGCAATGATTGGCGCTGCTGGATACTATGAGTATTTAGCGGGCAGAAGGGATAGCTGGGATTTGAATGCTATTCCAAATCTTAAACTGGGAGAAAGATAACAATGAATAAATTTACAGCGATTGTACTTGCAGCAGGTAGTGGTAAAAGAATGGAACAGGAAGTTCCTAAGCAGTATATGAATATAGGTGGGGCTCCACTTATGTCTCATTGTCTTCGTACATTCCAGGAAAGCAAGGTTACTCAAATTGTACTTGTAGTGGCGCCAGGAGACGTTGAAAAGTGCCGTAAAGAAATAATCGAAAGATATCATATAGATAAGTGCATTGCTATTGTTGAAGGTGGAGAGGAACGATACGACTCAGTATACGCGGGTCTACAGGCAATTAACGATGGTTATGTTTTGATACATGATTGTGCAAGAGCTTTTGTTACAGAGGATATAATCCACCGCTGTATGTCGGCTGTTGCTCTATATGAATCATGCGTTGTAGGTATGCCTACAAAAGATACAATCAAGATTACAGACACGCATAGAAAAGTATTAGATACACCAGATAGAAGCACTGTATGGACTGTTCAGACACCACAGTGTTTTGAATACAATCTTATCAGAGGGGCATACGATAAAATTATGCCTAATGCAGACACATCAATCACAGATGATGCCATGATAGTAGAGATGGCAACTGACCATGATGTCCACATGATTCAGGGCTCATATATGAACATAAAAGTCACTACTCCAGAGGACGCAACCTTCGGAGAAGCGATACTTAGAAACCGCCATTAAAAACATACAGAAAAGTACGATAAAATGCGGTGTTGTCACAATTTTCTGAATTCAAGGATTTTCAAAAAAACTTACGATTTTTTGTTGACATCCATCTTATAGGATGATATTATACATAACGTGCTCGAGAGATGCATGCAGAGGTATCGAAGTGGTCATAACGAGGCGGTCTTGAAAACCGTTTGTCCGCAAGGGCGCGTGGGTTCGAATCCCACCCTCTGCGCTGGATAAGGCAATCACGAAAGTGGTTGCCTTTTTTATTGTATTCATTTATATATTAGTGTTAGCTAGAGATATAAAGGAGGAATGTTATGCTTTACTTTCAATGCGATTATGCCCAGGGGTGTCATCCTAACATTTTAAAAGCTCTTGAGGAAACAAATATGCTTTCTACTTCGGGTTATGGAGAAGATCCATATTGTGATTCTGCGAAAGCAAAAATAAGAGAGTACATTAATTGTCCTGATGCTGATATTTATTTCTTGGTTGGTGGCACACAAACGAATCAAACAGTTATTGATTCTATGCTACAGAACTTCGATGGAGTAGTAGCGGCCGCAACAGGGCATGTTGCTGTTCATGAGGCGGGGGCAATCGAATATAGCGGACACAAGGTAATAACTTTACCAGGGCATGCAGGAAAGATTCACGCAGATGAATTAAATCAAATGCTGGCAGACCATTATGCAGATGGAAGCTGTGAGCATATGGTTAATCCGGGTATGGTTTATATATCTTATCCTACTGAATATGGAACACTGTATTCCAAGGAGGAGATAGAGGCAATTTATTCTATATGTAATGAATATGAAATACCTCTTTTCATAGATGGAGCACGTCTAGCCTACGGACTCGCAGCAGCTGATGATATAACTATGGCGGATATGGCTAAGCTTTGCGATGTATTTTACATTGGAGGGACTAAAGTTGGTGCTCTCTTTGGTGAGGCGGTAGTATTTACAAAGAACAATACTCCTAAACATATGATTACTCAGATTAAACAGCATGGAGCCCTTCTTGCAAAAGGAAGATTACTGGGCATTCAGTTTGCTGAATTGTTTACTGATGATTTGTATATGTCTATGGGCAGAAATGGTGTTAAGTGGGCTGATTCTATCAGAGAAGATTTGAAGGCTAAGGGATATACATTATATATGGAAAATCCTACTAACCAGATTTTTGTTGTTATGGATAATGCCAAGCTAGAACAACTTAAAGAAAATGTGGTTTATGACTTCTGGGAAAAGTATGATGAAGAGCATACAGTTATTAGAATTGCAACTAGTTGGGGCACTACAAAAGAGGATGTTGAAGCTTTGAAAAAAATCTTGTAAAAGTTTGCAAAAAGTTGTTGACACCCAAAGGGCTGTTTGATATTATAAACAAGCTGTCGCGTGAGCGAAAAGCTTCGCTGAAACAGCGATAAAAAATAGTAAAAAGTGCTTGACAAAAATCAATGCAGATGATACTATTTACAAGCTGATTCGAAAGAGTCACAGCCCTTGATTTTTCAAAGAAAATCAAGAAAAATAAATAAAAAAGTTGTTGACAAAAACACAGCATCGTGATAATATAAACGAGTTGCTGCTGAGGGCAACAACAAAG
>NZ_FOHF01000008.1:0-148966 GCF_900111635.1 Pseudobutyrivibrio sp. C4 | reverse complement strand
AAATCGTCACCCCGAAGGGATCGTAATAAGTTGCTTCGTTCGACTTGCATGTGTTAAGCACGCCGCCAGCGTTCATCCTGAGCCAGGATCAAACTCTCATGTTTAATATGTAAGTAACCTAAGTTACTTGAGTTCAATTCCAGGTCAGCATAAAACTGACTTGTTTACTAATAAAGGTTTCGTTTCATTAAGAAACTTAAATGAATTTCAAGGATACATGTTTTATACAAAACTGTATTAATTCAAGGTTTGTTTCACTGTTCAGTTATCAATCTTCGTTTATTTGTTTTGCTCTGTGTGACTTGCTGTCCCTCAGTGCTCGATTATAATATCACCTGTAACTTCACTTGTAAAGCCTTTTTTGAGGATTTTATTAAAGTAAATCTATTCGCCAAAAATCACCTTTTTGTTTGAATTGTGTCAATTGTTCAAACATTTATCAAAACCCGCTAAAAAAGCGGCTTTCACAAGCCGCTTTCCCATTTTTGTTTTCTTATTATCATCTAATCTAAAACAATCCAAATAATTTTTTTTGTATATTCTTCTGTATCCATAGCCTGCAAGGTATAGCCTGTTTCAGCAATAGCAGCTGTGATTTCCTCTTTATCAGGCTCCTCTTCACATATAAAAGTGCTTACACCTTTTGCATATGAACTCTTTACCTTTTTTGCATCAGGAACCACTTTTCTAATCACATCATTAATGTGAGCCTCACACATGCCGCACATCATTCCTTCAATCTTTAAAGTGACTTTTAACATTAATACTTCCTCCTATAATTAATCTATCTAAGAATTACCACATTTTCAAGTAAATTAGACTTTATTCTCTCCTACATGATAAAATATCAGCAACAATTAAATATGTAATAGGAGGATTTCTAAATGAAAGATATCGTTTTAGGAAAAACTGGCATAAAAGTTCCTCAAAATGGTTTTGGTGCATTGCCTATTCAACGTGTTAGCATTGATGAAGCAGTTAGAATTCTTAGAAAAGCTTACGACGGTGGTATGCGATTCTTTGATACTGCAAGAGCATACAGCGACAGCGAAATCAAATTAGGTGAAGCATTTGGAACAGGCTATGTTAAACGTGAAGATATTATTATTGCCACAAAAACAGCAGCAAAAACTCCTGAAGAATTCTGGAAGGATTTAGATACTTCACTAACAAACCTAAAGACCGACTATATCGATATATATCAGTTACATATGATGCCACAGTGTTTTAAACCAGGAGATGGCACCGGGCTTTACGAATGCTTAGTAGAAGCTAAGCGTCAAGGTAAGATTAGACATATTGGCGGTACAGCTCACAAGCTTGGAGTAGCAAAAGAAATCATTGAATCTGGTTTATACGAGACATTACAGTATCCAATGAGCTATTTAGCAACAGACAAAGAAGTGGAGTTAATCCATTTATGCAACAGCCATGATATGGGATTTATATCAATGAAAGGTCTAGCTGGCGGATTAATTACCAATTCAAAAGCTGCTATGGCCTTCATATCTCAATTCGATGGTGCCGTTCCAATTTGGGGTATCCAACGCGAATCCGAATTAGATGAGTGGCTTGCCTTTATGGATAGCACTCCTACCATGGATGACAGTATCAAAGCTTTTATTGAAAAAGAAAGAAAAGAGCTAATGGGTGATTTCTGTAGAGGTTGTGGCTATTGTATGCCTTGTACTGTGGGAATTCAGATTAACCAGTGCAATCGCATGTCTCTTATGCTTAGACGTGCACCAAGTGCAAGTTGGTTAAATGAGTACTGGCAGGCAGAAATGGAAAAAATTAATGATTGCATCGAATGTGGCAAATGCATGACACATTGCCCATACGAATTACAGATTCCAACACTTTTAAGAAAGAACCTCGAAGATTATCATGAAGTTCTTGCAGGAAATAGAAAAGTTCAATAACACTAAAGGCAGCCTAGCATTGCTAGACTGCCTTTTATTAAACACATGTATTAAAGATTCTCACCATTTGATTCGATTACGTTCTTGTACCAATCAAAAGATTTCTTCTTTCTACGAGCAAGATTGCCTGTTCCATCGTCGTATTTTTCTACATAAATGAAACCGTATCTCTTTGCCATTTCACCTGTTGATGCACTAACCAAATCAATACATCCCCATGGTGTGTAGCCCATCAAATCTACACCGTCCTCTACTGCCTTTTTCATTTCTGAAATATGCTTTCTGAGGTAATCAATTCTATAGTCGTCGTTTATTGAACCATCAGCCTCAATCTCGTCCTTTGCTCCAAGTCCATTTTCCACAACCATAAGAGGAATACGATATCTGTCATAGATTTCATTAAGAGAATATCTAAGTCCCTGTGGGTCAATCTGCCATCCCCAATCTGATGATTCAAGGTATGGGTTCTTTCCGCCTGCAATAAGGTTTCCTTCTCCCTTATTTGCCTCTGGATCACCACTGATTACATTTGACATGTAGTAGCTGAATGTATAGAAGTCAACAGTACCCTGCTTAAGAATTTCTGCATCTCCTGGCTCCATTTTGATTGTGATGCCATGCTTGTCCCAAATGCTCTGAGCATATGCTGGATATTCACCACGAACCTGAACATCTGAACAATACCAGTTTACTTCTCTCATATGCTCCTGATTTGCAATAATATCAGCAGGATTGCATGTTGCTGGGTATGATGTTACGAAGCAAATCATGTTACCTAACTTGTACTCAGGATAATTGTCATGGGCATACTTAACTGCAAGTGCTGATGCAACAAACTGATGATGAAGTGCCTGGAATCTCTCCTGTGGCTTATTTGGAACTTCTGTAACAGGACCTGAATATCCCTTGATAGTACCTGTAGATAAAACTGCACCAAGTGGCATTGTACCTGCATTGATTTCGTTGAAAGTTAGCCAATACTTTACCTTTCCTTTATATCTTGCAAAGATAGCCTTGCAATAATTCATAAAGTACTCGATAAGCTCTCTGCCCTCCCATCCGTTGTATTTCTCAACAAGAGCATATGGCAACTCATAATGAGAAATAGTTACAAGTGGCTCAATACCATGCTTTTTGCAGCAATCAAAAACCTTGTCATAGAAAGCAAGACCTGCCTCGTTTGGCTCTGATTCCATTCCTGTAGGGAAAATTCTAGTCCAGTTAATTGATGTACGGAACACCTTGAATCCCATTTCAGCAAAGAGTGCAATATCTTCTTCATAGTGATGATAAAAATCTATTGCCTCATGTGAAGGATAGAGAGTACCCTCTTCGATTTTAGTAGTTACACGCTTTGGAGTTGTGTGGCTTCCATTTGTGCACATATCTGACACAGATGCTCCTTTACCATCTACGTCCCATGCCCCCTCAAACTGGTTTGCGGCTACTGCGCCTCCCCATAAGAAATCTTCTCTAAATGTACTCATTTTAAAGCCTCGCTTTCTAAATATTTCATAAGCCGGGTTGAAGTTAATCCTTCAACCCATTTTTATAACTATAGTAATGTAATAAGTGTATCACCTACTGCAGCTGAAGCAGCATCTGTAGGAATAACGTCATCATACTTTGGTGTATTTGTAATGATAACTGGTGTATCAACAGAGTATCCTTCTGAAGTAATATAATCAATATCAAATTCTAATAAAAGGTCACCCTTCTTAACTTTATCTCCCTGCTTAACCTTTGGTTCAAAGCCTTTACCCTCAAGCTTAACAGTGTCCATACCTACATGGATGATAATTTCTGCACCCTTGTCAGTTGTAATACCGATTGCATGACCTGTTGCAAAGAATGCTGTAATTGTACCATCTGCTGGAGCGTAAACCTTTCCTTCTGATGGAGCAATTGCAATACCCTTGCCCATTGCACCTGAAGAGAATGCTGCATCAGCGATGTCTGATAACTGCTTTAATTCACCTTTGATTGGAGCTACAAGTGTCTCAGCCTGTGCTGAACCTTCAACCTTTACTTCCTTCTTTGCTGGAGCGTCATCCTTGTAGAAAATAAGCTCTGAAAGGAATCCTGCAACTACACATGCTAAAGTAACAACGATTGAGATAATCATACCTCTTGTATCATTTGTAGAAGTATTTACATATGCTGGGTATGCGAATACACCCATACCTGCCATCTGGTATGCCTTTACACCCATTGTACAAAGAACTGCACCTGCAACGCCTGCGATAACACATGTACGGAAGAATGGAGCCTTCTTTGGAAGTGTAAGACCGTAAATAGCTGGCTCAGTAACACCTGCAAGACCAGAAACGAATGCAGCTGGTGCAAGTGACTTAATCTTTTTATCCTTTGTCTTGAGCCAGATACCAAGAACAGCACCTGTCTGAGCAAATGTTGTACCAAGCATAGCTACAAGAATGATATCCTCACCTGATGTTGAAAGGTTTGATAATGCGATTGGTACAAGTGACCAATGAAGACCAAACATAACAAGTATCTGCCAGAAGAAACCAACAACTGCACCCATAAGGATTGGGCTTAATGCATTTAATGTATTGAAGAACAATGCAAGTACGTTAGCAATTGCAGATGCAACTGGTCCAATGATAAAGATTGTTAATACGAATGTTACAAACAATGTGATAAGTGGAACACCGAATAACTTGATTGTATCTGGAACAATTTTCTTAACACACTTGTTTTCAAACCATGCAGCAAATGCTACTGCAAGGATAACAGGAATAACTGATGATGTATAGTTTCCTGAAGGTGGCATTGAAACTGGGATTCCAAATAAGTTTGAAATATCATAATCTCCGCCTGTCAAGTATGGATAAACCATAGCAAGACCAATGAGTAAGCCTTCCATCTCTGGAAGCTTGAACTTCTTTGCTGCTGTCATACCAAGAATTGGTGGTAAGAAGTAGAATGCTGCGTCGCCAAGTGAGTAAAGGAAGTTGTATGTTCCGCCTGCTGCAGACATAACCCCAATTGCTGTAAGAAGAGCAAGTACACCCTTTAAAATACCGCATGCACAAAGCACTCCAAGGAATGGTGTGAACACGCTAGTAATGATGCTAATGAAAGCATTAAATGGATTTTGCTTTCCTGTTGATTCGATTTCATTTCCACCTGCTAATGCAGATTTGCTTTCAAGATGTCCTACGCTGATAACTGCGTCGAATACCTGTGGTACATGATTTCCAATAACTACCATGTACTGACCGCCAGACTGAATTACTGTAACGATTCCGTCTGTCTCTTTTAAAATATCTGTGTTTGCTTTGCTTTCGTCTTTAAGTGAAAATCTGAGTCTTGTTACACAATGTGTAATACTTTGAATGTTGTCTTTTCCGCCCACATTCTGGATAATGATGCGAGCCAAGCCATCATATTTGCTTGCCATAATTTGTTTCTCCTTTTTCTCTTATATACTATACAGCCCCTGCGCACTGGACTGAATATTACCTAATAAAAAAACCCGCACGACAAAACTATAGCCTGATTGACTATATGATTATCGTACGGGTCTAGCCGACTCTAACGCCGTAACCATCCCTGGTTAATCTCTATCTGTTATTCGAGCAATGTGTACTGTAAGGTACAACATTTCTTCGTCTGTAAGCTTTTCTGGATATTTTGATTCCATGTAGCTTTTAATACGTGTGGCACAATTATATGCCTCTGGGAATCTCTCCATAATGATTTCAAAGATTCCTGGATCCTGAGGTTCGTAATAAGCATTACGCTCAGCTCTCTGTAAGAAATATTTCAGATGAGTGATGAATCTTTCATAAGAGAAGGAATCTTCATCCAAATCTTTCTTGTATGTATATTTAACTATGCTGATGATGTCATCGATGATTTCTGGAGCTTCCATAGTGTGATGGATGTTTCCATCTAATTCCGCATTTACGATATGAAGTGCAAAGAAGCCTGCTTCATCTTCTGGAAGTTCAACTCCAAGCTTGTCCTTTATAATTTCAAGGGCATGACATCCTAGGTTGTATTCAACTTTATAATAGTTTTTGATTTCCCACAAAAGCTTGTTTTTTAAAAATGTACCGCTTTTGCTTCGTTCTATAGCAAATCCCAAATGGTCTGTGAGAGTGATGTAAATATTGTTGCAAAGTCTTTTGCCAAGATTATCTGATGCGTATCTAATGATTTCATCAGCAACCTGAATCTGTTCATATGGCAACTCAGAAACCAGCTTTAAGAACTGTTCATTTGCTTTTTCCATTACAAAGGTCTTTTCGATTTTGCTTTCATCAAGCTCATCTCCTGGACGTTTCTGAAAACAAATTCCACAGCCTGTATATATTATTTCATTTCCGTTTTCATCTGATGCCAATGCAGCATTGTTGTTAAGAACTTTTTTAATTTTCATAAATACTCTCTTATAAACAAAAAATGACCGAACCTACCCCACCAAAAATAAAAGTCATACACACGACTCCGGGATATGATTCAGTCTTGCCTGTACGAACATCGAACAGTAACAATCCGAAATTTGTTATGCAACTACTTTACATGGAAATCCCTCTCCTGTAAAGAGCTGCACACAAATTTTGGAGTTTTGCAAAAAAGTGCTTTTGCCTTTTTGTACAAATTCACAATTAAAACACAATTTTATTTAAGGATGGCATTAGCAATGTCGTGTCTCATATATTTATTTTCAAAATCAATCCACTCTGTTGCTTCATATGCTTTTGCTCTAGCCTCTACTAAATCTTTGCCGAGAGCTGTGATACCAAGCACACGTCCACCGTTAGTAACGATTTCTCCCTTGTCATTTTTAGCTGTTCCAGCATGGAAGCAATAATAATCCTTGTTGTTGAACTTTTCGAAACCTGTGATGGGGAATCCCTTTTCGTACTTTACAGGATAACCATCTGATGCAAGAACTACACATACAGCTGCCTCATCTGAAAACTTAAGATCAATCTGATCAAGCTTTCCATCAATACAAGCTTCCATAACATCGATAATATCATTCTGAAGACGTGGAAGGACAACCTGAGCTTCTGGGTCGCCAAATCTAGCATTATACTCAAGAACCTTTGGTCCCTCTTCTGTGAGCATAAGACCAAAGAAAATTACGCCCTTAAACTCTCTTCCCTCAGCCTTCATAGCGTCGACTGTAGGCTGGAAAATATTCTTCTGGCAGAAATCCTCAATTTCCTTTGTGAAGAATGGGGATGGAGAGAAATTACCCATTCCACCAGTGTTAAGCCCTGTATCACCATCGCCTGCACGCTTGTGGTCCTGGGCTGAAGACATGATTTTTACTGTATTACCATCAACAAATGAAAGCACAGAAACCTCACGACCTGTCATGAATTCCTCTACTACCATTGTATTGCCGGCATCACCGAATTTCTTGTCCTGCATGATTTCTGCAACACCTGCAACCGCATCCTCATGTGTCTCACAAATCAGAACACCTTTACCGAGAGCAAGTCCATCTGCCTTAAGTACGATTGGATATTTGCAAGTTTCAAGGTACTTTAAAGCCGCCTCAGGATCTGTGAAGTTCTCATAACCCGCTGTTGGGATATTATATTTTTTCATTAAATCCTTTGAGAAAGCCTTTGAGCCTTCAAGGATAGCAGCATTCTTTCTAGGACCAAAGCAACGAAGGCCAGCTTCCTCAAACTTATCTACGACACCACCTACAAGTGGGTCATCCATGCCAATTATTGTCAAATCAATAGCATTTTCTTTTGCGAAAGCTACAAGCTTATCAAACTCCATCGCTTTAATATCTACGCACTCTGCAAGCTCCGCAATACCAGCATTACCTGGCGCACAGTAAATCTTCTCAACCTTAGAGCTTTTAGAAACAGCAAGCGCAATTGCATGCTCTCTTCCACCGCTACCTACAATTAATACTTTCATTCTTATTCTCCTATTTTTACCTTTCCATCTACCACAGATACACATCCGCGAGCAATTAAATCGATTGCGCGTGGCATAATTATCCACTCAGCCTGCTCCATTACTCGGCGCTGAAGTGTTTCTGGAGTATCATCCTCCATTACCTCTACAGCCTTCTGGAGAATGATTGGGCCAGTATCTGTACCTTCATCCACAAAGTGGCATGTTGCTCCAGTGACTTTTACACCACGTTCAAGAACCCCTTCATGAACCTTCAATCCATAAAAGCCTGTACCGCAAAAACTTGGAATCAAAGATGGATGAATATTAATGATTCTATTTCTGTACTGACGAATCATTTCCTCTGGTATTACAACTAAAAATCCCGCCAATACAACTAGATCTACATTATATGAATTCAATTTCTCCAAAAAAGACTTATTAAATGCTTCTCGACTCTCATAATCCTTAGGCGAAATACAAACCCCTTCGATTCCCGCCTTTGCAGCACGCTCTAAAGCATATGCATTTTTATTGTTAGATATAACAACAGCTATTTCAGTATTATGAATCTCGCCTGAGTTAATCTTATCAATGATTGCCTGGAGGTTTGTGCCACCTCCAGATACGCAAACTGCTATTCTCATTAAACTAAATCTACTCCCTTTTCTCCGTCAACAATCTTACCAACAACATATGGTGTGTCCCCAGCAGAGCGCATAGCTTCCATTGTCTTATCAACGTCAGCTGGATCAACAGCTACAATCATTCCAAGTCCCATATTGTATGTGTTGTACATCATCTGCTCAGAAACATTGCCCTTCTTAGCCATAAGCTTGAAGATTGCAGGAACCTCATAAGAATCCTTCTCTACTACAGCACGCTTTCCTTCTGGAAGCATACGTGGAATATTCTCGTAGAAACCGCCACCTGTAATATGTGAGCAAGCCTTTACTCTAACACCTGCATCCTTTACTGCCTTAAGTGCCTTAACGTAAATACGTGTTGGAGCAATTAAAGCCTCTCCAAGAGTTGTACCAAGCTCATCATAATATGTATCAAGACTTTCCTTTGTCATATCGAAAATCTTACGAACAAGAGAGAAACCATTTGAATGAACACCTGTAGAAGCCATGCCAATAAGTACATCTCCATCCTTAAGTGTTTCACCTGTAATAATATCCTTTTTATCAACAATACCTACTGCAAAACCAGCAAGATCGTATTCCTCCTCAGGCATAAGACCTGGGTGCTCTGCTGTTTCACCACCTACAAGGGCGCAGCCAGACTGCTTGCATCCCTCTGCTACACCGCTAACGATTGTAGCAATCTTTTCAGGGATGTTCTTTCCGCATGCAATATAATCAAGGAAGAAAAGTGGCTCTCCACCTGCACATGCAACATCATTAACACACATTGCAACAGCATCAATTCCGATTGTGTCGTGCTTATCCATTAGAAAAGCAAGCTTTACCTTTGTTCCACAACCATCTGTACCAGACAAAAGAACTGGCTCATCCATGTTTTTAATGGCGCTTAAATCAAATGCTCCTGAAAATCCGCCAAGGCCACCAAGTACCTCTGGTCTCATAGTGCCCTTTACAAACTTCTTCATGAGCTCCACTGACTCATATCCTGCCTCGATATCTACTCCTGAACTCTTGTAATCCATGTTTCTCTCCTTTGTTTCTTGTTCAAAATTTTATAAATAAAAGGAAACCCTTAATTAAAAGAGTTTCCTTCTACATATCTACAAAAATGATTTATAACCGTCAGCTTGAAGCTGCCCATCTTTTTTCTCTACTGACTCTTTCTGCTCTACGATAAAATCGTGGAGTTTGCTTGCAAGGGCAGAGTCCGCCATAGCAAGCATTTTAACTGCAAGGATACCTGCATTTGCGCCACCATTAATTGCAACTGTAGCTACAGGTACACCTGTAGGCATCTGAACAATGGAATAGAGTGAATCTACACCACCAAGGTCGCTAGTCTTCATTGGGATACCAACAACAGGCCCTTCGAATAATGCTGCACACATACCAGGCAAATGTGCTGCCTTGCCTGCTCCAGCGATAATAACCTGAACGCCTCTATCTTTTGCGCCCTTTGCATACTCAAAGAAAACATCTGGCTCACGATGAGCTGAGATAATTCTCATCTCGTAATCTACGCCAAATCTTTCAAGTACCTCTACAGCCTTTGCCATTACCGGCATATCGCTGTCGCTACCCATAACTATACTTACCTTTGCCATTCCATTATCCTCCTAGTTTATATCTCGCCAGTTACATCTACAAGCCTTAGTATCTCTCCACTCGACTAGAATGTCTCGCTTGAGAGATCTAAGAGCTTGTTGATTACTGGCTACTTTACATATCTAATGCCTTGTTGAGCTCTTCGGTACCAGCAACTACAAAGCGACCTTCGCGTATGATTGGAAGCTCACGGCCATCTGCTGTAATAACTGTGATATCCCCTAACTCATAGTAAGGAATTGTAATATCTGTGTGGCAATTAAAATATGCCTTTGAAAAGTCCGTCTTACGAAGTAGTGAGCAAGAATTGTCTCTTGCGATACATTCCTTGCCATCTGGATTGTACATAGGCACATCCTCGGCGTGAGAATAGCATGTATCACCTACTGCAAAGTGTGGACCTGTTTTTTCTGCTATAAGGATTGGAAGCTTATCTGCAATGGAGTATTTCTGTCCCATTACAAAAGCTCTGGTATTTGTTCCGATAGCAAACTCTCCCATAGGAAGTGTTTCATGCTTATGCAGAACATTGTCGTAAATATATTTTTTATTTTCTTCTTCAGTGTCAAAATTGCTACATGTGTATGAAACAATCTTGCCATCTTCAAACTTCATTTCAAGATTGCGGTATCCAAGCTCATTAAGATATACCTGAGTTACATGGAGAACACCATTTGTTCCCTCAAGCTCTGGGCTTGTAAATACCTCACCAACTGGGATATTAACATCTGCAACACAGTTCTCGAAATTAGTCTGGTGCGCAGGGTCATCCAAGTGATGAAGCTTAACTGTAATATCAGTGTGATTGTCTCCACGACCTGTTACGTGAACCTTTTCACCCTGGTCTAATACGTCGATGATGTGCTGCTGGATATTCTTATAAAGCTCATAATCCATTGTGTTAACAGCAACTGTCTCATTAAAGATTTCATTGAAATCCTTACCAATCTCAGGGATGGGATAAGCAATAATTGTAAAGCTACGCTCCTCGCCCTTGATGTATTGATTGTTTATCTGACCATTCTGGCTTGCATAATAAACATTAAGCTCATTTTGCTTGTCAGAGTATACTGCATTTGCATCTCTATTAGCTGGTTCAAATGGAACCTCTCCAAATGTCTCGATGACAGCTGGACCACCATATACTGCAGCAAGCTCCTTGTGCTTTTCAAGAGTGTTCTTTTGAACCTCAAGGAATCTGTCTGCCATGCCCTTATCCCAGTAGTATGCTCTGTCATCCTTGTGATCATACTCGCACTGCTTGTTAGGTACGCTTGAGAAAAGGTTGCGAGATGATGTGCCACCAAATCTAACAGTAGCTGCAAGGCCTGCTTCGTCGAAAAGGCGAATTGCTTCACGAGTCATAAGCTCAAATCCAACCGGAGCATTGACACCAACTGTATCTTTGATAGAAATATCCTTGCCAGTTACCTCAAAGCCTTTGATGTAGCCCTGAACGTAAGTCTGTGCCATAGCCACAACATCTTCGTGTGGAAGGCTACGCAAGTGGGCTGCAATTCCAAGCTCATTTGGTCCGATATACATACCATATTTGTACATATATCTATCATCTGAAAGGTCATCCTCCATAATGATTTTTGTGTAGAAATCATACTCAGGATCAACCATAGAAATAATCTGCTCTGATAAGAACATCTGGCAATAATCATGCTTAAATGAGTAAAGAGCATTTAAAATGCTTTCGCGACGATATTTGTCCTCATCCTCGATTTGGCACTCACCATATAGCTGAAGAAGAAGCTCACAATAGATTGTAAACTTGTCTACTCTTCCAGCAAAAGCCGCCTCGATAATACTTGTAATAGAATAGAATGCTGCCGAAAGAGGCCCACCTATTTCCTCGCCAAGTTTTGCTACTGCGTATGTTGGGCACAAGAAGCTATTCTCATAATTGCTTTCTTCATAAATAGAAAAAATAGTTTTATTGTCTGCCTGACACTGTTCAAGAGTGCGTTCTGCAAGTGTCCCATCGATAGCCTTATTCATAATAGGAAGAACCATCATTACAAATTCAGCCACCTGATTAAAATATGCCTGAAGATTCTCAGGTAATTCTTTATCTTCTTTTATCTGAGATATGCGCTCTGTAGCAAGCTCAAAGCGTTCCATTATATCATCAGATTCTTTATAAAAAGTACTGCTCATATACTAACCTCTAATCAATCCAATAATAAGTGTTGCGATCCAAACTATCATAATAACTGAGCTGATAGCAAGGCATACAATTCTGTATTTAAGCTCCGTCTTAGTCTTCATTTGGCCCACATTGTAAACAAATGCTCCAAAAGCTACGAGAAAGCCTAAAGTTCCAAGGCCACCACCAAGCCAACGAGGTGTCTCGCCTGCCATATAAACTGAGGCGGTAATAATGCCACCATATATAATTAGTGAAATCAACGAAACTCCTGCTGAATACATAGCTTCCATTGGCAATGCTTTTAATTGATTGCCATAGGAGCTTCGTCTGTGAAAACGACTACGTGCCATTTACTGAACTCCATATTCCTTATAATATGCATCGATACGTGCCTTCATATCGTCGTCGATAACGACCTTGCCCTGGCACTCTCTGTTGTAAAGATGCTCTACAACTTCATCCATTGAAACAATTGCGCCTGTCTTGAAACCGTATGTTTCTGCAACTTCATCAAGTGCTGTCTTTGATTTGTCTCCTGAAAGACCAACCTCCTGACGGTTTAAAGAAACCATAAGGCCAACAATTGTAACATCACCCTGAGCTCTAACGATTGGAACTGTTTCTTCCATGCTCTTGCCAGAAGTAGTAACATCCTCAATCATAACAACTCTGTCGCCGTCAGAAATCTTGTAACCAAGAAGTGAGCCCATGTCTGCTCCATGGTCCTTTTCTTCCTTACGATTGCTGCAATATTTGATTTCCTTGCCATAAAGCTTGTAAAACGCTTCAGCTGTGATGACTGCAAGAGGAATACCCTTGTATGCTGGTCCAAAAAGAACATCAAAATCCTCGCCGTAAGCATCGTGAATTGCCTTTGCATAATACTCGCCAAGGCGCATAAGCTGGCTACCTGTAACGTAGGCACCTGCATTCATAAAAAAAGGAGACTTACGCCCGCTCTTCAATGTAAAATCACCGAATTTGAGGACGTCAGACTCCACCATAAACTCTATAAATTGTGACTTGTAGCTTTCCATACATTAATCTCCTATCGAAAACCCAAATATTTTTCAAAAACCTCTCAGATTGTAACATACACAGCCATTCATTTCAATTATATGTTAGAATAAGTCCATGAGAAAAAAAGAACTTGCTTTATTAGTAATTGAACGATTAGAAAAGGAATATCCATATAGCGATTGCACACTGGATTACGATGATGCATGGAAGCTTCTGGTATCAGTACGTCTTGCAGCCCAGTGCACAGATGCAAGGGTCAATGAAATAGTACCTCACCTATACGAAAAGTTTCCTACAATTGATTCGTTAGCAAATGCTGATGTAAAAGATGTGGAAGAAATTGTTCGTCCATGTGGCCTAGGCAAATCAAAAGCCAAGGATATCGTTGCTTGCATGAAAATGCTTCGAGACGTGTATAATTCAAAGGTTCCTGACACTATGGAAGAACTTTTAGCACTACCTGGAGTTGGTAGAAAATCAGCAAATCTCATTTTAGGTGATGTATTTGGCAAACCTGCAATAGTAACTGATACACATGCAATTCGACTTTCTAACAGAATTGGTCTTGTAGATAATGAAAAGGATCCAACTAAGGTAGAGATGGCCCTTAGAAAGATTGTTCCACCAGAGTCTGGGAATGATTTATGCCATAGGCTTGTGGATCATGGCCGTGCAGTTTGTACTGCCAGAACAGCTCCTTACTGTGATAAGTGCTGCTTGGAAGATATTTGCAAAAAACGTATATAATATAAAGAAGCTTTGCTACAAAACTGTAACAAAGCTTCTTTTTTATAATTGAATAGTATATTGTTTTTCAACTGATGTATATCCTCTGTTATCTGCAACCTTAATCCAAACAACATAAGTTCCTGAAACATTAGGATTGTAATTTCCATTTATCTGAATTGAATAATTCCAATTATCAACTTCTGTACCATCACTGTATCTTGCGCCGATAAACTGCTTAAGAGCCTCAGCATCCATTCCAACATATCCGTGAATAATTCCATCACCTGAATCCTGCTTTAAATACTGTGTAGGCACAAGATTCATCCATGGATTATATGCTGCCTCTTCTGTAGGATCATAGCCTATAAGACCTGCATTTACATCAAGCTTAACAGCTGCTGGTCTTCCAAGTGGTCCTGGATTTGCAGCATCATCGTAAACAATTACAGGTGTGCCAGCCTTACAGTTGTCATAAATCCACTTTAAATCACCAACAGCCATACGAACACATCCTTGAGACGCACCCTGACCTAACATATTAAACTGAGTGCCTCTGAGGGAGTTAACTGTAGGCGCAGCATATGGAACTGAATGGAAAAGGATATGTCCATTAAATCTAATAGCATAACGTCCATAGCTATTTCCAAAGAGCTCTCTCCACTCGTAATAATTAGATGTAGTAAAAGAACCTGTTGGAGTATCTTCTATATTTGCTCCAACTGAGCATAAATAAGCCTTTACTGGTATTGTGTACTGCCCCTGTGCGTCAAGAGACATTACTGTAACAACATTGGCTACACGATTAACATATAATGCATATGGGGTAGCAGCTTTTGCTTCAATAGAAGTGCTTCTGATACTAAAGAATAAAGATAAAACTAGTGTGATTGCGATAAAACTTTTTTTGTGTCTGAAAAACATATATAACCTCTCTAAAAAAACATACTTGAGGATTATATGAAGTTTTCAAAAACAAATCAAGCATAAATATTATTTTTTATGAAATTTTTGAATATTGGAAAAATTTATAACAAAAAGATGCCTATAAAATGTGAAAGAGACGCCAGCGGAGCGTCTCTTTCAAAAGGGAGAATAATGTTATGAAAAAATTGTATCTCTCTCGAGATGAGTATATATTAACTGAAAATTTTGTTCAAGTCGTGTAAAAGTTGTGAATTGTCTGTGAATTCTCAAATCTTACTGAATACTCTCTACCTTAATTGTATTTGTGTTACCTACGTTACCATCGATAGGGCCACCTGTAAGAACTACGCGGTCTCCACTCTTAAGGTTAAGCATCTGCTTAGCACGGCCAACTGCATGATAGAACATAACATCAAGTGATGTGAACTTATCAACGAGAACTGGTGTAACACCCCAGCTAAGTGCAAGCTTTCTCCAAACCTTTTTGTCTGTAGTCATAGCGATAACATCTACTGGACAACGGAAACGGCTAACACGCTTTGCTGTGTAACCAGACATTGTGCAAGCAACGATAGCCTTTGCCTCAACGTCGATAGCCATTGAACATGTAGAGTGGCAAACAGCATCTGGAATAGAAGCGATTGCGATGTCATCCTTGTGGAAACGACCATTGTAGTTGATATCGTTCTCTGTAGTCTCTGCGATTTCTGCCATTGTAGCAACAGCCTGTACTGGGAACTTACCCTGAGCTGACTCACCTGAAAGCATGATTGCAGAAGTTCCATCGTATACAGCGTTAGCAACGTCAGAGATTTCAGCACGTGTAGGACGTGGATTTGTAATCATTGACTCAAGCATTTCTGTAGCAGTAACAACTCTCTTACCAAGCTCACGAGCTCTTGTGATAAGCTGCTTCTGAACTGCTGGAAGATTTACAAATGGAATCTCAACACCAAGGTCACCACGAGCAACCATGATACCGTTAGCAATTTCAAGAATCTCATCAACGTTATCAACACCTGGCTGATTCTCGATCTTAGCGATAACTTCAACATCCTTACCACCATTCTCATCAAGGAATGTTCTAAGCTCGATCATATCCTGCTTTGTTGAAACGAATGATGCAGCGATGAAATCGATGTCATTCTCAAGACCGAAAAGGATATCCTTCTTGTCCTGCTCTGAAAGGTATGGGCCTGACATAACCTTGTTAGGGAAGCTCATTGACTTCTTGTTGCTCATAGTACCGCCGGCTGTACACTTTGTAATAACATCGTGGCCTTTGATTTCTGTAACTTCGAAGAATACGATACCGTTGCAAACTGAAAGTACATCACCTACGTTAAGATCCTTGTGAAGATTCTTGTGAGTAACTGATACTCTAGTCTGATCACCTTCAACATCGTCTGTAGTGAAGATGAATGTGTCACCTTCGCTAACTGTAACAGAGCCGTCCTTAAATGTTTTGATACGATACTCTGGTCCCTTTGTGTCAAGTAAGATGGCGATTGGCATGTTAAGCTTTTTGCGGACTTTCTTAACTAAATCCATCTTCATGCCCTGCTCCTCATGGTCACCATGGGAGAAGTTCATTCTTGCTACGTTCATTCCGGCCTTTGCCATAGCTGTAAGAGTTTCCTCATTCATGCTGGCTGGTCCGATTGTACAAATAATCTTTGTCTTTCTCATTCTACAAAACTCCTCTATTTAGACTAAAACTTAGTTAACCTAAAAAATAAAAAAATCCTCTCTATAATAGCATTAATTAAATTTTAAGTAAACATTTATCCTAATCATTTCTTATTATATATTAAAAAAAGTGTCCTGTGAAACTAATAATCACAGAACACTGTTTTTTAACTATTTGTTCATATTTTATGCCATGAGCATACGGAACATGTCAATTACCTGCTCCTTTGTAGCCTCACGAGGGTTTCCAGGGTAGCAAGCATCATTAAGAGCATCTGTTGCAAGCTGGTCTAAATCCTCTTCCTTGATCTTATCAAGAGTCTTTGGAATACCAACATCCTCAGAAAGCTTCTTAACAGCTGCGATAGCTGCATCACGGTACTCATCCTGTGACATGTTATCAACGCCTTCTACTCCCATAGCTCGAGCAACCTCGCGAAGTCTCTCCCCAGTATACTCGCGATTGAATTCCATAGAAATTGGAAGGAACATAGCACATGCTACGCCGTGTGGTGTGTCATAGTGTGCTGAAAGTGTGTGAGCCATTGCATGGTCGATACCAAGACCAACGTTTGAGAAGCCCATACCTGCAATGTACTGGCCAAGTGCCATACCCTCACGGCCTTCCTTTTTGTTTTCAACAGCATCGCGAAGATTCTTTGAAATAAGACGAATAGCCTCGAGATGGAACATATCTGTCATCTCCCATGCTGCCTTTGTTGTATATCCTTCAATTGCATGTGTAAGAGCATCCATACCTGTAGCTGCAGTAAGTCCCTTTGGCATAGAAGACATCATCTCTGGGTCAACAACTGCAACGATTGGCATATCATTTGTATCTACACATACAAACTTTCTTTCCTTTTCAACGTCAGTAATAACGTAATTGATTGTAACCTCTGCTGCTGTACCTGCTGTTGTTGGAACTGCGATAATAGGTACGCATGGGTTCTTTGTAGGTGCAACACCTTCAAGTGAACGAACATCTGCAAACTCTGGGTTTGTAATGATGATACCAATTGCCTTTGATGTGTCCATTGATGATCCGCCACCGATAGCAACAATACAATCTGCACCAGAAGTCTTAAATGCTTCTACACCATTCTTTACATTTTCGATTGTTGGATTTGGTTTAATATCTGAGTATACGCCATAAGGAATACCTGCTTTATCAAGTAAATCTGTAACCTTAGCTGTAACTCCAAATTTAATAAGATCTGGATCTGAAGCAACAAATGCTTTCTTGAAGCCATGAGCCTTAATCTCATTTACTACTTCCTGGATTGCACCAGCACCATGATAAGATGTTGGATTTAAAGAAATTCTGTTAGCCATAACAATACACTCCTTTTTTGTAACAAACATTGTGTTAAAAAAATAACACACCCTACGATTGATATTTTATCATCATAGGGTGTGTCAATATAAGTTACAGATATACGTATGTGTAACATTTTCATAAAATTCACAAATCGCTAAAATAAAGGCTTTCTAAACCAAATCAATCTCTTTGAATAGCTTGTGTAACATATCTGGCATTGCATCTATCATCAAATCAGCCAGCTCTTCCTCAGACTCTTTCATGCCTTTCATAAGCCACTGAACTGTCATGTAAATAGAAGCCTGACAATACATCTCAAGAAGCTTTCTCATATGCTTATCAAGATTCTCACCAGTCTTTTTTCTAATCAAATCACAATAGAACTCGTAAATCATAATAAAGTCATGATCCTTGAGATTGTTCTGGTCGTCCCCCTTAAAGCCTGCTGTAAAGAATAATCTCTCCTGCTTTATGTATGCAAACTTTTTAATAAGGCCTTCGCGAATGGTTTCACCTTGGCCCATTTCTTTAAAGGACTGTTCCAGCAGCCTGTCAAAGTACCAGTTTATCAGGTCGTATTTGTCGATAAAGTTGCGATAAAAGCTTTGTCTCGAAACTCCACATACATCAACTATCTGTTTGACTGTGATGTTTTCAACTGATGTTGTTTTCATGCAGGTTTTCATAGCTTCTGCCAGCTTATACTTGATGTCTGATTTCATAATAAAACCTCCCGCAATCATTCTAAATGACTAAGGGAGCTTTTACAATTATATATGTACTTATGCCAATAGCTTTCGAAACTCCTTTAGCCCTGCCACTTCACCTGCAGCTACCATCTGAGCACCGATGTTGCCAAGGGCTGTGGCCTCTGAAGGACCTGCAACAACTGTTTTTCCTGTAGTTTCTGCTGTGAGCTTATTCAAATATCCAGCCTTTGAGCCACCGCCAACTACATTGATAATATTAAAATATTTGCCTGTAATCTTTTCTACCTCGTAGCAGGCCATTTTGTAACAAACAGCCAAAGACTGATAAATAACCTTTGCCAGCTCTCCTGGTGTTTCAGGAACCTTTTGTCCTTGATTTTTACAGTAATCCTTTACTGCATTAATCATAGAAGCGGGTGCCAAGAAAACTTCAGCATTTGCATCTACTATAGAATCTATATCCGCCGCCTCTGCCATTTCACAAAGCTCAGCAAATGAATATTCCTGTCCTGCTGCAATCAGCTCATTTCTTACCGACTGAATCATCCAAAGTCCCATGATGTTTTTAAGGAAACGGAAACGTCCTTCATAACCACCTTCGTTGGTGAAGTTGGCTTCCATTGCCTCTTTTGTGCATATGGCCTTCATGTTCTCACTACCTAAAAGTGACCATGTACCTGATGAAATATAAAGTACATTGTCGGATGTGTTAGGAACTGCAAATACAGCTGATGCTGTGTCATGAGTAGGTGGAAGCACAACCTTGCAGTCGAATCCCACTTCTGCCTTAACTGAATCAGTAAATGTGCCAATGCATACGCCTGGCTGCTTAATTTCACCAAACAAATCTTTGTTAAAACCTAGCATTTCAATAAGCTCGTAATCCCATTCCTTTGTATCAGGATTTAGAAGCTGTGTTGTAGAGCAATTGGTGTATTCATTCGACTTAACACCAGTCAGTAAATAGTGCAGATAATCTGGTACCATCAAAAAGCTTTTCGCATCCTTAAGATAGCCCGCCTTTTTATCTGCCATAAGCTGATATATGGTATTGAAAATGGCCTTTTGAATTCCAGTGCGCTCATATAGCTTATCCTCAGGAATGATTTTATAAACCTCTTCGTCCATTTCAGATGTTCTGCTATCGCGATATCCAAAACATGGGCGAACCACATTATCATTTCCATCTAATAGAACATAGTCAACGGCCCAGGTATCGATGCCCATTGATGTTGGGATTTTTCCAAGCTCATTGCATTTCTTTAAGCCAATAATTATCTGTCTAAAGAGCTCCTCAATATCCCATCTCTTATGACCATCCACCTCAATCATTCCATTGGAAAATCGATGGATTTCCTCTAAAACCACTTTCCCATCTTCAAGATGGGCAAGCATATGCCTGCCCGAAGATGCCCCAATATCTACCGCTAAATAGTAATTTGCCATTATCTTTCTCCAATAACATCGCTCTTCTTTTCGTATAAGCATTCTTCATTAATCTGAACACCGAATGGTGCATTTAATGCTCTAAACTCATCTGGCTGGATTGTCTGACGCTTCTTGTTTGTCATAGAAAGAACTTTTACAAGTACCTCTGCAGCCTTTTCTACTGTGTGCATAAGACCGAATGCAATATCAAAATCAGTACCGCATACAAACATTCCGTGATGAGCCCAAACAGCTACATCCTTTGTTGCCATGATTTCAGATGTTGCAACTGCAATATCTCTTCCGCCTGGAACCATCCATGGTACTACTCCGATTCCCTGAGAGAATACTATCGGGCACTCTGTTGCCATCTCCCAGATTTCTCTTGTGAAGATTTCATCCTCAAGTGGAAGAACATATGTAAGTGCAATAACATTTGTTGGATGACAATGATATACAACACGAATTTCAGCATCTCTCTTCTTGCAAAC
This sequence comes from Pseudobutyrivibrio sp. C4, assembly GCF_900111635.1. NCBI lineage: Bacteria > Bacillati > Bacillota > Clostridia > Lachnospirales > Lachnospiraceae > Pseudobutyrivibrio > Pseudobutyrivibrio sp. C4. Next base: position 128,421 of record NZ_FOHF01000008.1, on the reverse strand, counting down.
CTCAAGGTTCATAAGGTGTGATGGAAGTTCTGATGTTGGTCTGCCACCATTTACGAATCCCCATACGATTCTGTATTTACTACCAGTCTCATCTACTTCAATGATTCCGATAGAATCAGTTGGATCAATAATTACATTTCTAAAATACTTTCCAGAACCTGTAACAAGGAAATACTCTCCTGCTAAATCCTTAACTTCTGTTCCGATTTCTCTCCAATCGCCTGCTACAAACTCTTCCTTTACGCTGTCTACTTCCTCAGGCTTGATTCTATAAGAAAGGTTTCCACCATTGCGCTCATGCCAGCCCTGCTCCCAGCCGTCATTTGCCATTCTCATAAAACCTTCTACAAACTTTGCTTCTAATACTTTCATTTCTATTTCTCCTTTATCTAACTACTACTTCAACTGGTACGTTAAATACCTTTGCAACTTTTTTGATTGTTTCAATATGATGACCAACTGCTGCACCAAAATGATGTGTAGGACCTGTCTCGCTCCATCTGGTTACAAACTCTGCAGCGCTGCAGCTGAATCTTGTACGCATCATTGTGTCGCCGTTCTGAAGAATCTTTCCTTCTTCGTTAACACCCTCAGCAACTACGAACTTGAAGTGACCTTCGCCATCCTGTGTGATACCAAGGTAAGTGATAGGTCCTGTAGGTGGATAGAACTGTGTAAGATATCCGCCGCCTGTCTTACCATGGAACACATCCATCATCTTCATAGTTGGCTTCTTAGCCTGTGAGATTGCTGCATCCCCAGAACCAGAATGTCCAATAAGTGTCACATCATCGTTGAAATCGATAGTGTACATTTCTGCCAGCTGACCTGTGCCAGAGATAGTCTTCAAAATGCTCATTGCCATAGCAACCTTCATATCTCCTTCAACAGCACATGCTGTTCCTTGCTTGATCAACATAGAGAAGGCTGGAATAAGAAGGCTGTCCACCTTACCAGCAATTCCCTTTGCAAATCCATCATAGTGAGATGCTACGAGACCAAGCTGCTCGTCCTTAACCCACTGTTCAAAGGCAACAACGTACTTTGCCATCTCCCAAACTTTATCTACATCTCCACCACCGACAATATCGAATGTATCTAAGATGTCCTCAGCCTTTGCTTTAATAACGGCCTCGTCTGTAATATCATCTGCAATAGCCCAAATCTTTTCCCAGTCAAACTGCTTTGTGTAAAGCCCCATTCTTCTGTAAAGATTTGACTCATCGATATATAAATCCATCATGCCTGGATATGGTCTGCCAATCTGGGCGATGTTTGTATCTCTAAATCTGCGACGGCAATTTGCTGCAAGGCACCACTCACCTATTTCTCTTGCAACATTTTCATCGCCACCTTCTACAACACCAGTGATTACAGCGCTGCGCTTACCATAGCGATTGAGATCTGCCACCATTTCACCAACTGCACCGCAGGCATAGGCCTCTCCAAGCCACTCTGCTGTACCAGCTGTATCATAATCAAGTGCCTTAAGCTTCTGTATATTCACAAGCACTACAGGAACATCTAAATCCTTTACTGCTGGAAGCATGTTGTAGCTTGTAGCATAGGTTAGAAGCTGCATGAAAACTAAATCTACATCTGCTGCTCTAAACTTATCTCCTGCGGCCTGTGACTGCTCCTTTGTTGTAACCACACCGCCATCGATTATTTCTACAGTATCCGGAATTGACTTTTTAAAATCCTCAAACTGCTTTTCAAATTCTGGTACCAACGATGGAAACTGTGGTAAATATGCGCCAAGGGCGATAGAAAACACACCCACTCTTGCTTTTGTTTCTACTAACATCTTAACCCTCCTAGAACTTTATTTGCTCTTTATTTAAGCCTATAATATAATGATTTTATCAATGTAACTAGAACAGCAGATTATATGTTATGGGACCTTATTTGACATTATGAGAAATGATATTTATGAACTTCTAAACCGAATAACAGACGAGGAGAAAATGATTCTTGAAGGGGATACCAGCATTAGAAAAGAGCTGTATACCTCTGAGGATGAATTTGTTGTAGATTCAGGAAAGCTTCTGGCACAAGGAAAGCTAATCGACATTCGACCTCACACCAGATTTGCATATTTCCCTACACATAGACACAACTATATAGAAATGGTTTGTATGCTAAAGGGACAGCTCACTACTCATTTTGTGGATGGCGAAACACTTACACTTCAAGCTGGAGATATCCTACTATTAAACCGTCACGCAAGACATGATATTGAGCCATGCGGTAAAGACGATATTGCAATTAACTTTATTATCTTGCCTGAATTCTTTTCCCGCACTCAAATATTCTATGATAGAAATGATATTTTGAGAGATTTTATCGTAGCATCCCTTTCAGAAAGAAAAAATTACAACGACTATCTTCTGTACCATGCCAAGGGCATACTACCTGTTGAAAATTTATTAGAGAACTTAATTTGGACCCTCACCTATCACAAAAATGATATGAACACTATCGCCATGTCCACAATGGATTTACTTCTGATGAATCTCTGTACTCTATCATCAGACACATTGACCGATATGAGCCGGGGTAGTAACTCAATCACAATTCAAGCCCTTGAATACATTGATACCCATTTTGACAATGGCACACTGGATGAACTGGCTCAGCTGACAGGGTATTCAACCGCATATCTTAGCAGAATTTTGAAACAAAATACCGGCCTGAATTTCAAGCAGCTTCTTCAGCAGCGTCGCCTTCAGGAAGCTGCATACTTTTTAGAAAACACTACTCTTACAACAGAAAAAATCATAAAAAAAATTGGCTACGAAAACTCTGCATATTTCTACAGAATCTTCGAAGCCAAATATGGTCTATCGCCTAAAGAATATAGAATTAGATCAGGGCGATAAGACAGATTTTTTTAACCTATTATAATTCACAAATATAGCTTCCTTGAACTATTACCTCTTCACCATTAGGCTTTATCAATTTTCCGGATAAACCATCAGGCAATTTTACACTATAAAGACATTTATCATCCTCATAGTGCCAACCTACTTTAATAACTCCCTTTTCGGATTTATAAGAGACTTTTGCATATTGTAGCTGTTTGCTTGGTAGTGGATTTAATACTAACTCGTCAAATGTGTATTTTAGCCCACAAACGCCCTCTATCAGCCACTCACAAATTGCTCCATAGCTGTAATGGTTTTGAGATGCTTTTCCATCCCATGTTTCCCAAACGGTTGTAGCGCCTTGATTTACCTCATATAGCCAACTTGGTTTTGTTTCCTGCAAAAGTAGCTTGTAAGCAGTTTCTACATAACCGTTATCGGCAAGCACTTTGCATAAAAAAGGTGTCGATAAAAAGCCTGTATTTAAATGAAAATCCATCTTTTCAACTAAGGCATTTAGTTTTTTAGCATTGATGCAAATATCTTTCTCATCTAAAAGCCCAAAAGCGATTGGCCTTACGTAGTCCTTTTGTCGATCCGATTCAATGATTCCATTTGGAATAAAGCGATGTTGATATGCCTTTTTTGCTCCTTGGCTTATCTTCAAAAATTCTTTTGCATCTTCATGCTTTCCAATGATATCCGCCATTTCAGTTAAGAGCCTCGCAGAGTAGCTTAAATAAGCAGTTGCGACTCCACTCTTACCTTTCATATCTACTCCACTTGCAAATTCTATATCTGGTTCAGCCCATTCTCCATAATCAAGTCCTGATGTAACGTCATAAAAACTGTCTAAACTGCCGCTAAGAAGTTTTTTTATACAGCCTTTTTTAGCTCTTTTTCTGAGAAACATGAGCCACTTTTTCATTGCCTCATAGTTTTCACGAATAATCGACTGCTCACCATATCTCTTATACAAAGTGTGTGTAACAATAATAATTGCATCTCCCCATCCAGCAGATGCAGATAAAAGCTTTCCAAAGAAACTTTCCTCATTGTTTCTTGGTACGATATTTCTAACAGCTCCAGATTTATATTGATTTGCTCTGCAACTTGCCAGCCATTTTTCATAAATTCGTCTACAATCCATTAAATATAGACCAGTATTCACGAAAATCCCTGCGTCACCAGTCCAACCTGCTCTTTCTCTAGTCGGACAATCCGTTGGTATATCGCAGAAATTTCCTTTCATGCTCCACATTGCATTTTTGAACAAAGTATTGAGCTTTTCATTGCTTGACTCAAAGCTTGCTGTTTCTTCCATATCTGAATATACAGCTATTGCCTCAAATTCTGCGTCCTCTAACGAAATATCTGTTTCTATCAAGCAATATCTGAATCCAAAGATAGAAAAATGAGGCTTGTAAGTATTTTTGCCATCATGAGCTGTATACTCAATTCTTTGAAAAATACCACCTTCTTTGTGTCGTTCTCCAGGTTGAAAATTTTCAATAGTAAACTCACCATTTTCATCTAGAGTTTCACCATGAGTCAATATGATTTTTTGACCAGACTTTGCATTAAATGTCATCTGAACATATCCTGCAATATTTTGACCAAAATCTATGACCGTTTTTCCAGATGGAGTTTTTATTTGCTTTCCCTTAAATCTTTCCTTCTCAACAATATGAGGATTATCAGTAAATATTAGATTGTTAAATGAATAGTTCTTCTCGTATACATGTGATTTGTTTTCTTGTACGGTTTTAGAACAATCAATTACTTCTCCCTGACACATGTCCGCAGACACAATTTCAGAATGAGGATAAGTCTCCCATGTATTATCAGTCTTTACAATAATAGTATCTTCTGAAGAAATCCACGCCAAAAGCCCTATATGGGTTCCAAAAAGATTTCTTGCGCCAGTAACACCTGCTGCACTTCGATACCAACCATCTCCAAGCAATACCTTAATAGTATTTTTACCTTCCCTCAAAAGACCTGCAACGTTATACCTTTGAACATATAGTTCCTTTTCATATTCAGAAGTGCCTGGAGCAAAAACAAAGTCTCCTACTCTATGATTATTAATGTATGCCTCATAGCATCCATGAGCTGTGATAAATAGTTCCTCGTTACCATTTATAGTTTTTACATCAAAAGACTTTTCCACCCACTTTGGTCTTTGTCTTTTTTCTGTATCAATTTCCTTTTCTGGTTCTATCCAATGTACTAAGTTCGATTTTAGTATTCCGCTAATGTTCATTAGAATAATTCTCCTGCAAAAATGCTATACTTTTCTCCAAAGATTCAATGGGATTATTGTTGACCCAATTTCTATGGCTCTCAAGAATAATTGCATCAACATTTTTTATACAGTCCAAGCCAAGAATCCTTTTTAATGGCATATTACCATGCCCTAACTCTATCGAATCTGATTTTAGAATTGGAGTAATTGGAACTTTTTTTAATCTTGTCCCTCTATCGTTAATGTGATAAAGAACCAATCGCTCACCCAGTTGTTCCATCAATGGAATAAAATCAACACCAGCTTCTGCAGGCCAATATGAATCAAATTCTACCTTAACCAAATCAGGATCCGTATCCTTAAGTATCATTTCATATGCCGTATATTTATTATCAACCTTCAAAAATTCCACATTATGGTTGTGATATAGTAATTGCAAATCTGATTCATGTAGTCTCGCGCCTACTTTGTCCAATCTTTTTGCTAAAGACTTTACATCATCATAATTACCATAATCAAATCTGTACATTCCAGTTATTACTATTTTGTTTGTGTCTAATTCTCTCGCCTTTGAAATAACTTCATCAATTCTATTTTCCAAACTTCCTAAATCGGCATGAAGACTAGTAGCTTTAAGTCTGCTTTCCTTTAGCATATCGGGCCAATATATATTGGCCCCCTTACCAACCGGCATACCTGCCATTTTTGTAAGTAATCGAACTATAAATGGTGTACTCTCAATCATAAATAGATTCAATTCTATTCCATCGTAACCAACCTGTTTTATTCGTTTCAAAGTACTTAACGTTGTCTTCTCATCTTTACATGCAGATCCAATCATTATCTGTTGCACAGCTAAATTATTCATTACTCTTATTTCACTTTCGCTTTCTGTTCTGCTATCTTTTCCTGAATCCTTACCATTTCTTCTTTAGATATAGGAGAAAGCTTCATTGCAAATAGATTACAAATCCAGCCAATAAGTGGTAATCCAATATAAATAAATATTGTCATATTTTTAATTGCAAGACTTGGTGTATCTGTTGGCTGTGGCATTGTAGATGTATAACCGATTAACGCTATTAGCGAAGTTGCCAAAACTGCTCCAAGTGATGAAAGAATTCTATCAAAAAAGTTATATGTTCCTGTAACAACTGCAGGCATATATTTTCCTGAACGGGCCATTTCATAATCAATCACATCCCCGCTCATAGAAGATGTAGCTGTTGTTACACACATCTTTGCGCCATTAACTAATAATGTAATTACAAAAAATACGGCAGTTGGAAGTATTTCAACAGTCACTTTTCTCATATCAACAATATACATAAATGCTGCCAATAATATTGAAAACGCCATACAAATTCCTGTCCAAAAATAAAGAGCTTCCTTACTACCATGTTTACCTGCATATCTTGCTCCAAAAATTGCAAAAGCAATAGATGGCAACATCGCAACTACATTCAATATTGTTGATAATTGCATATTTCCAATTAAAATACCAAATAGCATTGTGGTAATAATAGATTGACTAGCAGTCTGCTGTGCAAGCTTATCAGTAGCTCCTGCTACAATGTACATCTGCAAAGCCTTGTTTGATTTCAACAGCTTTATCATATCTTTTACTTTTACCTTTTCGCTTGCGCCCCGGCTATCTGTTCCAAAGTTTTCTGGCTTATCAGCCTCTGATATACCAATACAAGCAAGTATCGTAAATACGAATGATATAACAATTGTCACTGTCGCACATGCTGCAAGCATCTCTACTGTATATTCATTATTGTATCTAGGAAGTAAGACAACAGTAAAAAATACAGTCATTATCATTGGTGCGAAATAATTATATACCGTTCCCCACACACCAACGATTGGTCTTTGATTTGGATCATTTGTCATAACAGGTCCAGCTATCATACCTGCAACATTGTTCATTGTGTATCCCACAATGTAAACTAAATACATCATTGTAAACAAAATAATTCCATGGCCTTTTCCTGAGCACCATATATAGAGCATAAAGATTGCCAAACTTTCTAAACCCCAACCTGCCAGCAAGAATAAACGAATTTTTCCATATTTTGTCATAGTCTTATCTATTAACATTGCTATAAATGGATTAATGAACCCGTCAAATATCCTTGTGGCAGTTAATAATACTCCTACAATCGCTGTTGCTATACCATATCCCACATTTGCCACATAACTAGCATAGGTTAAAAGCATATAAAAACACATTGCTCCACCTGAATTTATTGTGGTAAGTGCTATTTGCCAATTCTTTGCTTTTCTATAGATATCCTTTTTTTCTACGTTAGATGTTAAATTTTCTGTCATTATAAACCTCACTACTTTTCCATAAAGCTGCCAAGAACTTTAAGACTCTTTTTTGGTGTTCTTTCCATTGTATTTCTGTCAACTGCTATTAATCCAAAGGTCATTGAAAAGCCCTTTTGCCACTCAAAATTATCTAATAATGACCATGCAAAATAGCCCTTTAATTTAATGCCCTCGGTAATGCAATCATTAAGTCCTGTCAATGCTTCTTTTATAAACTCACATCTTCTTTCATCATCCGATGTTGCTATTCCATTTTCAGTAACGATAATAGTGCCTTTGAATTCTTCAGCACATCTTCTAACAACATTTACTATTCCTGCAGGATAATCCTCATATCCCATCTGTGTTTTAGTTCCTGTTTCAAACGAAGAATTTGCACCATTTTCGTCAAATATCTTTCTTGTATAACACTGAACTCCAAGGAAATCGTCCTTTTCAATATATGGAAGATAGTGTGTAAATTCATCATCCCATGCTTTCTTTGCGTTCTCTTCACCACCATCTACACATTGGATATCATGAAGAGAAAGGGTCAATCCAACCTGTATACTAGGATCAACTGATTTAATTGCATTTCGTGCAGCATTATGGGCTTTCATTACAAGCAAATCTCCTTCTTCACTAGCTTGTGAAACGAAATTTGCTACCTTTCTAGGATCATCTATATTAAATGCTTTTGCTGTTTCCATCATAGACATCATCATCTGTGATTGATTCTGAGAAAGATTTACTCCAACCTGTACTGAGCCTTCCTGATTTTGAATTTCTGACTGCTTAGACATTCTTTCCGTAATATCCTTAATTAAAAAGGCCATCTGAAGACGCATATTTGCTTCGTTAATTGTGCATACATATTTAACTTTACCTGCAACATGTTCTGTTACATATTTGGCATATCTTTCAAAATATCTAACCACATCTGGCGATTCCCAGCCCCCCTTAGTTATTAGCCATGCTGGTGACGAGAAATGATGATAGGTAACTACCGGTTCAATTCCGTTTGCAAGACAGTAGTCAATCACCTTAATATAGTGCTCCATTTCCTTTTCATTCCACTGACCTTCTACAGGCTCAATCCTTGCCCATTCGATGGAAAAACGATATGCATTAAGCCCTGCTTTCTTTAACAAATCGATATCTTCTTCATATCTGTTGTAATGATCTACTGCTGATCCTGATTTTTCTACAAAAACAGAATGTTCAAGATTCTCCATAATCCAATAATCGCTACCTACATTGTTTCCTTCTACCTGATGAGCCGCTGTTGCTGCACCTAACATAAAATCTTTGTTAAATAACATAAATACCTGTCCCCCTTTTGTATTATGGGTTAATTATATTTGACAGCGGGATATACAAATAATAAAATTGTACATATTTTATTAAATTAGTACACTGAACAGGAAGAATACAAATGTCCCACAGATTACAGTTATTAGAATCATTGCAATCTACCATCAATATTCCATTTTGCATATACAATACTCACACCGAAATCTCTTATTTCATTCCAGACATACCTATGCCTAGTTTGATGAAATATGCAGTCTCAAGATTTAATAATGAAGGACACGATATAAATACCCCACTAATTATCATTGAAGAACCATCTATTTTTATTGCCATTTCAAAGCTATCCGATTATAGTTTTTTAATTCTTGGTCCCTGTTTGCCTCAAGAGCATAGTGATGAATTTATAAATCACTTTTTCTTTGGAAAGCCATATAGTAAGGACAAGGAAGCAATTAAGCTAAACATAAAACAAAGCAAGCTTATTTCCATAGAAGAATTAAAAAATGCACTTTGTTTAGCTTACTTTATAAACACCGCCAAAGAGCTGGACAAATCTAATATTTTAGTTGATGAAATAATTGCATCAAAAGAGCCTTTACAAAATCTCCAATCTCTTCTAGAAGTTAATAATCTTGATACCGAGGATAAGAATTACAGTAGCCCTGAATCCATTAATAACGACTTATACTCTTACTTTGCCATGGATGGAATTCCAGTCATGGAAGACTTATTTAAAAAGTTTTCAGAACCAAATCAGTATTCCTTTACGAAAATGTCCTTGGATCACGATCGCCAAACAAAATATGTTTTTATGGTAGTCGCCAACAAGATTTGTCAGGAAGCAATCCGTAGTGGTGTTGGAGAAGATGCTGTAAATGTGATTGCTGAAATAATATGTCAGAGAGTTGACTCAGCGCCAACTTATTTTGATGTGAGACCTTATTATGTAGAACTTATAGCCGCAATCTCAGAAGTTGTAAATAAGCAAGCCACAACAGAAAAAGGTTACTCCCCTATGATTTCAAATTGTGTGTCCTACATCAATTCTCATGTACAAAAAAAACTAACCTTATCGATACTTGCTGGAATTTGTAATGTTTCCGAACGTTGGCTTTCGAAATGCTTTCGAAAAGAGGTCGGTGTATCTATTCCTGATTACATCAATAGTATAAAACTACAGAGAAGTACCCAATTACTGCTTTATTCAAATGCAACAATAGAAGAAATATCGGATTTTTTTAGCTTCTCGAATCAAAGCTATTACACGAAATTATTTAAAGAAAAATATTCCTGTACCCCATTGGAGTACAGGAATAATAAAAATCTAGATAACCCAGCTCACGCCTAGTGTAAGCTGGGTCTTTTTTACCACTTTTTATAATTTCCACTTAGCGCCAGCATAGCAAACATGTAAAGACAATTGTCATAGTATCTTCTATCTCCGGTCCTAAGAGGAGTGTTCCAAAATTCTTCTACTGCTTTGAGGCTCCACTGATTGTCAGAAGCTAAGCTTGCCTGAGCAATGGTGGCAGTGAGTCCCACTGGATGAAGTGCTTTGCCTTCAATAGGTGTTCCGTCTATTGCATATATTCCACGGTTGTTGTCTTCTGGCAGTGTGTAGAAGAAGTTTTGTAGATTGTTTGCTGTATTTCTACTCCACTGTAAAAAGTCTTTGTCTACCGAATCATCTTTTGTCCATTCGTAATTCAAGCCGATATTTGCAATAGTTCTGTAGGCATCACTGTAAAACCAATCATGTCTACCACCAAAATTACCATCATCAGGATATGGTGTTCCATCGTAAAAGCTATACTCTGGAGAAAGTCCAGTTGATGGATGACAGGCTATCTTAAGGAAATCCCTGCTAGCCTGAGCCGCCTTCTTCCAAAACGCCTTATCCTCTGGATAGCAGTTTTCTGCAAACAACTCATAAAAATGAGGCAGATGATATGATGGATCTGTAAACTCCAAGCCTGGCACAAACTTGATTAAGCCTTCATCACTCCACATGTTGTGACCACCGTAAAGCTCTTCGTGATGAATACAGGTTTTCAGAAGTTCCTTAGCCATGTGGCTATAGTCATATATTCCAATCCCATCTCCCCATCTATGGCTCGCAAAAATAAGGGCCATAGCGAAAAATTCTTCACCATCTGGAGCTGGGCCATCAGAATACTTCTCGCCACCTGTCCCAATGGACCAGGCAAAATATCCTTTGTTTTCTCCCTGACTTAAATGCATGTTTGTCATGGCCCAGTTCCAAAGTTGATCAAACTCCTTCTTCTTATCCATCTGAACACAAATCATCATGCCATATGAAATGCCTTCAGTTCTGGTGTCATTGTTTCCTGTATCAACTAGATACCCCATAGTCTGATCATCAGTTGTGTAAAAGAATTTGTCATTGCCATAGAAAATCTCATTAAATGTCTCTTCTACTCTGGCATTTATTTCTTCACCTGTTTTTCCTATTTCTAAAAATACATTTCTCATAATGCCTTTATTCCTTTACGCCTCCAAGTGTTAGTCCTGTTACGAAGTATTTCTGAAGGAATGGATAAATACAAATGATAGGAAGCATTGTGATAATTGTCGCTGCTGCTCTAACGGATGTTGGAGTTACGGAGCCGTTAGAATTCTTCATAGACTCAGCAGACGAGCTTTGGTTGGTTACAGAGGAAAGGAGTTTCATCAATTCGTACTGCAATGTTGTTAAGTCATCACTCATTCTGTTATAGAGCATTGCATCGAACCAAGAGTTCCACTGACCAACAGCTACGAAAAGAGCGACAGTTGCGTACACAGGCTTGCACAGAGGTGATATTATCTTTAGGAAAATTGTTGTATAGCCTGCTCCGTCCAACTGTGCTGACTCTTCCAAACTATCTGGAATACCCTTCATGTAGGTTCTAATAACAAGCATGTTAAAAGCAGAAATCATTCCCGGTATTACATAGACTGCAAAACTGTTAGTCAAGCCAAGTGACTTGTATAGGAGAAAGGTTGGAATAAGTCCGCCATTAACATACATTGTTATTACCCAAAATAAGGATACTTGTTTGGCAAATATAAAATCTTTTCTACTTACGATAAATGCTAAAATCGCATTTGATACTAAAGCTAAAAGTGTTCCAATAATTGTTCTTGCAACAGTGATAAATGCACCTGTAATCAGATTATCCTTCTGAAGTACTGTGGTGTAATTCTTCCAAGTAAATACACGTGGCCATAAATAAATTCCACCTCTTAATGCATCAGTACCGTCGTTCAAAGAAATTGCTAACGTATTCAATACTGGATAAAGAGTTATTACTACGAAAGCAATCATGAAAATTGTATTGAATATTCTAAAGGCCAAATCGGCACCAGAAATCTTCTTTCTCTTTTTCTTATTCATTGCCTAGCCCCCTTAGAATAATCTTTCTTCGCCATGTCGTTTTGCAATTCGGTTACAAATTACAATCAACACTATACTTACTACACTCTTGAAAATACCTGCTGCAGTACCAATTGCATAATCACCTTGGCTGATGCCCCATTTCAATACGTAGATATCGATTGTCTGAGATACATTTACAACAAGACCATTTCCAAGTAAGTACTGAATTTCAAAGCCTGCATTCAATACATTTCCGATATTCATCAGAAGTAAAATCATGATTGTAGGTTTAATTCCTGGTAAAGTAACATGCTTTATTTTCGCCCATCTTCCAGCTCCATCGATTGATGCAGCTTCATATAAAGAAGGATCAATAGCTGTGATTGCTGCCAAATAGATAATGGCGTTCCATCCTGTTTCCTTCCATACATTTGCAAATGCAACGATAGGCCAGAAATATTTTTCGTGGGCAAAAAAGTTGATTGGCTGTTCCACTAAATTAAAGCTTAAAAGCAACTGATTAATAATTCCTGTTCCTGAAAGTGCATCATGAAGAATTCCTGTAACAATAATCCAAGAAAGGAAATGTGGAAGGTAAGAAATTGTTTGAACAACCTTTTTGCCACCTTGGCAGGCAATCTCATTTAGCAAGATTGCAAATAAGATTGCCATGAAAAATGTTACAGCCAAGTTGATAACACCCATTGCAAGGGTATTTCTAATTACTCTCAAAAATGTGACATCAGAGAACAAGCGAATAAATTTATCAAAGCCTATAAACTTGGAATGCAATAGTCCAGTTACTGGTTTGTAATCCTGAAATGCCATTACCCATCCTGCAAGAGGTAGATAATAGAATACAACTCCATATACAACTATTACTGCAGCCCATATCAAAAGTACCTTTTGATGTTTTAATTGTGTTAGGCTAATTGATTTTTTATTCATACTTAGCAGCCTCTTCTATTCTTCTATCAAGCTCTGTCTGCATCTCAGAGAGGAAATCCTCTGGATGACATTCATTGTATGCTTTCATATATTCTTCCCAAGCACTGTCGAAATCGTCAGCCATTACAACCTTTGGAAGATACTGGTGTTTTGTCTCACCCATAAGTGTCCAAGCTGTACCACCTGGTGTTGATGTTGTCATTGAATTTGAGAATGTGTACATTGGATACCATGGTCCTGGTGCTGGAGATGTACCAAGCATTTCAACATATGTCTTCACACCATATGCTGCAAAACAATTTTTTACAGAATCTGAAAGTCCATCATAGAACTCATCTTCCTGACCATCAGGTCTCATAGCATTCTTTCCATCACGGCTAGTGCCTACCCACTGTGGGAAATATGAATATGAGCATAAATGTGATGCCTTGTATGCTGTATCTGACGCATTGTTTCTCATTTCCTGTGTACGAGAGAACATACCATCATCACCTACAACGTAATCAACACCTTCTACACCCCAGAATCTAAGGTCATGTACTTCTTGTCCCAGAAGATCATTTACAAACTGAAGTGCGCCTTCAACATCTTCGCAGCTAGTTGTAATTGCAAGACCTGAAGAAACGTTCAATTCTCCGCCTGAATTGTGCCACTGATTTGTAATGCTTTCATCAATAGTTATTGGTAGAGGAACGTATTGACATCCTTGTGCATCAAGTCCTGCTGACTTAATAGCATCTTCTGCGTTGTATGCAAAATCCCACCACTGGTCAATCATACCAAGAACACGACCTGTAGAAAGCTTTGCGATGTACTCATCATATGTCTGTGTGAATGACTCCTGGTCTACGATTCCCTTCTTGTACTCTTCATTTAACTTCTTGAAATATGCAACAGCTGTATCAGTTGTATTGTAATCGATAATCTTTTGTGTTTCTGGGTCTACGATTACAGAACCATCATTTGGATAACCATCAAGGAACTGTGGTGCATTTTCCAAACAGAAGTATCTCCAGTCATCGCAAAGGATTGTGTAAGGAATATTCTCTGTACCATCTTCCATTGTTGGATTAGCTTCGTTGTATGCTTCAATTAAATCGAAGTACTGATCCATTGTGCGAACTTCTGGATATCCTGCCCACTCAAGCACTCTTGTCTGAATCCAAAAAGCCTCACCGTTTTGTGTACATTCTCTTTCTTCTCCATAGATGTTTGTGAACTGTGGAATCCAGTAAATATGTCCATCATCCTGTCGAATAGCATCCCACTCCTGATCTGTGAAGAATTCCTTAATATTTGGATAGTTGTCAATATAATCATCAAGTGCAACTAATGCTCCAGCTTCATATAACTGAACAGAACCATTACCACCATCAATAAAATCTGGATACTCGCCACCAGCAATAAATGTTCCTACAGCCTCCTCAGCTGTCTGTCCTGTAAGCCAAGTCTCTTTTACCTTGCAACCTGTCTTTTCAGCGATAATCTGCTGAATTTCATTGTCATCATTAATTTCTGTACCTGGAACTGCAAAGAATGCCGTGAATTCTTTGATTCCATCTTCGTTAACTGCTCCGCCATGTCCTGCTGTCTTACCGCATCCAGCCAACATAGAGGTAAGCATTGTAGTAATTAATAATGCACTTACTACTCTTTTTTTCATATAAACCCTCCTTTTATTCGGGAACCTTTCTCCCTCTTTTATGGTATTATTTTAGGAAAAATCACAATTGAAAACATCCGAGAAACTATAGATAAAAGGGGGAGAAACTTTACATTTCTCCCCCTCAAATTTTAGACGGCCATATTCTTTTTATACTTTGTAGGGGTACAACCCTTTGCCTCAATAAACTTATTTACAAAGTAGTCAACATCCTTGTAGCCTACCATTTCAGCAACTTCATATATTTTCATATCGCTTTTGCGAAGTAGCTTTGCAGCCTCATTCAGGCGCTGCTCATTAAGATAATCCTTAAATGAACAGCCATATTTTTTCCTAAAGACCTGACCTAGATACGCTGAATTAATATAATATTTTTCACTAAGTTCTCTAAGGGTTAAATTGCTGGCATAATTTCTTTTGATTTCATCTTCTATCTGACCAAGCACACCCTTGGATACGTTTTTACGAAGCTGAGTTATGTAATCACCATAGGCGTAGGCCATTTTGCAAAGATGAGTCCGGCCACCTCGTCTAATCCCTTCTTCCGATGTGCTTTCCAAAATCATTCTAAGAATTTCTTCCTGATTGACTTCATTATCAAGCTCACTGGCCAAATGTATAAGCTGAAATAATAAGTAATTGATATTTAGATTCATAGTGGATTCAGTGACACCAGTATTTTTCATTTCCTGATAAAACTCATCTACTCTTTTTCTTATTTCGACATGCTCCCCACCTTCGATTGCCTCTATAAGGTTGTCTAGCTGTTTCTTACAAATAAGTATTCCTGTATCAGTGACTTTGTATTCATCTTCGTAATAATAAATATTTTTCTTTTCTCTAAATCCCTGGAGAGAACGAAGCATATTGGCTGTTCCATATGATTTAGATATATTTTTTATGCCAGATACACCTTTTCCCACAAGCATTGTTATTTCAAGATTCGTATTTACGATAAGATAATCATAGAATCGTTTCAAATATTCCTCAGTGGTAAGCTGTAGCTTTTGCCCCATTGAGTCTGTATAGATGAAGCCTATATCATAGGTTTTCTCACTGTCAGAAACATCCATAATACATAAAGCAAAATCATTTTTCAGGAATTCATCAGCTGCCAAATATAGTTTGTTGAGTTGTTCCTTCTTTTCTTCATCAGAATAATCCTCGGATAAGGTAGCAACATCCAACTGCACCTCTACATAACACATATCCTCATCCACATTGATTTTATCTGATATGCATTCAATATTTGTTTTATCGTATTTCCCTCTAAGAAGGGACATAATATTTCTATCAAAATAAGCCTTATCCTTCTTTGCCTTATCCTGAATCTCAATGATTCTTTCCTTGTTCAAATTGGCAATTTTTCTAAGAATAGTAAGTAATTGCTCCCTTTCCACAGGCTTTAAAATATACTCTACACATCCATGCTTTAATGCTTCCTGGGCGTATCCAAACTCCGCATATCCGCTAAGAATCACATAATATATTTCATCATTTAGCTTTCGAACTTCCTTTAAAAGTTCGATTCCATCCATTAGTGGCATTTTAATGTCAGCAATAACAAGATCGACTGGCTGCTTCTTTATGAAATCAAGAGCCTCTTTTCCGTTTACAGCAGTGTAGATTTCATAGCCTTCAGCTTCCCAATCAACTAATACCTTTAGACCTTGTAATATGAACGGCTCATCGTCCACTAACAAAACTTTTAACATTAAATCATCCCCTTTAAATACGTCATTGGAATTGTAATTTGGAATAGAGTTCCCGTACCTATTTCTGACTCCATATCAAACATAACATCATCTTCTGATATCATCTTTAATCTAACGCATGCATTTACAATTCCAACTCTACCTTTCTCCTTTAGCATAGAAATATCGGCATTACGCATATTTTCCAGCAGTTCATTTGCTATATTTTCTGGAATACCACTTCCTGTATCCTCTATTTCTATAATTACATTTTCGCCTTTAACGTATATACGAACAAAAATCCATCCTGGTGTAGTTTTACTTTCAATACCGTGAACAACTGCATTTTCCACAAATGTTACAAGGGTCAGCTTTGGTATCAACAGTTTTCTGCATTCATCCTCAATATCTATTTCAAAAGAAAGCCTATCTCCAAATCTGTATTTTTGAAGTTGTAAATATGCCTCTACAAAATTTAACTCGTTTTCAATTGCTATTATGTCATCGTTCCATTCTGTATATTGGCGTTGTAGCTTTGCTAGATGCTCCACCATTTTAGCTGTTTCCTCTTCCTTTTTTAGAAGAGAATGCATTCGAATACTCTCTAGCGCGTTAAACAAAAAGTGTGGGTTTATCTGGCTATGAAGTGCTATTAACTCTGCATTCTTTCTGGCCACCACAGCTTCCTGCTCTCGCAGTCTGTTTTTCAAATTGGTATGCATTAAACTGCTAACAAACACCGGCAAAGCAATATTTATTACAATTAAAAACAATAGCTGATACCATCGTTTTCTGAACAAATCAATAAAACTGTAATTAGTATCTTTTATTTTGATTTCCAGTTTTTGTCCATAAACTTCACACTCCTGAGAATATGCAATATTTTCCAACAGCTCCTTGTTAGCATATTCCTTGCTTACATTACTGTACTTGCCATTAGACATTAACACTCTTGTATCATCACATATATATGCTTTATATGGATAATTCAGGTTCTCTATGTCATCAACACATTTTGAATAATCTATCTTTATCAGCAATATATTAGGCGAATTATATTTGTAATAGTTTAATCGCTGAAAATAATAAATTGTTCTTTGAATGGCTCCTGTTGGCTTTTTTGTCATTCCAAAATAAAGCCCCTTGTTCAAATGAGATGTCAAAATGTAGTCATACCAGTCTGTTCCAATAGCCTTGGTAATCTTCTGAAATTCAGCTCCATTTGTTATGGTATTGTTATCCAAATATATGCAATATTCCATACCAGACTGACCTGTTACAAGCTTTAAAAGTGTATCATCAAAGAATGTCTGGTAGGCGTTGTAATACTCAAGATTTGATGAGTATTCCTTATGTAAAAACCTATGTACGTAGAGGCTGCTGTATAAAGCATTTCCCAGCTTCGCAGCCTCGTCTACCTGATTAAAGAAAGTGTAATTGATGGCATTTGCTTCATTTTCCATCTGATGAAGAATGGAAGATTTTTCTGAATTATAAATGGACTTGAAAACAAAACCATCTGAAATAATAATTGGAAGCACTACACAAAGGATATACAAAAGGGCCATCTTCCTTTTTATTTCAAGCTTACTAAAAAACCTTTTCATATATCATGCCCTTAATTCTTTGTGTGACTAATCCATTTGAAGCTACATCTGTTATCCGAATCAGCACCATTTGATGAAGTGTACATACCAACTGTGCAGCCAACAAATCCCCCTGCTTCCTCTGTTGTATATGGAATCAAATCAACATCTTCCTTTACAGGCAACTGGCCATTTTCATCAACAATATAAATCTGGCACTTCTGTTCCTTTGCCTTTATTCCAATTTCAACCAATCCATCTGAAACTGGTATTGATTTTATAATTTCTTCTTTGCCAGAAATTACAGTTCTCACGCGGAATTGCTTTCCACTTTCGCCTTTTACAATTTCCATAACTAAATGATTTTCATGGTTTTGGAACAACACAAGGCCACCGCATTCTTTTTCATTCTTAGGTGTAAAATCAATTCCGCAGCTAACAGCAAATGCATAATCCTTCTGACGAATTCCAAGATAAGAAGGGTTACAAATATCCTCGATTCTTTCTGGACGAGTGTAAAGGGTAAGGAATCCTGACTTTTCTGCAAGGGAATAGAAATCCTCACTTCTTCTTTCAATTCCAACTAATCTATCATCCAATTCTTTGCTGTCGAAATGAATAATGTCAGTATACGAGTTTTCCTGGTTGAATCTGTATTCCTCAAATGGAAGTTCAACCTGGTCTGTAAGCTTTCCACCCCCTTGGTTGATAACAGGCCATCCATCTTCCCATGTAACCTTGGCAAGGAATGTTTCTCGGCCCATGCTGCAGTGATTTTTACACTGTCTCGAGGCAAGCATTACTATATAGTAGTTACCGTCTTTGTCATCAACTAAATCTCCGTGACCTGCATAAATAACAGGATAGTTCTTGCCCAGATTTCTATGTGTAAATATTGGATTTCTTGGACAGCCTTCAAACCATTTAAAGAGTTCCTTTGATCTGGCAACTGATATGGCATGCTCTGGACCTGTGCCACCTTCTGCATGAATCAAATAGTAATAACCATCCTTCTTGTAAAGATGAGGACCTTCTGGCCAAATAACATCCTTAACAGCACCCTTCCATATTGCCATAGATGGGCCAATAAGCTTCATAGAATCTAAATCCAGCTCCTGCACCCAGATTTCCCAATCCCCGTTGTATCTAACACCTTCTGGATTTGGTCTGGTTCCAACATAGTAGCAACGATCATCATCGTCAAAGAATAATGATGGATCAATACCTGGACATTCTTTATCACCCAAATAGTATGGATCTGACCATGGTCCTGCTGGGTCCTTTGCTGTAACAAGGAAATTTCCTCCAGCATCCACATTTGTTGTAATCATGTAAAATGTGCCTTTGTGCTCTCTAATTGTTGGAGCAAAAATTCCTCTAGATATTTCACCATGTAATGGAAGCTGACTTTCTCTATCTAACACATGTCCTATCTGCTCCCAATGAGCCAAATCCTTACTGTGGAAAATTGGCACTCCCGGAAAATACACAAAGCTTGAACATACAATATAAAAATCATCACCCACTCTGCATATTGATGGGTCTGGATAAAAGCCCTTTAAAATCGGATTATTAGCAATTGTCATTATCTTCTCCCTAAACAAACTATCCTAGTATTCCACCTGAATAGTTTCCCCTTTCAAATCTATTTCAAATACATCACATTTATTTCCAGTAAGCTCTTCACTTCTACCATCAGGCTGACTTGTTCCAACAGCTATCTTAAACTTGCCTGGCTCTACAATAGCATTTCCCTTTTCATCGATGATTGCAAAATCTCTTGGAGCAAGCTCAAATGAAACTGTCTTTGTCTCCCCTGGTGTAAGTGAGACTCTCATTACTTTTCTCAAAGACCACAATGGAACTCTTGTTGATGCTTCCATGTCCTTGATGTACACCTGAACAACTTCTTTTTGATTCATACTTCCTTGGTTTGTCACATCGATTGTCACTGTAAAATGTTCATCTATGTTGCCTGAAAGCTTATCAATAGCTGCGTTGCCACATTTGATTTCCGAATAGCCCAGTCCATATCCAAATGGATAAAGAGGAGTTCCTTTGAAATATCTATAGGTTCTATTATCCATAGAGTAATCTTTAAAATCAGGCAAATCCTTGTCAGATGCATAGAATGTGACTGGTAGCTTTCCACTTGGACTATCCTGTCCAAACAGTACCTGTGCAATAGCTTTTCCACCTCTTGCTCCAGGATACCAGCATTGCATTATGGCATTTACGTTTTCCTGCGACCAAGACAAGTCAAGTGCTGAACCAGATAAAAGAAGAAGCACAACTGGCTTTCCAACCGCTGTTATCTTTTCCAGTAATTCCTGCTGTAAGCCTGGAAGCTTAAGTCCCTTTTTGTCACCACTACCGAACTCATTTCCAGCGTCACCTTCTTCACCTTCTATTGTGGAATCCAATCCTAAGCACATAACCACAACATCTGAATGCTCTGCAACTGCCATAGCTTCTGCGAAATCATCTCTCGCTTCGCTAAGTACATGCATTCTATCCTTCCAAAGATGAGTTCCATCTGCATGGAATACTCTTACATCATCTCCAACAAATCTCTGGATTCCCTCAAGTGGAGTTATGTATTCAGATGAGATTCCTTCGTAATTTCCAACAAGTGCTATTCTTGAGTTTGAATTAGGACCAATGACTCCTATGGTCTTTAACTTGTCTTTATTCAGTGGCAAGACGCCATCATTCTTTAATAAAACAAAGCTTTCCTTTGCTGCTTCATTAGCTAAATCCTTATGCTCTTTGCATTCCACCACTTCATATGGAATATCATCATATTTACTTTTTCTTTCAGGAAGAGTTCCTAAGCGTAATCGAAGTTCTATCAATCTTTCGACTGCAGTGTTAATCGTCTCCTCTGAAACAAGTCCAGCTTTATATGCATAAATTAACTTTTCATATACACATCCGCAGTTCAAATCGCAGCCGTTATTCACAGCCAATGCTGCCGATTCCACTTCACAGCCTGTTACCTTATGGTTTTCGTGGAAATCACGAATAGCCCAACAGTCAGAAACAACATGTCCTTCAAAGCCCCAGTCATCCCTCAGGATGTCCTTTAGTAAGCGTTTACTTCCACAGGCAGGCTCACCGTTTACTCTATTGTAGGCTCCCATAACGGACTCTACCTTGGCATCCTTCACCAGTCGCTTGAAAGCATACAGGTATGTGTCATACAAATCCTGATCTGATACCCTGGCATCAAAATGATGTCTGTCTGCCTCCGGACCGGAATGAACTGCAAAATGCTTTGCGCAAGCAGCTGCCTTTGGATTATCAAGATCTGGGCCCTGTAATCCTTTTACAAAAGCCATTCCCAACTGGCCAGTAAGATATGGGTCCTCACCATATGTTTCATGGCCTCTGCCCCATCTTGGGTCTCTAAATATATTTACGTTTGGTGCCCAATATGTAAGTCCCTTATAAATATCTCTATCGCCATGCTTAGTGAACTGATTGTATTTAGCTCGACCTTCTGTAGAAGTAGCATCACCAATTTTCTCCACTAGTGCCTCATCAAATGTAGCGCCCAGTCCAATTGCCTGAGGAAAAACTGTTGCATCTCCAGCTCTGGCCACCCCATGCAAAGCCTCATTCCACCAACAATATGCTGGTATCCCCAACCTATCTATAGCTGCTGCGTGATATAGCATCTGACTAGTCTTTTCTTCCATAGTCATTTGCGACACTATTTCTTTAGCACGCTTCATTGTTTCTTGATTCATTTTCATCTTCTCCTTTTGTAATCATTTCTAGCTGAGTGTCAAACTCCTTACTGATGTAGTAAAGAGAGACAGTAGTAACAAGTATCCAAATTCCCAGCCCCCACTGGATATACCATGCACAAATAATATATGGTAAAAAAGTTACTATAAAAATCAGTACCATTCTTGGAATATTAAGTATTGCCATAACTATGGATGCCTTTACCAAATCCTTTGTTGTGGTCTGAAATCTTGCCATAAAAGGAAACATGCAATAAATAATTGACCATACTAAAAATGTAATAACTGCTAGTACCACTCTCATAGGAATAGGCATTGATTTGGCCATTCCAAAGAAAAGGTTGTACCAATCAAAAGCTAAAACCAACAATACTAATAGCTCCACCATCCATACTGGAGTAATCTGTTTGAAATTCAGACAAAATGACTTAAAGAAGCTTTTTACTGCACTTGGTTCTTCTCCCTTAGCTATCTTCATGGAAACATAATATTTAGCAGTAAAAGACGCACCAATTGTGATTATTGGTATAGAACATAGAACACAAAGCAAATTTAATATAATTAAATCCGTCGCCTTCCCTAGAAATTCCATTACCTCGCTGTCCGGTCTTAGGATATTCATAACATTCTCTCCTTTTTTGCAAAAAAATAACTATTCAGCCTAATCTGATATACCCCAGATTATTCTGAATAGTTACATATTATCATTGTAAAAAATATTGTGGCCCTTACTTTTTGTGCCTTTGATGTAAGATTTTTTACATATTATAAATCTCTAGATTTTTCGATACAGATTCGTTCTGCTTCGATAACTGCACTTCTGAATCCTGCTGCCTCAAGAGCTGCGACAGCCTCGATAGTGGTGCCACCTGGAGAACAAACTGCATCCTTGAGAACTCCTGGATGCTCACCAGTTTCAAGAACCATTTTAGCTGAGCCAAGAACTGCCTGCGCTGCAAACTTGTATGCTTGTGTACGAGGCATTCCCTCTGCAACTGCTCCGTCAGCAAGTGCTTCAATGAACATATAAACATAGGCTGGTGAAGAACCGCTAATTCCAACTACTGCATCCTGAAGACGCTCTGGAATAATTTCTGCCTGTCCAAATGCTTCAAAAAGCTTTAATACAGTGGCTGCTTCGTCTTCTGAAACAAGCTCATTAGGGCTAAGAGCACTCATGCCTTCTCCAACAAGTGCTGGAGTATTTGGCATTACTCGGATAAGCTTAAGCTCCTTTCCAAACATGCCAGTAAGACGCTCCAATGACTGTCCAGCAGCAATACTAACAACAAGCTTATCACTGAAATCCATATCCTTGATGCCATCTACAACCTTAGCTAAAAACTGAGGCTTTACAGCAAGAAAGATGATGTCTGCAAATTCTACTGCGTCTCTGTTGTTAGTGCTTGTGTGTACTCCAAACTCATCGCTGATTCTATCAAGTGCGGCCTGGAAAATATCTGTAGCCATAACATCAGTAGCTTCTACCATGCCTGAGGAAATGATTCCTCCCATCATGGCACTACCCATGTTACCTGTTCCAATAAAACCTATCTTCATAAAGAAACCTCCTATTCAGCCTTGGCCAAAATAAGCTTTTCAAGATATGCAATACGAGCACATACTGTAAAGATTTTTGCTGCTTCCTCTAATTCTTCGATTGGTGGAAGAGATGGAGCAAATCTGATGATTGAATCGCCTGGATCCATGTGATATGGGAATGGTGCACCAGCTGGTGTAAGCTTAACGCCTGCCTCTGCTGCCAAATCTACGATACGTGTAGCTGTTCCCTTTGGAGCCTCAAATGTGATGAAGTATCCACCCTTTGGAGAAATCCATGAACCACATCCTGGGCCTGTTAAATCCTCTTCCATTGTCTTGATAACAAGCTCAAACTTAGGACGAAGAATCTTTGCATGTCTTTCCATGTGCTTTGATACAGACTCAACATCCTGGAAATATCTAGCATGACGAAGCATGTTGATTTTGTCGAATCCAATTGTCTGAACTGTAAGTGTCTTTTTGAGCTCCTCACGATTGTTGTGGTTGCATGCGATAGCTGCAATTCCACCACCTGCAAATGTGATTTTAGAAGTAGACGCGAACTCAAATACGAGATTTGGATTGTCTGCTTCCTCGCACTCGTGAAGGATATTTAAAATCTTGCTCTTTTCTTTGTATAAGTGATGTACCGCATATGCGTTATCCCAGAATACTCTGAAGTCCTTTGCTGCTGGCTTAAGATTTGCCATACGTCTAACAACTTCGTCTGAGTATACAATACCCTGAGGATTTGAGTACTTTGGTACGCACCAGATACCCTTGATTGTGTCATCTGCTGCAACAAGTCCCTCAACAACATCCATATCAGGACCATCCTCATTCATAGGGATGTTTATCATATCAAAACCAAAATGCTGTGTGATAGCAAAATGTCTGTCATAACCAGGAACTGGGCAAAGCCATTTAACTCTTTCCAGCTTGCACCATGGTGTGCAGCCATCAAAACCAAACATGTATCCACGAGCAACTGTATCAAACATGATGTTTAATGATGAGTTGCCGCATACGATTACCTGCTCTGGCTGGCAATCCATGATTTCTGCCATAAGATGCTGAGCTTCTACGATGCCTTCCAACTGTCCGTAATTTCTAGTCTCAACACCATTCATGCATTTCATAAGAGACTTTCCATCAAGGATGTCGAAAAGTGGCATAGAAAGATTGAGCTGCTCTACAGATGGCTTTCCACGGCTCATATCAAGCTTTAAGCCCTTTGCCTGCCAAGCAACATACTCTTTTCTAAGTAGCTCCTTCTCTGCTTCAAGTTCTTCGGGTGACATTTCACTGTACTTTTTCATTGTTGGTCCTCTTTCATTTACTTTATTTATTATTTCGTACTTTATCTAAGTACTCATTAATAACTTGTTCATAACCGAGATTTCCTGGTCTGTAAAAATCTCCCCTTTCAAGTCCCTCTGGAAGATATCTCTGGTGTGAGAAATGGTTAGGATAATCGTGAGCATATTCATAACCTATGCCATGTCCTAACTTTCCAGCAGACTTATAGTGTGCATCCTGCAGATGTGTTGGAATTGGTCGCGTGTGGTTGTTTCTCACCTCCTGCATGGCTAAATCAATAGCTCCGTAGGCTGAATTTGATTTAGGTGCACATGCTACGTATGTAGCAGCGTGAGAAAGAATAATCTGACACTCTGGCATACCGATTCGTTCTGTTGCAAGGAATGCGCTGGTAGCAACTACCAGTGCCTGAGGATCAGCATTTCCTACATCCTCTGATGCACAAATACATATACGTCTTGCAATGAATTTGGGATCCTCTCCTGCGTAAAGCATTCGAGCCAAATAATAAACAGCCGCATCTGGATCTGAGCCTCTCATACTCTTTATAAAAGCAGAGATGGTGTCGTAATGATTATCGCCATCTTTGTCGTATTTGATAACTCTACGCTGAATGCATTCACTGGCAACATCTATGGTGATGTGGATTTTTCCATCATCAGATCTGTCTGTAGTGAGAACGCCAAGCTCAATAGCTGTAAGAGCGCTTCTGGCATCGCCATTGGCAATGTCTGCTAAAAACTCTAAAGCGTCATCATCGATAACAGCATCGTAGCTTCCCAGTCCCTTTTCTGAATCTGTTAAAGCTCTGTTGATGAGGTTTTTAATATCCTCTATATCAAGTGGCTTTAGCTCGAAGATGATTGAACGGGAAAGCAAAGCTCCGTTGACCTCGAAGTATGGATTCTCAGTGGTGGCTCCAATAAGAATGATGGTGCCGTCCTCAACGAATGGAAGCAGATAATCCTGCTGGCCCTTATTGAATCTGTGAATCTCATCGATAAATAGAATTGTTTTTTTGCCGTATGCACCAAGTGTCTGTTTGGCTCCCTCAACAACTGCCTCCATGTCCTTTTTGCCGGATGTGGTGGCATTGATGGAAGTAAACTCTGCAGATGTGGTGTGGGCGATTACCTGTGCAAGTGTAGTCTTGCCTGTACCAGGTGGTCCATAAAATATAATAGAAGAAAGCTTGTCCGCCTTAATAGCTCTGTAAAGGAGCTTGTCCTTGCCAATGATGTGCTGCTGACCAACCACTTCATCAAGTGTGGTAGGACGAAGCCTAGCGGCAAGAGGCGATTCTTTTTTCTTTGCTTCCTGTCTCATGTAATCAAATAGATCCATGTAAAACCTTCCTTATCTTGATACTATCGTACGCATCCATAATAGCACATTTGTTCTGTATAGGACAGAGTTTTCACATTTAATCTATACAAAAAAAGTATCAAGAGGTCACTTTACTAAACTAAAGTAATCGCTCTTGATACTATACTATAATTTTTTCAGTATTACAATAAAAAATTTCCGTAGGGCGGACATTTGTCCGTCGCTGGCAATAATCAATTTAGTTTAGATCGTATTTTGTAATGTTAATAACTGCATCCTCATTTGTGTTGAAATAGATGCCATCGCAAGATACATCAGTTGGAAGTGATGCTGTCATAACGTACATTCCATCCTCGAAGAATACTTCCATGCTGTATCTATCCATTACAATTCTAAGCTTGATTGTTTCGCTCTTCCATGGAATATGAGCTCTACGCTGATGCACTATTGCACGTCTTGAACCAGAAAACTTTCTGTCAATCTTTGCAATGTTTTCCTTTGGACGAAGAACGATATCTGTATGATACTTATCATCTGCTGCAATTGAGATAACGAATCTGTCATACATAGCCTGAATATCCTTAGGCTTAACTTCTAATTCTAGATCTAAACATCTGCCATTAATGCCTTCTAATGAAACACCACCTGCAACGCTTTCGCTATCACTGTCTTTGATGTTCTTTGTAGCAGTAATATCGTAATTACGATACTCTACTTTATTAGAACGCATATCTTCTACTTCTTTAATTGGCCACTGGCATAATCTACCATCTCTGATGGAAAGCTCTCTTGGAAGTGACATCTGGCCGAACCATGGCTCTGATCCATCATGGGCCCCCGTTGTATCCCAGTTCTGCATCCAGCCAATCATGACTCTTCTGCCATCTTCTGTGAGAATTGTCTGCATAGCGTAGAAATCAATTCCGTAATCAACTGCCTGAACATTTTCTTCTGTAAATGTATCTGTTGCAGAATCGAAATCACCAATTATGCAGAGGTTACCATTGCCGTTGTGGAATTCAAATCCTTCAGGAAGCATATCCTGTGGACTTGTTAAAAGAACACCTTTGCCTTCTAATTCAAAGAAGTCTGGACATTCCCACATGAGACCATATCTGCGCTCATTCTTTGCAAATATTTTCTCGAACTCCCAGTGAATGCAATCTGCACTCTTAAATAGAAGTAAATGTCCACTTCCATCTGGTGCTCTGTTGGCAACTAAACATCTGTAGCTGCCATCTTCTTTTTTCCAAATCTTTGGATCTCTAAAATCTGTTTTGCTTGACCCCTCAGGGATAAGGTCTGAATTAATAACAGGATTGTTTTCGTATTTCTCGTAATCTAATCCATCACCGACTGCTATACACTGTGTCTGGAACTCTTTCATCTGACCATTTTCAGCTGTTCTTTTCATAACGCCAGTGTAGATAAGAAGATGTCTGCCATCCTCTAGAGTAATGGCACTTCCTGAGAAGACGCCATCCTTGTCGTAGAACTCATCTGGAGCCAAAGCAACTGGAAGAAACTCCCAATGAAGCAAATCAGTACTTGTGGCATGGCCCCAATGCATTGGGCCCCAGTGTGCATCATATGGATGATACTGGTAGAATAAATGATACTTCCCTTCATAATAACTTAATCCATTAGGGTCATTCATCCAACCAACCCTAGGCGACAAATGAAACTTTGGTCTATTCTCCTCAGGTATTAATTTCTCATAGACCTCCTCGTATTTTCTCGCCTCTCTAAGTGTTTGACTGCTCATTGGTATTTCTAATTCCTTCCATGTTTTATTTCTTAATTAGCATAGAAATCATCAAAGTACTTCTGATAGATTTCCAAATATTGATCTAAGCCATAGCTATCAACCTGATCAAGGTATGACTGCCAAGTAGCATCTGTAATACCATCTCTGATAAACTCAGCCTTGCTTGAATTTAAGTATGATACTAAATCTGTCTGGATTGTTGAAAGCTGTTCTGTATCATCAGCTGACATAAATACCTTTGGATATACATACTTGCAGTTCATATCATCTGTGTAGTAGTCCTTAATCCAATCAAGACGATACTGAGCATCATCTGGGCATGTTACATAAACATCATAGTATTCATCTAATATTGCAAGTGGTCCACCTACGCACTCAGCCTCACGAACCTCAACAGGTGAAGCATCACCTAAAGCTGCATGCTTAAGCATTGGCTCGCCGTCTGCATTCTCGCTAAGCTCGAAGATATCGAAATCATCATCCTCGCCGTATGTACCCCAGTTGTTCTGTGGAGACTGGAATGGATCATACATCTGATCTAACCAAGCACATACTAATGCAGGGTTTGAACATACACTTGTTACTACGCAACGTCCTCTATCAAAACCAGAAGTGAATGAACCGTTCTGTGGAGTAACGCTTACTGTATCTGCCTTAAGAGCTGCAAGTGGTACATAGTCCTGAATGTTGTCGATGTTTGCAACATCCCATGAGAAGCATACACCATATCTGTGTGATTTACCCTTTGCAACGTATGTTGACCAATCCTGTGTGAAGCACTCTGGATCGATTAAGCCTTCGCTGTAAAGCTTATGTAACCATTCTACACCATCTCTAAAACCATCTGTAGTTGCAGTACATACAACTTTTCCGTCATCATTTACTGCAATATGCTGACCCATATCTACATCACCGATACCATCGCCGAAACCATTAATCAAAAGGTTGGGATCCTGATCATTTACGATGCAAGACATAGGAATGATGTCACCATCAATATTGAACTCTTTCTGAAGCTCACTTGAGTGCTCCTGGAAAGCTAAAAGAACCTGCTCAAACTCATCTACTGTTGTAGGTGTTTCAAGTCCAAGGAAATCTAACCACTTCTGGTTGATGAATGTCATGTTGTTACCAACAGTCTGGATAGCAGTCTTTTCTGAACCAAGCTGCTCAATCCAAGGCAATGCCCAAATGTGTCCGTTTTCATCTTCGCACATTGTTCGATATTCTGGATACTTCTCGAATACAGCGCTTAAGTTTGGCATGTACTCATCAATGTAATCCTCTACGGGAATGATAACGCCCTGATCAGCGTATCTTAAAAGGTCACTATCACTGAAGCCTGCGTTAAACACGAAATCTGTAAGTGTATTTACATTTGCCATGTTTAATGAAATCTTGTCACCCCACTGATCTGAAGAAATGGCTGTCCATTCAACATGTACATTTGTGTCATCCTCAAGTCTCTTGAAGATTGTACGATTGTTTGGCTCCTCCTCTGTTCCTACTGGATAGCTAGTCATACCTGTGATTGTTACCTTCTCATCCAAAGGAAATGATAGATTTGATACATCTACCTTGTCTGCATTGCTTGCGCTGTTACCCTTTGATCCACAGCCTGTGAATGCTGATGCTGCCATAGTCATTGCAAGAGCGGCTGCTGCGAATCTCTTTACATTTTTCTTCATTTTATCTCCTCCATTTAATATATATAATAGCTGCACGCTACTATTTACCCCTTAACTGAACCAACCATAATTCCAGCATCGAAATACTTCTGGAAGAATGGATACATAACTAAAAGTGGCAAGCTTGAAATAATGATTGTTGAGTATTTTAATAACTCTGCAAGTCTTGCTCTTTCTGCTGTTGACTGCATATCTGCAATCATTCCTGCATCTGGCTGATTCTGAATCAGAATAGCTCTAAGTACCAACTGTAATGGCTGCTTTGAAGCTGTGTTTAAATAAATCATTGCATCGAAGTAGCTGTTCCACATTCCGACGAACTGCCATAAGCAAAGCACCGCAATAACTGGTGTACATACTGGAAGTAGAATCTTGAAGAATAATGTAAGCTCATTTGCTCCATCAACTTCTGCTGCTTCTCTAAGCTCTCCTGGGATTCCTTTATAATATGTACGTGCAATAATCATGTTCCAAACTGAGAAAGCACCTGGAAGAATTACTGCCCACATACTATCAAGAAGACCAAGGTTGCTGATTAACAAATATGTAGGAATCAATCCACCGCCGAAGAACATTGTTATCATAAAGATAACGTTAAATACCTTTTTACCTTTGAAGTCATCCAATGACATTGGGTAGGCACATAGCATTGTAATGGCGACTGATAGGAAGGTAAACAACAACGAATAAATTACGGCATTTCTAAAGCCTACCCAAATCTGTGAATTGGAAATAACTCTTTCATATGCTGTTAATGTCCATTTATCTAAGTCAAATGTGATTCCTTGGTTTTGCAATGTAATTGGATCCATAAATGAAGCAATTACTATGTAAACCATTGGCACGATTATGGCCAATACAAATAATCCTAAAAGTACATATCCAACTAATAAGAATGTTTTATCACCAGCTGAATACTTGGCAAATGTACTTTTCTTCTTTTTCTTATTCTCCATCGTATCCTCCCAATTACAGGCCCTGGCCGTCGTTCATTTTCTCAACAACTTTGTTTACTGATAAAAGTAGGATTAAGTTGATGACTGTGTTGAACAAACCAACCGCTGTTGAATAACTGTAGTTTCCATCCAACAAACCTTTTTTGTATACGTAAGTAGCAATGATTTCTGAAGCACCTAAGTTCAAGTCTGTCTGTAAAGCATATGCCTTTTCAAAACCAATGCTCATTATGTTACCAGCCTGTAAAATGAACTGGATGATTACCATATCTTTAATGGCAGGCCATTCAACTGCCTTAATCTGCTGGAAGATGTTTGCTCCGTCAATCTGAGCTGCTTCCTTTAATTCCTGACTAGCATTTGCAAGTGATGCTGTGTACATGATTGATGCCCAACCAGCACCCTGCCAAATACCACTTATAATGTAGATAGGTCTGAACGCTTCTGGAAGTGTAAGGAAGTTGATTGTTGTATGGAACAACATATTAACTGGTCCTGTTACTGAAAGAAGAATTCTTACCATACCGCAAAGTACAATTACTGATATGAAGTTTGGCATGTATAAAACAAGCTGAATCTTTTGTTTGATCTTGCTGCTCTCTATTCTATTAAGAAGAAGCGCAAGAATGATTGGAACTGGGAAGCCCCATAACAATCCAAATACACTAAGCTTTAATGTATTAACCAGATATGACATGAAATCTGGGGATGATAGGAACTGGCTGAAATATTCAAACCCAACCCATTCACTTCCGAAGAAGCCTTTGAAAGGACTGTACTTTTCAAATGCAATCAAAATACCACCCATCGGCAAATACTTAAAAATGATTGTAAGTAAAAGCGCTGGTCCCAAGAAGAAAACATATAGTCTCCAATGATGTGTCACATACGTAATCGTATTGTGAAATTTGCCTTCCTTTTCCATTTATCCTCCTCATATACACCCAAAACATTTGTGTGCGTTTGCACAACTTGTGTATGAATTTACTATACCATTTTTTACATTTGTGTCAATGCGTTTTTGTTTATTTGTAACATTATTACAATACTCTACTTTTCTTTTTGTAAAAATGGACCATCTCAATTTTTACATTTGACAAATATATTTTTACATTTTATAATTCTATCAACGGATTTAGACAATAAATCCTACAGCGGATTTTTACATAAAATAAATAGGAGAATATAATGGCAAACAAAGTTACAATTCAAGATATTGCCGATGCACTTGGCGTTTCAAGAAACACCGTATCAAAGGCAATCAATAACACTGGCATACTTGCAGATGCCACACGTGAAAAGGTATTAGCGAAGGCTGTTGAAATGGGGTACAAACAGTTTTCATACGCAAATTCAGTTTCCGATATCTTCGGAGGAAGCATAGTAAAGAAACCAGAGCACACTGGTGAAATAGCTCTTTTTACAGGAAGCTTTTTGGATAACTCCCATTTTGCTTCTACTATGTTAGATAAATTCCAGCACGAAATTACAGATTTGGGATATAGCATGTTGATGCATCGTGTTACTCCTGCCAATATTGCTGATATGGTTTTACCAGCCAGCTTTAACAGCGAGCGCACAAAAGGCATCATCTGTGTAGAGATGTTCAATCAGAAATATTGCGAGATGCTTTGCAGTCTTGACATTCCAATGCTATTTGTAGATGCACCAGTTGAAAGCTACAGCAATCAGCTTGAAGCGGATGTGCTTATGATGGATAATTCTGCGGGCTTCTTTAACTTGATTTCTAATATGAAAGAACGCGGTGTTAAAAAGATTGGTTTCGTTGGCCAGGCTAATCACTGCCGCTCTTTCTTTGAACGATATATGGCTTTTAGAAATGCAATGTATTTAAATGGACTTCCAATAGATGAAAAGTTCTGTCTTACAGATATTCATCCACATGGCCCAGAATATTTTGCAAATCTATTTAAAGTCATTTCAGCACTTGATGAGCTTCCAGAATTGCTTATCTGCGCCAACGATTTCATTGCAATAGACATAATCAACTGCCTCAAGGTTATGGGTCTTTCATATCCAAAGGATGTTATGGTTGCAGGCTTTGATGATTCAGCAGAATCAAAGGTTATGACACCAGCCTTAACCACCTGTCACATTCATTCACAGATTATGGGCTTTACTGCTGCCAATCTTTTGGTATCTCGTATCGAACAGCCTGATTTAAACTATCGCACTGTTTATACCGAGACAAACCTTATTTATAGAGAATCTACTAGGGATTAATTAGTAGGAGTTTTTATGAGAAATTTACTTAATTACGACGGTCCGGTTCTGACCTTTCTTACCAAGATTGTCTACAGCGTCTGGCTAAATATACTTTGGTTTATTTGCTGTATACCAATTGTCACAATCGGAGCATCTACAACAGCTTTGTACTACTGCTGTCAAAAGATAGTAAAAGATGAAGAAGGCTATATTACCAAGGCATTCTTTAAAGCTTTTAAGGATGATTTTAAGAAAAGCACTGTTATCGGATTAATTATGACCTTGCTAGGATGCATCATCATCACAGATGGATACATTCTTTATCATCTTTGTTTTACATCAAAGCTTTGGACATTAATCAGTGCTGTACTTATCATAGCCTCTATCGCATATACGATAGTATTGCTTTGGATTTATCCTTTGCATGCCCACTTCGAAAATACGATAATCAACCTATTTAAGAACTCAATTATGCTAGGCATGCGTTTTATTTTTTGCACTGTAATAATGTTTGGCGTATTTCTAATTATGGGATATATCGTATATTACGTTTGCACACCATGTATCATCATGGGTGTTGGCACATGTGCACTTATTAATTCCATGCTAATGAAAAATATTCTGATTCAATGCGAGCTACAAAGCACTGAGAACTATGAAGAACAAAACTAATACATTTTCACAATTAAACAGAAAACAAAAGCTGCAGTACATCATGGATTACTACAAAATCCACATAATAGTCACTGCAGCTATTATTTGTATTCTTTTTTCTATCATAAGAACTGTTCATAAGAATCACGACATAGATTTATATGCGGCCTATGTAAACATCGCCGCAGATGATAGTTTGCTTGAATCTATCGATGATGCGACAGGTCTTAACATTTCTAATTACACAAATCTACTTATCACTGAAGATCCAGCCAGCGACAATCTGGAGTATGCCTATGCATCTTCTATGAAGCTCATGTCTGCAATTAGTGCTGGCAAGCTTGATATCATTGTTGCTGATAGCTACGGCATCGAAATGGCTAATAACGCTGGATATCTTACAAATCCAAAGGATTATTTAGAGTCAAAAAATCCTGCTCTCGCAAACAAATTAGAGAACTATTACATAGAGGATGAAAGCTGTGTTCCATATGCCATCGATTTATCTTACTCTAATTTATTTGTTCAAGCAGGTTTTTCTGAACATCTTTATGTTGGCATCGTCGCCTCTGAGGAGGTTGCCCCAGAGGTTTCCGATTACCTGTTATCAATCAACTGATTTGATATTTACCACTAATCTGCCTCCATCCCAAGCATCGTTGCCTTCTGGATCTATGGCAAATAGTATTACATCGCCTTTCTTTACATCTATTGTTTTATCAAATGTGGCTTCTCTTTCTGAATCAAAGTTTCCAGCTGTTTGATTTTCAAAGTATATCTCCTGGCCGTTGACTCTGATTCTCATGCAGGTTCCTGTAGCATTTTCATCTTCACTATTTGCAAACTTCACATAGCTTCCTGAAATATTGATTGTTCCATCTTCTGCTACTACCCATTTGTACGCTGCATTTCTGCCGTTTCCTGGTTCAACAAAATCTGACTTAAGCTCTGGCTTGCCATCATTGTAGTATCTGTTTGCCCCTGAATCATAGCCTAACTCGCTAAAGTTTGCTCCGTCCCAGTCGCACATTCCATAATACCATCCATCAGAGCCCTGCTCACCAAATGCAGATGCAAGATTAGTATTATTTGTTCTGCCATCTGTTTCAGGTTCATCTGATGGCTCTGGGTCTGTGTTTTCACCTGGATTTTCTGGCTCATCAGGATCATCTGGAGTGTCCGGAGTCTCTGGTTCATCATCATTTCCCGTTCCATCAGAAATCTTGATTTCAAGACGTCCACCGTCATAACTATCGTTGCCCTCAGGATTTACCGCAAATACGATTTCATCTCCTTCATGAACAACATATTCTTCATTGATATCTCTAGTGACTTCGCTTGAGAAGTTTCCTTGAACGCCAATAAACTTCTTTTCCTCACCATTGATAAAGATTCTGATAACTACGCCATCTGCTGCAGGATCATCACTGCTAACAAACTTAGTATATTTTCCTGTTATCTTAATCTTTCCTGTTTCACCTGCAACCCATTTGTATGCAGCGTTCTTACCATTACCTGGTTCAACAAAATCTGCCTTAAGCTCTGGCTTACCATTGTTGTAGTATCTGTTGTTTTCTGTGTCCATTTCAAGCAATTCAAAGTTCTTGCCATCCCAGTCACACATTCCATAATACCAACCATCTGAACCCTGCTCACCGAATGCTTTCTTAAGGTCTGTATTATTTGTTCTGCTCGATGCTGTTTCCTTTGCTTCATAGATGCTAACTGAAAGTCTACCAGCATCATATGCGTTATTTCCTTTTGCTGAGATTACAAATGATACTTTATCGCCTCTATGAATATCCTGCTTGGTGAACATGAAATCGATTTTGTTATCATTTCCATCACCTGCAAATACTGCAACATCCTGCTCAGTTAAAAGCTTATCATTTATGTAAATCTGAATCTTTGTACCATCTGGATAGCTTGGATTTGAATCATTCTGACCAAACTTTACATAATCTCCTAAAATATCAATTTTGCCGTCTGAATAAGCTACCCACTGATAAATGGCTGCTCCATCTTTTCCTGGATGAACGTAATCTTTCTTGATTTCCAGACCTTCATTCTTTCCTGAAAGATATGCTGTACTATCATCATTCATGTAGTGAAGAACCTTTGCATCCTTCAGTGATGTGCCATCTAAGAACCACCATCCATCTGTACCCTGCTCTATTGAATCTATAGCACCGAGCACTGTATTGTTTGTTCTCTTTTTGTCGCCTACTCCAACCTTTGTTGCATTAGCATCTTCAATGTCAATTTCAAGGCGTCCGCCGTCCCAGGCATTGTTCTTATTGCAGCCAATATCAAAAGTAATAACATCTCCAGCTTTAACACTAAGCTTTGAAATATTTATATCTGTCTTGTAGCTTCTGTCCTCACCTCGTGGGCATGCACAGGTTTCATCAAATATATCCTTGCCATTCTTGTAAACCGTTACTACTGTTCCATCAGGCCATGATGCATTTGGATCTTCGTGTCCAAATTTCACATAGGCTCCAGTTATATCAATTTGACCATCCACAGCAACAACCCACTTATACATTGCATGAGCATTGAGACGAGGCTGAACGAAATCCTTCTTAACCTCTAAGCCCTTAAGCTTTCTAGAAGTATAGCCGGTACCATCCTCTGTCTTCTGGCGAAGGACCTCTGCCTTATCTACACTCTTGCCTTCCCAGTAGTACCAACCATTGTTGCCCTGCTCGCCAAAATCTAAAGCAAGATTAGCATAGTTGCTACCACTATTGTTTACCATATCAACAGTTTTTAAATCTGCATCTTCAATTACAAATGTGAAATTACCACCGTCATATGCTGTATTTTCCTTGCCATCTACCATAAGTGTCAGGCAATCTCCTGCTTTTACATTTACACCTTCTACTGACAAATCCTTTGTTACTTCTTTATCTGTAAGAGGTTCAAAATCCTGCTGTTTAAGGATTTCGTTATTCTTCTTGAGATATACTGTTACACCATCTGGCCAATCAGGATTTGCATCCTCATTTTTCAGCTTTGTATAGGTCAATGAAATATCTACTGGACCTGTCTGTGCTGCAACCCATTTTACATTTGCCGATCTGCCTTTGTTAGCTGGCATAATGTAGTCTCTCTTTATTTCAATTCCATCGTTAGTTGTGTATTTATCATTCTCTTTGTAGGTTTCAACATTTACTGCAAAATCTGGATCAAGGTAATATCCTGACTGGAATACCCATCCATTGCTTCCCTGCTTTCCGAAGTCTTCCTGCATAGAAGCGTTATTTGTTCTAGAACCACCAGTATAAGTAACATCCTTATGAGTCTTTCCTGTAAGAGGAGATAAGCCCTTTATTGAAAACTCATATTTTCCTCCATCATAGGCGTTATTATCCTTACCATTTACAACCATTGTGATGAAGTCGTCTTTTTTAACAGACACTTTTTCAACATTTAACGACTTTGTAATCTCTTTTTTAGTATCAGCTTCAAACTCTTCCTGAACTAGAACTTCATCATTGTGATAGATGGTTACTCTAGTACCATCAGGCCAGCTTGGATTCTTATCTTCGTTTTTGAACTTGGTATAAGATGCATCGATTTTGATATCACCAGTCTGAGCAACCTTCCACTTAATTACTGCTGATTTGCCCTTTCCTGTGTTTACAAAATCACGCTTGATTTCCAAATAGCTGCTATCAAAATATCTATCTTCTTCAGTTTCGAAGTTTTGCATGTTATAGGAACCAGTTGGCTCATCACCAAATCCATCCTGATAGAACCATCCGTTTTTGCCCTGCTCGCCGAAATCATATTTTACATCTGCAAAGTTCTGTCTTGTCTCCGATTCATCTATCTGAACATCTGCTTCTGTAGTTGCTCCTGTTCTATCAATGATATTAATATCGAAGCATCCGCCGTCATATGATGAGTTAATTCCTGCATCAACCACAAAATATAGCTTATCTTCTGTAGTTACTTCTAAGTCCTTCTCTCTAAAGGAAATGCTGTTTTCTCCCTTAGCTGGAGCAGCCACCTTCTTGTTGAATAGTTTTTCACCATTCTTGTATACAGATACGACTACACCATCTGGCCATGTTGGATCACCATCGTTTTGCTCAAACTTGGTGTACTTTCCTCTGACCTCAATCTTTCCATCCACTGCTGGCTGCCAGCAAAGCATAGCCTCATCATTTATAGCCGGATGGATGAAATACTGGCTAATTGTAAGATTTGGAGATGTAACATTCATGTATGCTCCATCTTTTTCTGTGGATACAAGCTTGGCATCCTTTACACTTTTGCCGTAAAGATACGTCCAACCATTATTTCCCTGCTTTCCAAAATCCTCCTGAGAGTTTGCATTATTATTCTCTCTTGTGGTATCTACCGAAGCAGTTGGCCCTTTAGCGTTTACATCGTTGATTGCAACATAAAGCGAACCACCATCAAATGCATTGTTCATGTTAGAGTCAACGATAAAGTATAGGCTCTCCAATTCCTCCACAGATAAATCCTTGATTGTTTCCTCTACAACCTCTTCCTTATCTGTGCTTACATCTACTTCGTATCTGCCAATTGCTTCATCGCCCTTGTACACATAAAGTGTGACACCATCTGGATAAGAAGGATTCTTGTCCTTGTTGGCATTCTTTACGTAAGTCAGCTGTACATTTACCTTACCTGTATCTGCAGCTCGCCACTCAAGAATTGGCGCCGTTCCTTCGGCAGTGTGTATAAAGTTTGATTTTATTTCCATGCCCGTTTTACCAAGCTGGAAATATTTTTCCCCATCATAAGACTCAAGTCGTCTAGACTTTACTGGGTCTAGGGCTGAACCATATCTATAAAACCAGCCGTTATTTCCCTGCTCACCAAAATCTGCCACATTAAAGGCATTGTTTGTTCTGCTTGGATCATCCACAAATTCAGGCTCTACGTATTCGTCTGAAAAAAATGAATCCGGCCATCCGCCTCCTAAGGCTATTATCTCATCCTTAATTTCCATAGGATGATTCGTCATTATCACTGCAGCAACCGCAATAGCTG
Source organism: Pseudobutyrivibrio sp. C4 (assembly GCF_900111635.1). Classification (NCBI taxonomy): domain Bacteria; kingdom Bacillati; phylum Bacillota; class Clostridia; order Lachnospirales; family Lachnospiraceae; genus Pseudobutyrivibrio; species Pseudobutyrivibrio sp. C4. The sequence continues at coordinate 90,143 of NZ_FOHF01000008.1, read as the reverse complement.
CCGTGGTTCCAGATGCAATCAGCGCCGTTTTTACCTTGTGAGCCAGGATAGCCTGAAGCACCTTACTAATCCCCTCTTTTAACATTATTATCCTCCTACTTACTAATACTCATATTTTCGAATACCACATTAGAATTAACTGAGAAGATTCCCCATTCCATTCCCTGTGATAAATACATGCGAGTTGTAAAAGCCAGCTCATCGTTTACATACATGCAAACAACTCCATCAGAAATAACCATTGATACATGTAGCTCTTTCTCCTTTGACAAATCAAAATCAACATATGATTGAGCGCTTATTTCCATTATGTTGCTGCCGTTGTAAAACTCGATTCTATTATTTGCCCCGTTGAAAATGATATTCAGATTACCTACATTTTCAGTGTTTGTATTGAAGCAAAAGCCAAACATGCCATCAGCATCAAAATCCTTGATGTCTGCCTTTAACAGGTAGCTTCCCATTAGATTCTTGAAGCCCACCATTTCATATTTGTCGCCGCTAAAGGTATAGGTTGTACCGTCTGCTTTCACAGTCTCTGTCATTTTCAGTGGTTCCAAATCAAGTTCATGTATCAGCTTCTTATTAATCTCTGGATTCAAAACTGGTGATAATGTTCCATCATCATTTTGATTCAAAAGATGAGTGACCATATTTCCACCCCAGTCATATTCTCCTGTATCCTGGTGTTCCTTCTTGGTTCCATTCCAGCCTACTACATAAAGATTTTCTCCATCTGTCTCCAATCTTCCTGCGTAGAATCCATTGCAATCAAATGTATCTCTTTCAGGCTTTTCAAATGGACCATCCAAAGAATCTGATACTCGATAGTGAACAACTCTGTTTGGCCACTGATCAGAAAATGCCAAATAGTATTTTCCTTTATATTGAAGAAGCGATGGACACTCCATATTTGAGTCGGTCCCCAAATCATTCTCAAAAAAGACTCCCTCGTCAGTCCATTTGCTCAAATCTTTGGATGTGTATTTTACGATAACTCCCTTATTATCAAAACGAGTGGTTACGAGCATCTCGTAGCATTTGTCATCAGCCGAATAATAAACATATGGATCTCTGAAATCGTCTGTGGAATACTTGCCTGCACCTGTAAATGTATCTGATGGAATCTTTTCCCAGTTTTCAAGGTCCGAACTTGTTGCATGCATCACAGCTTCCTTTGGGTCAAATGTATCATTGTGTCCTGTGTAAAATGCATGATAGATTCCCTTGTCATCTTTAATTACACTTCCTGTACCAAGGGCTATATCCTGACTTTCAATTGTCTCACCATAATTGATTACCACGCCCTTGTCATCATACTCAGTGAAATTAGTAGTCTGAATCAAAGCCCATGGATGATATCCCTGCTTTCCATTTCGCTGATCTGCCAAATAGAAAACATTATATTTTCCATCATCGTAAAAAGGCATTGTGTCACCAATAAACCCTTCTACCGATGCTGGGAACAATTCGTAGTTTTCATATTCTTCTCCCATGTACTTTTCTTCCTCTGCCTCTACTGTTTGATTGCCGCATCCAATCATATTAATTGCCATGATACCGGCCAATGTCACTACTGCTGCTTTTCTCATATTACCTCCCTAAGGTGCATTTGCACTATATCTTGCACCATAAATTTTACATTCATGGTGCATATAAATCAATAATGCTTTGCAAAAGTAACATATTTTTGTGCAAATGTAATTAAATGCACCATCCATTTTGTTAGAATTTACATACTAGACTATTTCAAAATGTTACAATTGACACATTTATCACCTTCAAGTATGATTGATATTAGATTAGATTTAGGAGACTATTATGAGTAAAAGGGTTACTTTACAAGAAATTGCAGACGCTCTTGGATTGTCACGAAATACTGTTTCAAGAGCCCTTAATAATACAGGAAATGTTTCAGAAGAAACACGAAATCAGATATGCCAAACTGCCATTTCAATGGGATATAAGCAATTTAGTATGCCTGATTCAAGAGCCATATACAATGGTGCAGTGAGTGCAAATGTACCTGCTTCAGATGGAAAAACTGAAATTGCGCTATTTACTCATTCCTTCCCTGGCTATTCTCACTCTGGAACCAAGCTTTTAGAAGCATTCCAGCACAAAATCGATAGCCTTGGCTACAAATTAACCATCAACATTATCAGAGATTATGAAATAGACAATCTATGTTTCCCTAGCAATCTCAACATTGATAATATTGCCGGTATTCTATGTATAGAGCTATTTTCTGAAAAGTACAGCGAGTTCTTGTGCAAGCAAAACATACCTCTTCTATTCATAGATAGCCCTATATCCCATCGCTGCGATATCAATGCAGATGTTTTATATATGGAAAATCTATCAAGCTCTTATCACATGCTTGATACTCTGATTAAAAAAGACTGCAAGAATATCTCTTTCGTAGGTGACCGTTTCCACTGCCAATCATTCTTTGAGAGATGGCAAGCATACGTGTCTGTTCTTGCAGATAGAGGAATAAATATAGATACAGCAAACTGCATATTAGAGGATGACAGTTGCCCATATTCAGATGTTATATGGCTTAGTGAACAAATAAAAGCCCTTAAAACCATGCCAGATTTGTTCTTCTGTGCTAACGACTTCTTGGCAATGTCGGTTTTAAAGGCTCTTAGATTATTAGGCAAGGATGCTCCTGCAGATGTAAAGGTGTGTGGCTTTGATGATGCCCCTGAGGCAGCCCTTTTAGAGCCAAGCCTCACAACCGTTAAAATCCATAGCAGTTCTATGGGTTACACAGCTGCAGAAATTCTTCTTTCTAGAATTGCAAATCCTCTTATGCCATATAAGAAAACATACATCGAAACTGATGTTATATACAGGGATTCCACTAAATAAGTGGAATCCTTTATTTTATATATTTTTTGAAGAAAGCAACCTCATCCTGGTTGATTTGTTTTGCCTCTTCAAGATTCATATTGACATGGCACACATGTCCCATGTATTCCTGACCTTCCGTTCCATAAAGCTTCCATTCTGTATCAATCCCCTTGTCCTTAAGAAAATTGTACATAGGCTCTGCATTGTCCTTCAGGAAATCATAGTAGGATGTCATAACATAAGCTGGTGGGAAGTTTTCAGTAATGTGACCTAACACATCAAGCTGTTTCTTTACTTCATCATCGTCTCTTCCAACATACATGTTGTACAAATCCTGAGTAAATTTTTCATTTCCCTTTCCACCTGCTTCAAGGCCAAATTTATACATTCCACAATTGAGAGCAATAGCCCTAACCTTTATTTCCTGTGGAGTACTGAATGGAAATAGCTTTTCATACTCTGGATTTGTGAAGATAGCTGCATAATGGCTGCACATCTGTGCTCCAGCAGAATCGCCTACCAAAAATACATTATTAATATCGATATTGTACTGGGCTGCATTTTTCACCATCCACTGCATCACTTGATTGATTTCACTAAGCTGAGATGGGAACTTAGCCTTAGGTGCCAAATGATAGTTGAAATTCACAACTGTGAATCCAAGGCCTGCAAGATATACACAATAGTGTTTGTAAATCTCCTTTGTGCCGTAGATATATCCACCGCCATGAATACTGACAATTGTTGGTTGAATTTCATTTGTGCCCTTCTTGAAATAAACATCTAAAAGGTTGTATTTATCGCTATTCCCAAGGTAGTTGATGTTTGTTTCAAGCTCGATATCATCTGGTACTGTCAATGTAGAATCCCTCTTTTTGTCCCCCTTTGCTGCCATATACTTAAACATGAAAGTTTGAAATGACATAATACATTATCCTCCTGTGTCTTAACTAAACAGCTTGGTTCCATCTGAATCAATTGTGATAGTTGAACCTTCGCTTATGTCTCCTGCAAGTATGATTTTAGCTGCCATAGTCTCCACATTTTTCTGAATATATCTGCGAAGAGGACGAGCGCCATATACAGGGTCGTAGCCCTGATCAATGACGAACTGCTTTGCTGCTGGAGTAAGTTCGATTTTTAGCTGTCTGTCTTCAAGTCTACCATTCAACTCAGCCATAATCAAATCTACAATTCCGCCGATGTTGCTCTTTGTAAGTGGCTTAAACATGATGATTTCGTCCAGTCGATTTAAAAACTCTGGTCTAAATGAATTTCTCAAATCATTCATTACCAAATCATTTGTCGCTTGGGTGATTTCACCAGTATTTTCATCGATGCCCTCAAGCAAATACTGAGAACCGATGTTGCTGGTTAAAATAATAATTGTATTTTTGAAATCAACTGTACGGCCTTGTGAATCGGTGATTCGGCCATCATCAAGTACCTGCAATAAAACATTGAATACATCTGGATGTGCTTTTTCTACTTCATCAAAAAGCACTACCGAATATGGCTTACGGCGAACTGCCTCAGTAAGCTGACCGCCCTCGTCATATCCTACATATCCTGGAGGTGCTCCTATAAGTCTGCTGACGCTAAACTTTTCCATGTACTCCGACATATCAAGACGAACCATAGCGTTTTCATCGTCAAATAGTGCCTGAGCTAATGTCTTTGCAAGCTCTGTTTTACCAACACCTGTAGGACCAAGGAAAAGGAATGATCCAATTGGCTTGCTTGGGTCCTTTATTCCTGCCTTTGAACGAATTATAGCTTCTGACACAAGCTTTACAGCCTCATCCTGTCCCATAACTCGTTTGTGCAATTTCTCATCAAGATGAAGAGTCTTGCTGCGCTCTGTTTCATTAAGCTTTGCTACAGGAATGCCTGTCCATCTTGAAATAATTCTTGCAATTTCTTCCTCTGAAACATTTTCATGAACCAAGCCTGTATCTCTAGCTTTAAGCTTTTCTTCTGCTTCTGCAAGTCTTGCCTCAAGCTCTGGAAGTTTACCATATTGAAGCTTTGCAGCCTCTTCCAAATCATATTTTTGCTGTGCAACCTTTATCTGGCCCTGCACATCATCAAGCTCTTCTTTGATTTTAGCTACATCCTCAACAAGCTTTTTCTCGTTGTCCCATGCAGCCTTCTTTGTGTTGTATTCATCACGAAGCTCTGACAATTCTTTTTGTAAATCAGCAAGTCTATCTTGTGATAATCTGTCTGTTTCTTTCTTAAGAGCAGCCTCCTCGATTTCCAACTGCATTACCCTTCGATTCATCTCATCCATTTCAGCTGGCATGGAATCTAGCTCTGTCTTAATAAGTGCACAAGCCTCATCCACAAGGTCGATAGCCTTATCTGGAAGGAATCTATCGGAAATGTATCTGTTAGAAAGTGTTGCTGCGCTAACTAATGCACCATCGGTAATCTTTACTCCATGGAATACTTCGTAGCGTTCCTTAAGTCCTCTAAGAATAGAGATTGTGTCTTCAACTGTTGGCTCGTCAACCATTACAGGCTGGAAACGTCTTTCAAGAGCAGCATCTTTTTCAATGTACTCACGGTATTCATCAAGGGTTGTGGCACCGATACAATGAAGCTCGCCACGAGCAAGCATTGGCTTAAGCATGTTTCCTGCATCAAGACCACCATTGCCATTTTTACCAGCGCCAATAATTGTATGAAGCTCATCTATGAAAAGAATGATTTCTCCATCAGAGTTTTTAATCTCATCAAGAACAGCTTTCAACCTTTCCTCAAACTCACCCTGGTATTTGGCACCTGCAATCATTGAGCCAATCTCAAGTGAAAAAACCTTTTTATTCTTAAGTGCTTCAGGCACATCGCCTCTAACAATACGCTGAGCCAAGCCCTCTACAACTGCTGTCTTACCAACACCAGGCTCGCCAATAAGAACTGGATTATTCTTTGTCTTACGGCTAAGAATTCTGATGACATTTCTGATTTCTTCATCACGGCCGATTACAGGATCAAGCTTATTATCTCTAGCTCTTTCTACCAAATCGTATCCATATTTTTCAAGTGTGTCATAGGTTGCTTCTGGATTATCCGTATTTACGGTTTGGTTTCCTCTGACAGTTGCAAGCACTGCAAGGAATGAATCCCTTGTAATATTGAATGCCTTGAAAATATTCTTGATAGGTGTGCTTGGCTTTTTAATCATAGCAAGCATCAAATGCTCAACTGAGACGTAGCTATCACGCATTGATTTAGCTTCGTCCTCAGCATAAGTAAGAACATAATTGAGATGCTGACCTACTCTAAGGTCTCCACCCTGCACCTTTACTCTGGCTTGAAGTGCTGCATCTACAGCATTTTTGAATTGTTCCACATCTATGTCCATCTTGCTAATCAATGATGGAATCAATCCATTTTCCTGGCGTAGCAGCGCCATCAGCAAATGCTCCTGCTCTATCTCCTGATTGCCATAATCCATGGCTATTTTTTCGCATGCATTAATTGCTTCGATTGATTTTTGTGTAAATTTTTGGATGTTCATAATCTCACCTCCACCCGTTATTTATCTTGTAATTATGTTCTAACACAAAAATTAGCACTCGACAAGTCCGAGTGCTAATAATTAATAATTATTTTAGATTTCTTTAGTTTTGTCTATCAAAAGCATTTAGATTGTAATGGATTGAATACATATCTTCTAACCCTTCCACGTCAACAAGACCGCTAATCAGAAGATTGTCGAAAGACTGATATGTACGATGAAGACGATAATCTTCGTAACACATGTAAGCAAAGGCCTCCATCAATGTAGCATTAGGCTTGTAGATAGAATATATATCTATGATATCCGGATTCAGCAAATAAGTTTTTGTACTGATGGAATATGAACGAACTGCAACAATTGGCCTTTCTTTTGTACTGCTTTCATGGAAATATGCAGTCAGTTTATATGCATCAATATTGGCTCCACCGACTACACAGCTACCTAATTCTTCATATACTGGTGGCTGAGGATCAAAATCGTATTGATTTATATTGCTAAGTTCTATAGCACTAGCCAGCTTTTGCAGCTCGTTAAATAAAGTCATATTGCCAATAGTGATGGCTGTATGCTTTGCATAGTCTGTCAAAGATACAAAATCATATTTTTCATTTTCATTAAAGCCTGTTGGCTTAACTGCATCGATAGCAGCATCACTAAAATAATAATCTGGGTAATTGTCTCGAATGTAAGTAAGAAAAGTTTTGAAGTCAGAGAAAGTACAGCGATGTAGGTCAATGTTTTCGATTTCGTCCCGTGTAACTCGCCGGACTTGCTCCTCATCGCTATTAGCTTCAATATGATAATTTAAATGCGTCCTGAATAAAACATCTGTTGTTTCCATAATTATAATCTCCCCTTTTAAAGCATAATAGCACATATAGTGCCATCTGTATATACCCCTACAAAATGTTGTAAGAACTTTATTAAATTATACTAAAATTAAATATTGGGGTTTATACAAGTTTAATATGTTTTAATGTTTAATGTAAGTAAGGCTAGGTCACATCATATGTGGCAAAGCCTCTGGTCAGCATTGGGGGGCTACTGCCTAGGATGAAAAATAAGAAATAGGCAGTAGCTTTTGAGGTCAGTGTGGCGTAACTAGACCACATATGCTAGTGCTGAGTTGATTAGTCTTTGGCTTGCGAAAGTGTTTTTCTTTGAACTGCCTCAAAACAGTAAAAAGACTACTATCTAATCTAGAAAATCTATTTTAGATAGTAGCCTTTTAGAGCTTTTGATAAAGTTACGCCACATTGAATGATTTGAGCTTGAGTTAAACAAGTTATCCTTCAATAGCTATGTATTTTGTTTCATCTTTCTGAGGAATTTCTTCCTTCTTAGGAACGCTTAAAGTAAGAACTCCATCCTTGAATGCTGCATGAATATCTTCCTGTGTGATGTTATCACCTACATAGAAGCTTCTGCTGCAAGAGCCAGTGTAGCGCTCACGGCGGATGTAGTTGCCATCATCGTCCTGACTGTCGTTGTTCTGATTTGTTTCAGCTTTGATTGTAAGATATCCATCTTTCAACTCAGCTTTGATATCTTCCTTGGAGAATCCTGGAAGATTCATATCTACTTGATAACCGTTTTCGGTTTCTTTTACATCTGTAGTCATCATTCTTGAGAAGTCATTGTCGAAATTTCTTCCAAATCCTGTGACACGTGGTACTCCAAAGAAATCATCCATAAAATCATTTGATAAAATACTAGGCATTAACATAATACTTACCTCCTTTTATTTACGGGCTTCTTTGAGCCTGATTGTTAATGTGGTTAAAGAAGAACTTCTTTTGTTCCTCTTTGTGATTATGTTATAAACCTAAAATTAGCACTCGTCAAGTGCGAGTGCTAATAATTTATAATTATTTAATATTTTGTTTATAATTTATCTGACATTTCTAATGCCTTAAGAAAAAAATCCTTAGTGTGGCATAACTTTTTAAGAGACTACTGCCTAAACTAGATTTTGCTAGATTAGGCAGTAGCCTTTTTGGTATTTCAGGACAGATACGATCGAAATACTTTTGTATGCTAAAAACTAATCAACTTAGCAATAAGAATGTCGTCTAGTTACGCCACACTGCCCTTGAAAACTACTGCCTATTTCTTATTTTTTATTCTAGGCAGTAGCCCCCAGTGATGACTTGTGGCTTCGCCACAGTCCAAGTTTTTCAAACCTGCTTGACTAACATTTATCTGCCAAAAGTTATGAAGTCAAGGGAGCGTAGCTCCGAAGGCTTGCCCTTGACTGAAATAACTTGGCAGATATGATGTGTCTAGCAGTTTGAAACATAAAAGAGACCAGACGCAAGTCTGGTCTCGCATTATACAATTTGCAACTACATTTAATTGCTATTTAATTCCTACAAATTCGTAGCCTGCGGCTTCTACTGCAGCCTTAAGATCTGCCTCAGCAACATCTGCTGATGTCTTAAGTGTAACAAGGTTTGCCTCGTGGTTTGCTGTAGCCTCGTCTACTCCGTTGATTTTCTCAAGTGCTTCCTTTACATGTGCTTCGCAGTGAGCGCACATCATTCCATTAACTGTAATTTCCATTGTTGATTTGTCCTCCTTTATTTCTCCAGCTTTTGAATGCTGGCTGTTTACTAATAATTTTTCATGGCCAACTGAGTTCTTTAATGCCTTGTCTCTAGTGTGGTCGTGCATTTTAAATAGATTTAAACGCAATGCATTTGTTACAACGCAGAAGCTTGATAAGCTCATAGCTGCTGCACCAAACATTGGATTCAGAGTCCAGCCGAATGCATGTATATATGCGCCTGCTGCAAGTGGTATTCCAATAACATTGTAGAAGAATGCCCAGAATAGATTCTCGTGAATATTTGTTAAAGTCGCGCGGCTAAGTCTGATTGCTGCTGCAACATCAGAAAGTCTGCTCTTCATAAGAACTACATCTGCCGCATCGATAGCAACATCTGTACCTGCACCAATGGCAATTCCCATATCTGCACGAGTAAGTGCCGGTGCATCATTGATTCCATCTCCTACCATGGCAACCTTGCCATACTGCTGCAATGCTCGGATTACTTCCTCTTTACCATCTGGCTTCACTCCTGCAACAACTTCATCCACACCTGCCTCAGCTGCAATAGCTGCTGCAGTCTTTTCATTGTCACCAGTAAGCATTACCACGTGGATGCCAAGATTCTTAAGATGTGCGATAGCCTCTGGCGAATCTTCCTTTATAACATCTGCAACTGATATGATTCCAAGATACTTGCCATTCTTGGCAAAGAATAATGGAGTCTCGCCCTTTTCAGCTAATCTATCTGCAAGCTCTACTATTTCAGAACCAACATTAGCATGCTGCTTGATAAGCTCTAGGTTACCTCCATAGACTTCCTCTCCATCCAAAATAGCTGTGATCCCATTTCCAGATAGAACCTTAAAGTCTGTAACCTCAGCTGGCTCCATGCCATTTTCCAGGCCATTTTCTACAATGGCTTTAGCTAGCGGATGCTCTGATTTATTTTCTACTGCGAAGGCTACTCGAAGAAGATCTACATCATCCACATCCTCGGCTTCAAAGATACCAACCACCTTTGGTTCACCTTTTGTGATTGTACCTGTTTTATCAAGGGCGACAATCTGCACCTTTCCTGTTTCTTCCAAAGAAACAGCTGTCTTGAACATGATGCCATTCTTGGCACCCATGCCATTTCCTACCATAATGGCAACCGGCGTAGCAAGACCAAGAGCACATGGGCAGCTGATTACAAGAACAGAAATCGCTCTTGCCAACGCATAGCCCACAGGCTGTCCAACAAGCATCCACACTATAAATGTGATTATCGCAATTACGATAACTGTTGGAACAAATACTCCCGAAACCTTGTCCGCGATTTTAGCAATTGGAGCCTTTGTAGCTGCCGCATCACTAACCATCTGAATAATCTGAGAAAGGGTTGTGTCCTTTCCAACTCTTGTGGCTTCGCATACCATATATCCGCTTTCATTGCTTGTAGCTGCTGAAACTGAATCACCAACCGACTTATCTACAGGAATGCTTTCACCTGTAAGGGCAGATTCATTTACTGCACTGCTACCATCCACAACAATTCCATCCACCGGAATATTGTCCCCAGGCTTTACAACAAATCTGTCACCGATTTTGACCTGCTCAATAGGGACTTCTGTTTCCACTCCATCCTTTAATACAACTGCAGTCTTAGCTGCAAGCTTCATCAAATCCTTCAGGGCATTGGTTGTTCTTCCCTTTGAAATAGATTCCAGTAACTTGCCAACTGTAATCAGTGTAAGAATCATAGCCGCTGATTCGAAATAGAACTCCATCATATATTCCATGACTTTGTCCATATCACCAGCAACCATAGCTGATGTCATTGCAAATAAAGCAAATACACTGTAGCCAAATGATGCTGTTGCACCAAGGGCCACAAGAGTGTCCATATTAGGTGCGCCATGAATGAGCCCTCTAAATCCGCTGACAAAAAACTTTTGATTGATAATCATAATCGCGATTGTAAGAAGCATTTCGTACAATCCCATGGCAATATGATTTCCATCCAAAAAACCTGGCAGTGGCCAATCCCAAAGCATGTGCCCCATCGACACATACATAAGAGGAATCAGTAGTATCACTGAAGCGATCAGCCTATTTCTAATCTTTGGAGTCTCTGTGTCAGCAAGCTCATTATCATAATTTGGCACTGAAGCATTTGCTCCTGCAGAACCATCTGCCTTTAAGCTGGCACCATAGCCCGCATTCTCGATAGCCTTTATGATTTCAGCAGAGTCTGCATTTCCCTCAACTCCCATTGAATTCGTTAGAAGGCTAACTGCACAACTGTCCACGCCAGGAACTGCGGATACAGCTTTTTCCACCCTAGCCTGACATGCCGCGCAGCTCATGCCTGTCACATTATATTGTTCCATATAACACCATCCTTATTTCATTAGTTTTTGAAGAACCGTTACAAGCTCGTCTACCACCTCTTCATCACCATTGCGGATGTTGTCTGCAACGCATGTCTTTACATGATTTGCAAGCAGCACCTTGTTGAAGCTGTTAAGAGCTGATGTGATGGCAGAAACCTGCATGAGAATATCTGTGCAATATGCATCCTTCTCAAGCATACTTTCCACCCCGCGAACCTGTCCCTCAATTCTTTTCAGGCGATTCATCAAATCCTTAAATTCTTTATCCTCGCGACTTTTGTGCTTGCCAGAGCAGCAGCATTCGCAAGTTTCCTCTATTAATTCTTCCTTATTTCCCATATTTAACTCCTTTTGTATACCCCCAAGGGGTATCCCCTTCGTTAAGACGATAATATACCCCCATAGGGTATTTGTCAACAATTAAATTTTATACAATGAAAAAGGACCACATCACCTACTGGCAATGCGGTCCCAAAATTATATTTATTTAGTTCTGTCCGTAATAAGCATTTGCTCCGTGCTTACGGTTGAAGTGCTTATCTCTGATGCAATCTGGAGCTGGCTCAACCTTTGGGTTAACCTGCTCTGTGAAGAGTGCCATCTTTGCAACCTCTTCAAGTACTACTGCGTTGTATACTGCCTGGTCTGCATCCTTGCCCCATGTGAATGGGCCATGGTTCTTGCAGATAACGCCTGGCACGTACTTTGTGTTAACGCCACGCTCTTCGAATGTTTCGATGATTACTTTTCCTGTGTTTACTTCGTATGCCTCATCGATTTCTTCTGGAGTAAGGTTTCTTGTACATGGAATAGGACCGCAGAAATAATCTGCATGAGTTGTTCCATATAAAGGAATGTCTCTTCCTGCCTGAGCCCAAGCTACTGCGTATGTAGAATGTGTATGAACCACACCACCGATGTTTTCATACTTTTTATAAAGCTCAACATGTGTAGCAGTATCTGAACTAGGCTTATATTTGCCTTCTACTACCTCACCATTAAGGTTTACAAGTACCATATCCTCTGGCTTAAGCTCGTCGTATTCTACACCTGATGGCTTAATTGCAAATATTCCTGACTCTCTGTCGATTCCAGAAACATTGCCCCAAGTATATGTAACAAGCCCGCGTTTTGGCAACTCCATATTAGCCTCATAAACCTGCTTTTTTAATTCTTCTAACATTATCTCCATTCCTCCACTGCACATGCCTCAGCCTTAAGTGCCTTGCGGTAGTCAACCATCCACTCATCGTAACCCTTTACCATATCAGCATCTGGCTCCATTGTTGTAGATTCCTGACCTGCAAATACGTTTTCATCAAGGTAATCCTGTAACTTCTTGCTCTTGTCTTCGCGAAGAAGATAATTTGCAAGAACAGCCATACCCCAGGCACCACCTTCGCCTGCTGTAGCCATTACAGTGATAGGTGCGTTGAGTGCTGCTGCAAGAACAGACTGGCCAACACCCTTTGTCTTGAAGAATCCGCCATGGCCTGTAATAGACTTGATAGGCACATGCTCTTCCTTAAGAAGAATATCATTACCAATCTTTAATACGCCAAGTGCTCCGTAAAGATTTGAGCGCATGAAGTTTGCAAGACTAAACTTGGCATCTGGCTGTCTTACTACCATTGGACGACCTTCGTTTACATTAACAACAGGCTCGCCACCAAAATAGTTGAATGAAACAACACCACCGCAGTTTGCATCTTCTGTAAGAGCCTTGCGATAAAGTGTTCCATAAATATCGTTCATTGAAACATCCATTCCAAATGCATCTGCGAACTCTTTGAAGATTCCAACCCACGCATTTAAATCGGATGTACAGTTGTTGCAGTGAACCATTGCAACTGCCTCTCCAGTAGGAGTTGTAACCATATCAATTTCCTCATATGGCTTTGATAATGGCTTGTCCAAAACTACCATAGAGAATACTGATGTACCAGCAGATACATTTCCTGTGCCTGCTGAAACTGCATTTGTTGCAACCATACCTGTGCCTGCATCACCTTCTGGTGGAGCAAGTGGGCAGCCTGGCTCAAGCTCTCCTGTTGGATCAAGGAGCTTTGCACCTTCTTCTGTAAGTGTTCCTGCATCATCACCTGCCACAAGAACAGCTGGCATTAAATCTTCTACCTTTGTTGTAACACCATGAGCAGCTGCAAGCTTGTTGAACTTTTCAAGCATTGCTGTGTCGTACTGGCATGTTTTTGAATCGATAGGGAACATACCAGATGCTTCACCAACACCTGCTACCTTCTTGCCTGTCATCTTGAAATGAACGTAGCAAGCAAGTGTCATGAAGTATGCAACATCTTTTACATGTGGCTCCTTGTTAAGGATGCACTGATAATAATGTGAAATACTCCAGCGCTGAGGCATGTTGAAGTTGAGCTCTTTGCTAAGCTCTGCTGCAGCCTCTCCTGTGATAGTATTTCTCCATGTTCTAAATGGAACCAAAAGATTATTATTCTTATCAAATGCAAGATAGCCATGCATCATAGCGGAAAATCCGATGGCACCAATCTTTGTAAGCTTAACATCATATTTGTCGTTTACATCTTTTTTAAGCTTTGCATAGCAATCCTGAAGTCCAGCCCACACTTCATCAAGAGGATATGTCCAGATACCATTATCTAAATGGTTCTCCCATTCATGATCCCCCTGAGCCAAAACCTTATTCTCCTCATCAACGAGTACGGCTTTGATTCTTGTCGAGCCAAACTCAATACCAAGGGCTGTCTTCTTGCCCTCAGCGATTATCTCATTAATATTCATGTATAAATTCCCCCAATACCGTAATAATAGATTATTACATCCCAGTACAAATAGCCTGTAATTCACAAGCTCTACTATTTCTCAAGCGAGATATTCCATCGAGCGGAGAAATCAGTAGGCTTGTGGATGTAACAGGCGAGAGATTACTCTCCGAATACTGCAATGTAATCCTTCTGGAATTTCTCGATGCCAGCAGTTGTAAGTGGATGATTAATCATCTGCTCGATAACATGGTATGGTACTGTTGCGATGTGAGCACCTGCAAGAGCGCAGTCTGTAACGTGAATTGGGTTACGAACTGATGCAGCGATGATTTCTGTGTCATATCCATAGATATCAAAGATTTCTGCGATGTCGCGGATAAGGTCGATACCTGGCATGTTGATATCATCCAATCTTCCAAGGAATGGAGATACATAAGAAGCACCTGCATTAGCTGCAAGAATTGCCTGGTTTGCAGAAAAGATTAATGTAACGTTTGTCTTGATGCCCTCAGCTGAAAGAACCTTTACAGCCTTAAGTCCTTCTGCAGTCATAGGAATCTTTACTACCATGTTTGGATGCATTGCTGCAATCTCACGGCCCTCTTTAATCATACCTTCTGCATCAACAGTTGTTGCCTTTACCTCGCCTGAGATAGGTCCATCTACGATAGATGCGATTTCCTTAAGGATTTCTTCTTGGCTACGTCCACCTTCCTTAGCAATCAAAGATGGGTTTGTAGTAACTCCACAGATTACTCCAAGATCGTTAGCCTTCTTAATGTCCTCAATTTTTCCAGTGTCAACAAATAACTTCATTTTATTTCTCCTTCTTTCTGTGCTGGCAATTTTGCCAATTTCTTCTAGTTTTTAACTACTAAAAGTTTAATGCTTTTAACCTTTGCCTTCAATCAAATTTATGACTTTCTAATGGCAATTTATTTACCGTATACAAGATTTCCAAGTGCAAGATCACGCTTGAAATCACGAATCTTTGTATCCTTATCAATGTATACTGCTTCGATTCCCATTGCTGCAGCCCAGTCGCCCATCTGCTCTGCTGTCAAATCATAAGAGAATGCTGTATGGTGTGCACCACCTGCAAGTAACCAAGCCTCTGTACCTGTGTAGAAATCTGGCTGTGGTGTCCAGAAGTTGATAGCTGTTGGAAGCTTTGGAAGTGGCTTTTCAACCTTCTTACAATCAACATCCTGAATGATAAGACGGAATCTATTTCCAAGGTCGATAAGAGATGTAGCAATACCCTTGCCTTCCTTTGACTGGAATACAAGACGTGCTGGATCTTCTCTGTCGCCCATTGAAAGAGGCTGTACCTTAATCTGAATAGGACCATCAGCAAGTGTTGGACAAACCTCAAGCATGTGAGCCTGGATAATACCTTCCTTACCCTTTACAAGGTTGTATGTGTAATCCTCAAGCATTGAAGTACCCTTAGCATCCTTCATGCCTGTTGTCATAATCTTCATAAGGCGAACCATTGCAGCAACCTTCCAGTCACCTTCAGCGCCAAAGCCATATCCTTTTTCCATAAGTCTCTGGATTGCAAGACCTGGAAGCTGCTGAAGTGCACCAAGATCACCAAAGTGAGTTACGATTGCCTGATAGTTCTTCTCCTCAAGGAATCTTTCAAAACCAAGTTCAATCTGTGCCTGAACAGCAACATGCTTTTTGAATTCCTCTGGGTCTCTACCTTCAAGGCAGATATCATATTTGCTGTAATACTCATCAACAAGAGCATTTGTATCAGACTGAGAAACAGCTGCAACTGCCTCTGCAATTTCATTTACAGGATAAGCATCAACTTCCCATCCGAACTTAAGCTGAGCTTCTACCTTATCACCTTCTGTTACAGCAACATTTCTCATGTTGTCAGCTACTCTCATTACACGAATGTGGCTAGACTCAACAACACCAACTGCTGTACGCATCCAAGAAGCAAGCTTTTCCTGAACCTCAGCATCCTGCCAATATCCAACAATTGTCTTTCTCTCAATACCCATTCTTGAAAGGATGTGAGCGTACTCTCTATCTCCGTGAGCTGCCTGATTCTCATTCATGAAATCCATGTCCATTGTTTCGTATGGAATCTCACGATTATACTGTGTATGAAGATGGCAAAGTGGCTTTCTGAATTCCTGATGTCCAAGTATCCAAGACTTTGCTGGTGAGAATGTATGCATCCATGTGATTACACCTGCACATGTTGGATCATTGTTTGCCTCATTAAATGTACGTCTGATTACCTCGTTTGTAATCATTGTAGGTTTCCATACTACCTCAAAAGGAAGACGTCCCGACTTGTTTAATGTCTCAACAATCTCCTTTGAGTGTGCTGCAACGTGCTCTAAGCACTCGTCTCCATATAAATCCTGAGAACCTGTGCAGAACCAAAACTTGTAGTTAAGCTGTGTTTTCATAAGATTTACCCTCCTCCTAAATCGTTTACCTTATATAAATAAAATACAACTTGTCCAACAATTGGCACAAGTTGTATTTCTTTAATTAAAAATATTATATTTTAGCCATTTATAAGGAGTGTACAAGTTGCATTACTACTGTACAAGTTCTGCCTTTTCTCCACTTCTTTCAATTTCAAGGCTCCAATACATGCTTTTAAACTCTGTAGGAGTGCATCCTTTTTGTAGCTTAAACATTCTAATGAAAGAAGAAATCGACATGAATCCGCAGTTAAGTGCTACATCAGTAACAGAATTTCCCGGTTCAATCAAAAGCTCTGACGCCTTAGCAATACGCTTTTGATTTACGTATTTATAGAAGCTGGTACCTGTAAACTGCTTGAACAGTCTTTCAAAATAGAATTTACTAAAGCCGCTCATATCCGCAACCTCATCCAGCTTCAGATCTTCTGAGCAATGGTTATCTATATAGTCACAGATTTCCACAAACTTGTTGGCATAATCCTCTTTTGACGAAACACTGTAATCGTTTGTCTTAGTAGTTTTGCTAGAATAGTTTTGTCCGATAAGCTTAAACATTTCCAAAATCTTACTATATATACTAAGTTCCGAAAAAGATGTCCCCGCCATGTACTCCTCTTTTATTTCTATCAGCATCTTTACAAGCTGCTCATGAATGCTTGGATATTCCTCCGGAGTGATGATTGCATATGGTGACATAAATGAGATTAAAACCTCGAATTCTCTAAGGAATCTCAGGTATGTAGTGTTTGGTTGAAAGATGATTCTACGACCAGTTTCAGGTGCCTTTATGGCGTGTACACAACCTGGACAAATAATACAGATATCCTTCTCCCTCAAATACACCTCTGAATTTGAAAACTGCATTGTATATCCATTTTCCACTGGCATTACTATTTCAATAGCAGGATGCCAATGCTTTGGATAATCCTCATATTCTCTATTGTCATAAAGCTTAAGTGTGGTGCTTTGCTTATAATGGACGGTTTCAAATATGCCATCTAATGTCTCGATCATTGTAAATTCCCCCTATAGCAACAATTAGCAATAATTCTTGTTTTCAATTTTTGCTCTAATTGTCAAAAAAATCAAGACATTTTTTATTGAATTCAATTTATATTTCTCTGTTTTTGTGCATAATGCACATTTCTACCAAGTCTCATTCATAAACCATATACAAATCACCGATAGAGCGCCGTACCACTATAGCAAGATTTGATAATCAAGAAACAACAATTTATAAGAATGTGAATAATCTGTGTGCTACATTTAGGTTAACAACAACGAAGCAGTTTATTTGGGGTTTTTATAACAAACTGCTATCTAAGAAAAAAAGGAGAAAGGTATGAGAAAAAAATTATTATCAGCAATCTTATCAACAATGATGGTCGCTTCTTTATTTGCAGGTTGCGGCCAATCAGGAAGCTCTAGCTCATCAACATCTGCTGATGGAGTAGAGGAAATCACTTGGATGTTCTGGGATGACTTAAATGCAACTGAGGATCTTATCTCTCTCGGTTACAAAGATGTTATCGACAGATTCAACGCCGACTACGAAGGTCAGTATCACGTAAATGTAGTTACAACAAACCTTGAAGAGTACTACGCAAAGTTAAATGCTCTTGTAGCTGCAGGCGATACACCTGATGTATTCATTGTCAGCCCTGGTCCAAACCTTACCGATTATGTTGAGCCAGGAGTTGCTGCTCCACTTGATGATTATCTTGCACAGGATGGTTGGAAAGATACATTCACAAGCGACGCAGTATTTACACAGCAGACATATGATGGAAAGATTTACGCAGTACCTCTTAACACAGCTGCAGCTTGCTGCTTCTACAACACAGAGATGTTCGAAGATGCTGGTGTAGAAGTTCCTACAAACTGGGATGAAATGCTTACAGCTTGTGACAAGCTTCAGTCAGCTGGTTACACACCAATCACAATCTCAGCTGGTACAGCATGGTGTCTTTCAATGGTAGCTGGTTACCTTTGCGAAGAGGAAGGCGTTGACCTTGCAGCTCTTGCAGATGGTAGTGCTTCTTGGGAAGATGGAAAGCTCGAGTCAGCTGCAACAAAGCTTGTTGAACTTTCTAAGTACTTCCAGCCAACAGCTGCTGGTGATACAAACGATGTAGCTACAGCAAACTTCTACAATGAAGAAGCTGCTATCCTTATTCAGGGTTCATGGGCAATCGCACAGATCAATGGTTCAAACCCAGACTTCGAGTCTAAGTGTGGTGTATTCCAGTTCCCAGGTTGTGACAGATTAATTGCTAAGTCTGATTCACTTGCTATGAGCTCAACAACAGAGCATCCAGAAGCTTGTGCTGCTCTTATGAAGTACTTCACAGACGACACAGCTCAGAAGTACACAGCAGAAGTTGGTGGAAAGATTCCTGTAACAAACGTTGAGTACGATGCATCTAAGGCTCCTGCACAGCTTGCATACGTTATGGATGTATTCTCAAATGCAAAGGGAACATTCGGTTTCTACAACGAGTCAATGCCTACAACTGAGACAGGTTCTCACTTCGATGACACAATGGTTTCTGTATTCCTTGGCGAAATAACCCCTGCTGAGGCAGCTACAGACATGGAAGAATATTACAAGGCAAACTGCAGATAAAAACTAAACTTCTTCTTCATAATCTCATTCTTTTTGGGGCACTTTACTGTGCCCCAATTTTAAAAAAGAAACCAATTCAGACTAACTAATTAATAAGGATATTGTTATGGATAAACTATTAAGAAATAAAAAAGCCATATTCATATTTATGGCGCCAGCATTTATACTTTTTACATTTGTTCTATTTATACCTATTTGTCAGTCAATCTATTATTCATTCTGTGACTACAATGCACTCACTCCTCCTAAATTCATAGGACTTGAGAATTATAAAAACCTTTTACAAGATAAGACTTTAGTAATCGCATTAAAGAACTCATTATTCTTTCTTATCTTCTCTTGTGTAACACAGCTTATTATGGGTCTGTTTCTTGCAGCCCTTCTCACTAATATAGACAAAGGAAGAAACGTTTTTAAAAATATCATTTATTTACCATGCGTTCTTTCTTCTGCAGCATTAGGACTTTTGTGGATGTTCATCTTCAGTCCTAAGCTTGGTATCAACCAATTACTTGCAAAGCTTGGTATCGAAGGCCCTCTGTGGCTCATGGATATAAACGGATTCATAATCCTTCCTATGTGGGTAATCGCTTTCGTAGCCCTTTGGCAATATGTTGGTCAGTCTATGATGCTTTACATGGCCCAGATATCAGGCATTAGTAAGTCTCTTTACGAGGCTAGTTACATTGACGGATGCAACAAGGTCAAAAGTTTTCGTTACATCACACTCCCCCTCATCAGACCTATGGTTGCAACCGCAATGTCACTTAATGCTATTGGTTCATTAAAGTTCTTTGATTTGATTTTCAACATGACTGAAGGTGGACCAAACCACAAAACTGAAGTTCTTGCTACACATCTTTATCAGCAAGGCTTTAAATACTTTAAATACGGTTATGCAAGTGCCATCGGTGTACTCTTACTAATCCTGTGTCTGCTTGTAACAGCTTTCATTAATAAAGTTGTAAAAACCGAGCAGTACGAAATGTAATAGGAGGGTTTAGTAATGAAAAAAATATCAATTCCTAAAATTATTATTTATATATTTTTAGTACTCATGGCTGTGCTTTATCTTGCACCACTTCTTTGGGTATTTAACGTATCTTTTAAAACAAATGCAGAAATATTTACAGCACCATTTGCTTTGCCACAGGCTCCTACCTTTGAAAACTTTACATTTGCCTGGACAGCTGGAAAGCTTGGCATTGCCACATTAAACTCTTTCCTTGTCTGTGTAATCACACTTGCTTTAAGCATGATTATCGGCTCAATGGCTGCTTTTGGAATCGCTAGACTCCGCTGGAAATTTGCAAAGCTTTCACTTACTTATTTCCTTCTTGGAATGATGATTCCTGTTCACTGTGTAATGATTCCTTTATTCACTCGTTTTGCTAAGGTTCATCTCACAAACAGCTTAATCGGATTGGTACTGCCATACTTAACATTTGCACTTCCTGTTACCATATTCATCATGGTAGGCTTCTTCGAAGGTATGCCAAATGAGCTTATTGAAAGTGCTTGTATTGATGGTGCTACCATTTACCAGATTTTCTTTAGAGTATGTCTTCCACTTGGAAAGACAGGTTTATTTGTAACAGGTCTTATGACTTTCATTGCAAACTGGAACGAACTTCTTTTAGCAATGGTATTTATATCAGATGATTTGAAGAAAACCCTGCCAGTTTCACTTTCAAAATTCGTAGGACCTTATAACACTAATTATTCCCAGATGTTTGCTGCAATCATTATCGCTATCGTTCCTACAATAATTGTGTACTGTGCATTCTCTAACCAAATTGTTGATGGATTGACCGCTGGTGCAGTTAAGGGTTAAAGGAGACAAAATGAAAAAACAAAACACACCCCTAGTGACACACATTTTTACAGCAGATCCATCTGCACATGTTTTCAACGACAGAATTTACATTTATCCATCCCATGATATTCCTCATGATGGTGAAGATAACGACAACGGTGATGAATATCAGATGCGTGATTATCACATCTTATCAATGGATGACAAAAGCGATGAGGTTATAGATCACGGCGAAGTTCTACACCAAGACCAGATTCCTTGGGTTAAGGAACAGCTTTGGGCACCTGATGTAGTCTACAAAAATGATACTTACTATTTAGTTTTCCCAGCAAGGGATAAGGATGGAATATTTAAACTTGGAATTGCAGAAAGCAAGAATCCAGAAGGCCCATTTACTCCAAGAAAAGAGCCAATTCCAGGAAGCTTTAGCATTGATCCATGTTCTTTCATCGATGACGATGGAAAGGTTTACATCTACTTTGGCGGTCTTTGGGGCGGTCAGCTTGAGAAATACAGAGAAGGCAGCTTTAATCCTAACGGAACAGAGCCTGAGAAAAACGAGCCAGCTGTATGTCCAAAGGTTGCTGTAATGACAGATGATATGGAAGGCTTCGCTTCTACTCCTGCTGATGTTGTAATTCTTGATGAAAATGGAAAGCCACTTTTAGCCGGAGACGAAGACCGTAGATACTTCGAAGGTCCTTGGATGCACAAATACAATGGAAAATACTACTTCTCTTACTCAACTGGAACAACACATACCATTGCATATGCCATCGGAGATAATCCACTTGGACCATTTAAATATGCAGGCAAAATTCTTGAGCCTGTTATCGGTTGGACAACTCACCACTCAATTGTTGAGTATCATGATAAATGGTATCTCTTCTATCATGATTGTGAGTATTCAAAAGGAATCAACCATCGCCGTTGCGTAAAATACTGCGAACTTACCTACAACGCAGACGGCACTATCCAGACAATAACTCCTCAATATAATTAATCAAAAAAGCTCCTAGCAAATACCGCTAGGAGCTTTTTGTATCTTCTTTTAGTTTTTAAATGAATGAATAGGTGCTGGGATTCTTCCCTGACGATTTACAAAATCAGCACATGAGAATTTGTTAACTGGCATGATTGGAGCATATCCAAAGAGACCACCAAACTCTACTGTATCGCCTACTCCCTTTCCGATTACAGGAATAAGACGAGCTGCTGTTGTCTTTTGATTTACCATACCGAGAGCCATTTCATCAGCAATCATACCCGAGATTGTTGTGGCTGGAGTATCACCAGGGATAGCAATCATATCAAGACCTACAGAACATACGCATGTCATGGCCTCAAGCTTCTCTAGAGTGATTGCACCTGCCTCTACTGAGTTAATCATACCCTGATCCTCTGAAACAGGAATAAAGGCACCAGAAAGACCTCCTACGTATGAGCTAGCCATAACGCCGCCCTTCTTAACCTGATCATTAAGCATAGCAAGAGCTGCTGTTGTACCAGGTGCACCTGCATACTCAAGACCGATTTCACAAAGGATATCTGCTACAGAATCGCCAATAGCTGGTGTTGGAGCAAGTGATAAATCGATGATTCCAAATGGAATGTTAAGACGCTTGCTTGCTTCCTGTGCTACAAGCTGACCAACACGTGTAACCTTGAATGCAGTCTTTTTGATTGTCTCGCAAAGAACTTCGAAGCTTTCACCTCTAACCTGCTCGAGAGCCTTCTTTACAACGCCTGGGCCAGAAACACCTACGTTGATAATAGCATCTGCTTCTGTTACGCCGTGGAAAGCGCCTGCCATGAATGGGTTGTCATCAGGGGCATTACAGAATACTACAAGCTTCATACAATCAACTGAATCTCTGTCCTTTGAACGGTCAGCAACCTGAAGAAGAATATCTCCCATAAGTCTGACAGCATCCATATTAATACCAGTTTTTGTGGAAGCTAAATTAACCGAGCTACAAACTCTTTCTGTTTCGCAAAGAGCCTGTGGAATTGAACGAATAAGTAATTCATCAGCTGTTGTCATTCCCTTTGAAACAAGAGCTGAGTAACCACCAATAAGATTTGCACCAACTGCTGCAGCTGCCTTGTCCATTGTGTGAGCCAAAGTAACAAAGTCCTCTGGTTTCTTGCAAGCTGCACCGCCAATTAAAGCCATTGGTGTAACAGAAATGCGTCTATTTACAATAGGAATACCGTAATCACTTTCAATTTCCTTTGCAACTTTATCTAAGTCCTTAGCAACTGTAGTGATACGGTTGTAAACCTTTTCATTAAGCTTATCTAAATCTGAATCTATACATTCTAAGAGACTGATTCCAATAGTAATAGTACGAACGTCGAGGGTCTGCTCCTCAACCATTTTGTTTGTCTCAAGTACTTCCTGTAGATTAACCATATTCCCTCCTATAATCTGTGCATTGCGTTGAAGATGTCTTCCTTCTGAGCTTTAATCTGAACTCCGATTTCATCTCCAAGCTTTTCCAAATCACACTGAATATCGTCAAAAGCACGTGAGCTTGAATTGATATCTACAATCATCATCATATTGAAGAAGCCTTGAACTATAGTTTGAGTAATATCCAACACATTAACACCGCTCTCTGCCAGATAAGTACAAATACGTGCAATAATACCTACTGTATCTTTGCCAACTACAGTAATAATAACCTTATTCTCCATCTTTTCCTCCTATAGTCCATTATCTACTAGTTATATAACCACCAACTGGGAAACCTCGCTGCGACTTGCAACTGTGATATTGAAATCATTTCCCTTGTATGGAGTGGTTTCATCCATGGTAACTTCGAGTCGGACAGTCTCGTAAGCTAAATCTGGATAGTTATTTTCATGGCTTAAATGCCCTAAAAATACATGTTTAATGTTGTCATTTAAAACCTTGCTTAAAAGCTTACCGCTGGTTTCATTTGACAGATGACCATAATTTCCAAGAATTCTTTGTTTTAAATGATATGGATATGACCCAACTTCTAGCATGTGGATATCGTGATTGGCCTCTAATAGCATAGCATCAAGGCCTGTTAAATTCTCCACAATATTGTTGTCATAATACCCTAAGTCAGTGCAGACTGCAACCTTAGATTTATCATTTTCTATACGATATGCAACTGGATCAGCCGCGTCATGGCTGATGTGGAATGGGTGAATTTTAAGACTACCTAAGACGAAGTCCTCATTGGGCTTGATAACATGAAAAAGAGTGTCATCGATAGCCCCAAGGCTCTTCATAGAACGTATTGCTCTGATGGTACCAGCTGTAGCATAAATTGGGATGTGATATTTACGAGAAATAACACCAAGACCAGAAACATGATCTGAGTGTTCGTGGGTCACAAGAAGACCAGCCATATCGGCTGTGGTGTAATCGTACTGATTCATACCTGCTTCTATGCGTTTTCCAGAAATACCAGCGTCAATCATTACGTGGGTGCTACTGTCACCCACGCAAATGCAATTACCGCTGCTACCACTTGCAATACTAAAAAAATCCATTACTAAAATACTTCCTTACTAACTTTCGCTCCATCTAATTTCGACTTCATCGCCGGCGTTAAGATCCTTAGCATAGCCGCATGGCTGACCATTGACCTTTGTAATAAGCTGTCTGCCGCCGCCTGTACTTGGGTCGAAATTGATGAGATTGTATACATCTACAAAGATGTAATCCCTTTTACCTGCCAAGACCATGTTCTTGCCATTGACCTTGATAGGGATTTCAACGGTTTCGATTTTCATTCTTGTTCGAGCATCCTCTGCTGGTGCCTCAGGTGCTGCTGGAGCTTCGTAATCCTCTGGCAAGCCTTCTGAATCATCAACAAGATAATCTGCTCTGTATGCGATTTGATTTGTAGTTGTCCACTCGATTGCAAAGTTTTCGTATACAAGGGATTCCTTGCTAGATGGACGGTTGTTTACAAGGATTTCGTATCTGTCATCGATTGTAACATCCATAAACTCTGCCAACTGGCCAACTGTGTAGAATGGTCGAGTCTCGATAACATCTCCATCCTTAACTGAATATGTAGGTGGTTCCATAGAACCATTAACCTCAACAAACTTTGGACACTTAACTCTGTGTCCACAAACATTGAAGTATAGATACTCTGTAGTGAACTCTGCCAAATCAGCAATTGTACCACGTCCACCTTCACCAACTGTAGAAGGCACAACTGTAACATCTGCATTAAACTCAAGCGGTGTGTTGATTCCAACTGATTTGCCATTCATAGTAACAACTGCAGATTCCCCCTCTGTACCACGAATCATGCGTGATACGCCATTGACTGTGAAATTGATTTCACGGCCACGTCTTGGGAACAACTGGTCAGCAGAGAAGCCTGCCTGCATAGCTGCATCTACAATTGTAAGCTGTCCATTATCATAAAGCTTCATCATTTCACCGTTGAAGTGAATCATAATGAAGTTGTTCTTTGTCTCGTAGTAATTCAAGCAGATACCGATTGGTGTAACAAGGAGCGAATCCTTTGTGATATCCTCCTGCTCAAATACGATGTTTTTCATAACCTCTTCGCCACGAAGAGCAACACGCTCTGGCACGATTTTAAGATCAGCTGCAAGTGCTTCTGTAAAGCCGTGAATTTTACCGCCACCACCAACAACAAATGCTGCTGATACTGATTTGCCACCGTTAAGCTCTTTAATCTTTTCTGCAACCTCAGAAGCGATTTTCTTCATAACAGGATCTGTAAGCTTCCAAACATCCTCTGATTTGATGGTATGGCTAAGACCCATAATATCCTCGTATGTGATTTCTCCACCTTCGGTAGAAGCGCGCTTAATTTGCTCTGCTGTAGCAAAATCTACAAGGTATTCATGTACCAAAACTTCTGTAAGCTCATCACCAGCCATAGGAATCATGCCATATGCGATGATGCTTCCATCTCTGGTGACACAGATATCGGATGTACCTGCACCAACATCGATAAGGGCAATATTAAGCATTCTGAAGCTCTGTGGGATTGCAACATTGATAGCTGCAATAGGCTCCAATGTAAGGTTGGCAACTGAAAGATCAGCCTTGCCAACAGCTGAATAAAGACCATCAACTACATCCTCTGGAAGGAATGTTACGATTATGTCCTCTCCGATTGTATCGGCCTTGTGGTCCTCAAGGGATGTGAAAACATCTCCGTTTAAGTAATATTTAACAGTAGAATAACCTACACAGAAGAACTTGTATTTATTGTCCTCGTCGCCTTTGATTTCCTTACCAGCCTGCTCGATACCCATCATATCAAGTGTATGTAAATCCTCTCCGGTAACAACTGTTTCCTCTGGAAATTCCAACTCTACGTGAGTTGTGATTGTACGAAGCACACGACCAGCGGCAGCGATACATACTTCTGATAATGTAAGACCTGTCTGTGCTTCAAGGTCCTTTTTCACCTCATCGCAAGTAGCACCTACTCGGCCAATGTCATGAATCTGACCGTCAAGCATAGCTCTGGTATCGTGTTCTCTAAGATTTTGAGCGATAACATGGAATTCATCGCCATCAAGATATCCTACTGTACCAATGACATTTCTGGTACCAATATCAAGTCCAAATACAATATCTTTCTTCTCCATATAAGTTACTCTCCTCGGGAATTATTCGTGAATAATCTGGCGCAACTGAGCAAGTGTTTGCTCCTTTGTGCCACTGTTGTCTATGATTCTGTTGCAGTGAGCTCTGAAGCTCTCCTCACTGCGTTGTGTACTGATTGTTTTTGCGATTCTTTCTTTAGAATATCCGCGAGTCTCCATAAGGCGTTTTTCCCTTACTTCCTGGCTTGCATAGATATACCACATCTCATCCACAAGTTTACCATAACCGCATTCTATGAGCAATGCAGCTTCAAAGAAAAAATACTCTATATTGTGCTTTTCTTTCTCAGCTTCTACTTGATTTAGTACTTCTGTTTGTACTGCTGGATGCACTATTCCATTAACTGCCTCTCGAAGACTGTTGTCAGCAAACATAAACTTTGCCATCTTAGGTCTGTCGATTTCCCCCTGTGGGTCTAAGATGCTCTCTGGCCATGGCAACGCCACCACCTTATCAAAGCACTCCTTACCAGGCCTCATCAACTCTGCAGCAACTAAATCTGCCAACAAGACCTTACAATTAAAGTTTTCCTCTAGTAAAGAGAGCACCGTGCTCTTACCAGCACCGATGCCCCCTGTGATTCCGATAAATTTCATTAATGTGCCTCTGCCCAATTCATTCCGGTTTTCATATCGATTTCCAAATCAACTGCCAGTGAAGCAGCATGCTCCATCTCTTCTGCAACAAGCTTTTCAACCTGTGCCTGCTCGTCCTTGAATGTCTCAATAAGGAGCTCATCATGAACCTGAAGCAATAGCTTTGATTTGAGCTTTTCTTTTAATAATCTGTCATGAACATTTACCATGGCAATCTTGATAATATCTGCAGCTGTTCCCTGGATAGGGGAGTTCATAGCCACTCTCTCACCAAACTGTCTTGTCATAAAGTTTGATGATTTAAGCTCTGGGATAGGACGACGTCTGCCGTACATAGTGGTAACATAGCCCTTTTCATTGCCCTCAGCCTTTAATCCTTCCAAAAATGTGTGCATCTTTGGATATGCCAAGAAGTAATTATCAATGTATTCCTGAGCTTCTTTTCTGCCAACTCCGATGTCCTTTGCAAGACCGAATGCGCTGATTCCATAAACGATTCCGAAGTTTACAGCCTTGGCGCTGCGGCGCTGGATATCTGTAACCTCATCGAATGGAGTGTTAAACACAAGTGAGGCTGTTGAACGGTGAATGTCCTGTCCAGCCTTGAATGCCCCGATAAGATTGTCATCCCCAGACATATGTGCCAATACTCGAAGCTCAATCTGAGAGTAATCCGCATCGATGAATACGCAGCCATCCTTTGGATAAAATACCTTGCGGATTTCACGGCCAAGCTCCATTCTAACTGGGATGTTTTGAAGGTTTGGCTCAGTAGAGCTGATTCGTCCTGTAGCTGTAACTGTCTGCATAAATGTAGAACGAATTCTTCCGTCTGAATCTAAGCAATTTGCAAGGCCATCTGCATATGTGCTCTTAAGCTTTGCAAGCTGTCTGTACTCTAAAATATCGTTGATGATTGGATTTGCAGGAGCAAGCTCTTCAAGAATATCTGCAGCTGTAGAATAGCCAGTTTTAGTCTTCTTGCCACCCTGGATTCCAAGCTTTTCAAACAAAATTACGCCAAGCTGCTTAGGAGAATTGATATTGAACTCCTCGCCAGCCTGCTCATAAATGCTCTTTTCAAGCTCTGTGATACGCACTGCAAGCTTGCTTCCGTATGCTGATAAGGCCTCAGCGTCCATTGCAATACCTGCAATTTCCATATCAAACAATGTGTAAACTAAAGGAAGCTCAATATCCTCGTAGATATGAAGCATTCCCTGGTCTTTAATTTCAGAAATAACCTTTTCATATGAAGCGTAAGCTACATAAGCATTGTAACAAGCGTATGTTGTAATGTGCTCAAGCTCTGAATCGTCTTCTAAGGCTATCTCAAGCTTTTTCTTGCCAAACAAATCTGCCACTGCAGGAATGATTACGCCAAGCATCTCGCTTGCCACGTCATCTGCTGTATATGCATTCTTTGTAGGGTTTAGAAGATATGCTGCCACTGCGACATCGCAGGCAGTAGGGAAAATCTCAGCCTTACCACCATTAGCATCTACCTGTGCTTTTTCCTCTGATGAGAATAGCTGATAGATGATGTGCATCGCATTCTTTAAATCCCAGAAGCAAAGCTTTACGCCTGCCTTGCTGATTTCTACAAGTTTGTGCCCCAAATAATCAGGAGTAATAAAGCCTGCGCAATCAACATAGACAGTCTCGTCTCCTACAGAAAGAGCTACCCCCTTTATAGATTTATCTGCACCAGCCATAATGCTTGCGCCGATAAAGTCTTTTCCACTTTTGCTTAAACCTGCAAAGAAGTTTTCCACATCTGAAAGGTCACTGATGTGCTTAAATGTCTCAGATGTTGTGTCCTGAACCTTTGAAGTATCAGTATTTTCAAATCTTGGAAGAAGCTTTTTAAGCTCATAACGCTTACAGAGAAGATATGCCTCCTCTGTGAATAAGTTTTCAAGCTTTGTAGAGCCTTCCTCAAGCTCGATTGGAGCGTGTACATTAATAGTAGCAAGCTCCTTTGATAAAACTGCTATATCCCATTGAGCAATGAAATTATCAAGGACTTTTCCCTTTTTCATTTCATCCACATGGGCATGGCACTCTTCGATTGAGCCATACTGGGCAATCCACTTTTCAGCTGTCTTTGGACCAACGCCCTCAACGCCAGGAATATTATCGCTGGCATCACCCTGAAGTGCCTTTACATCTATAAACTGCTTTGGTGTAACACCGTATGTTTCCTTAACATCCGCAGCGTAATACTGCTCGATTTCAGTGCCGCCCTTTTTTGTCTTTGGAATTGAAATCTTTACTTTGTCTGTAGCTAGCTGGAGAAGATCTCTATCTCCAGAAACGATAGTTACATCGAATCCCTTTTCCTCACCAATTCTAGAAAGAGTTCCAAGAATATCGTCTGCTTCCCAGCCCTCTAATGTGATTACAGGCACCCCCATGGCTTTAAGCATTTCCTGAATACGAGGAATCTGCTCTTTAAGCTCTGGAAGCATTGGCTTTCTAGTGCCCTTATATGCATCATACATTTTGTGGCGGAATGTTGGAGCTGAAACATCAAATGCAACAGCAAAATTGTCAGGCTTCTCATCATCTATAAACTTGAGCATCATATTCAGGAAGCCAAAAATGGCTCCTGTATGCTCGCCCTGACTATTTGTAAGATCTGGAACACCATAGAATGCACGGTTGGCAATACTATGGCCGTCAATCAATAATAATTTTCCCATTAAATGTCTCTTGTCTCCTTAGCAAGCCAAGCGTATTCCTCGTCGGTTAAGTATGGCTTAAGTGTTTCACGAACAAATGCGTGATATTCATTAAGAGTCTTCTTTTCTGCCTCTGTCATCATCTCTGGGATAACTGGATCAAGGTCGATTGGGCAAACTGTAAGTGACTCGAAGTGACGGAAATCACCGTACTCTGTTGTCTCACCAGCTACACAAAGAAGCTCATTTTCAATTCTGATACCGAAGCCGTCTTCGATGTAAAGACCTGGCTCGTCTGTTGTAATCATTCCAGGCTGAAGCTCTGCAGCATTCTTACCCTGTGGAACTCTCCAACGGAAGTTGTTTGGTCCCTCGTGAACATTAAGGATATGGCCAACACCGTGACCTGTACCGCAACGATAATCAAGTCCCATATCCCAAACTGGGCCACGTGAAAGTACATCAAGGTTTGCTCCTGTAACTCCCTTAGGGAAGTTTGCAGCCATAAGTCTTAAGTGGCAACGAAGAACTACTGTGTAGTACTCCTTCATCTGCTGTGTAAGCTCACCAAGTGCGATTGTTCTAGTGATATCTGTAGTACCTTCAAGGTAGTGGGCTCCTGAATCAACAAGAAGGAATCCTTCTGGCTTAAGTGTTGCTTCTGAACCTGGCTTAGCGCTGTAGTGCATCATTGCAGCGTTTGGACCATATGCTGAAATTGTATTAAATGATAAATCTACAAAGTGCTCCTGCTCGCGACGTCTTGCTTCAAAGTAATCTGAAGCTGTGATTTCTGTCATTGGCTCCTTTGTAATGTTTTCTTTGATGTATTTGATAGCCTTTGTGCAAGCTACACCATCTTTGATATGAGCTAATCTTGTGTTCTTAATTTCTGTCTCGTTCTTAACTGCACGCATAAGCTCTGAAGGGTTCTTGCCATCGATAATCTTTGCTGAGCCCTTTAATGCCTTAACGATGTTGTAGTTAACGATTTCCTGATCAAGAAGGATTCGTCTGTCTGCCATATCAGCGCTCTGCATGTAATGGTAAACCATGTCGTATGGATAAAGCTTAACGCTGTTGTCATTGAGGTAGCTCATAGCCTCCTCTGGCCAATTTGTTGTGTCTGTAAATAAGATTACGCTATCATCTGTTATAAGAAGGAATGAAAGGAAAACTGGTACGTTTGCAATATCATTTCCTCTGAGATTAAGAATATATGCGATATCATAAAGGCTTGTTACTAAATGAGCATCTGCCTTTTTCTTTTTCATCTTTTCGCGAATGCGGTAAATCTTTGCCTGCATGCTCTCACCTGAGAACTCATCCTCAAGTACCCATGTTGTAGCCTTTGGAAGCTCTGGTCTGTCTTCCCAGATAATATCAACTAAATCCTCTGTTGTAGCAAGCTCTCCGCCCTTGTCCTGAGCAATATCAAAATACATTGCTGCATTCTTTGCTGATACGCATCTGCCATCAAATCCAAGACATCCTCCCTCAGGGAAGTTCTTCTCGATAAACTCTTCTACCTCTGGAACCTTTGGCTCACCCATTTTTTCAAGGATAACCTCTGAGCCTGCAATCTGCTTTGCAGCCTGTACAAAGTAGCGTCCATCTGTCCAAAGATGTGCCTCTGTCTTTGTGATGACTGCTGTTCCTGCTGAACCTGTAAAGCCTGTCATAAAGCTACGAGCCTTAAAGTGCTCTCCTACATATTCTGATGAATGAAAGTCATCTGTTGGAATCAGGTAAAGATCGATTCCTCTTTCATTCATTAATTCTCTAAGTTTTGCGATTTTCTCATTTGTTGTCATTATCTTTTTTTCTCCAAATTACTTTTTTCTTTATTGAGCTTTTGCTCTTTATCTTTTATGTCTTCTGATGTTTCATCAGAGATTTTTTCATTTTCCTGCTTGCTTGTATCTATTGTTGTAAGCATGTCAAAGAAGTACTGGCCCTGCTCAGAAAGCTCCTCTTCTTCCCAGTCAGCTGTTTTGTCGCAGTCTGAACTAATCAAAGCAGAACCTTCTGCCTTATTTGAAAGATTCCAGATGCAAGATGAAAGCTGATACTCATCGATAATATCCTGCCATTTAGCAGCTTCCTTTGTATCAACTGAGCCATCACCATCTGCAGAAACAAAACCGTACTCTGAAATGAATACTGGAAGGCCTGCATCTAAAGCGTCTGTAAGTGTATTTCTAGCGCTGGATTTGTGTGTGCCAGCATAGAAATGATATGTGTACATGATGTTGTCATAGTCAAGTGGAGCTTCCATAACTGAATCAAGGTCACTAGACCAGTTTGGAGTACCAACCAAAATAACTGCATCACTATCAACATTTCTGATTACAGGGATTACTTCGTTGGCATATTCACAAATGTCTTCCCATGTAGTGTCACCGTTTGGCTCATTGCAAATCTCGTAGATAACATTTTCGTTGTCTTCGTATTTACGAACCATCTCTCCAAAGAACTGGATAGCCTGAGCTTTATATTCGTTTGGATTGCTGTCGTTTAAGATGTGCCAGTCAATGATGACATACATATCATTTTCTGTTGCAGCTTCAACTGCAGCATCGATGTTGTCCTTTAATGTATTTTGAACATCCTCTCCTGCCACGCAATAGCCATTGTAATCGCTTGTGTACATAGCGAGGCGGATAACATTGATTCCCCAGTTATTTCTAAGAGATTTGATAGTCTCTGGTGTGACATATTCTGGATACCAGCTAAGTCCATGTGAGCTGACGCCTGTAAGCACTGCTACATCCCCTGACTCGTCTACAAGCTTGCCATCCTCTACATGAAGGGCACCATAATAATCAAGTGAGACACCTGTAGTAGCTGCTGTAGTCTCTGGCTCTTCTGGCTCTTCTTCAACAGGCTCTTCTGGCTCTTCTACCTTTTCTACCTCTTTTTGAAGCTCTTCCTCTTTAGCAGTAGCCTCCTTAACCTTTTCAGCTTCTGGCTCCTCAGCAACCTGCGGCTCCTCTTCCTGCTTTTCAGTTACTTCCCAAGGAAATACCACACTGCCCTTGGCATAGCTTACTCCAAATACTCCAGCGATAATTGCTATCGCAAGAATTATTATTAACAATACTGTTCTGAATTTCTGCTTTTTTGAAACCATACCATTCTCCTTATTTTAAATTTAGTCGAAAGTTACAGCAGCCTCTCCATTGTGAGCATACTGAATATAATCATAGAGGCGTGAACTGGTTAAAAGATCTGTAGCCTCAAGGTCAAAATCGTAATCAGCAAAATCCACTTCTTCGATAAACTTATCTAACTCCTCATTGCTAAGTGAGTTTACATATTCTTTTATTTCTACAATTGTTTTTCCTGTTAAATCGTACATACATAACCTCTTTTCTATAAAACATTCTTCTTAAGATTATAGTACATTCTCCCCTTTTAAAAAAGAATGTTTTTGTTGTGAAACTCGTTGTAGTCTGTTATCATATATGATAACATTATAGTATCGAATTGGTGGGTAGCTAATGAAGGAAAGATATTCAGATGGAATCATTTCATCTCAAGCCATAGCAGCCCGGCGTTCCATTGCAAAACAGCTTAAGGACGCACGCAAATCCCTGCATCTCACGCAGGAGGTATTAGCTGATATGGCCGGCACGAAAAAATCAAATATCTCCCGCATGGAAAGCGGTAAATACAATCCCTCATTGGATTTTCTAGTGAAGGTTGCAAATTCTATGGGTAAAGAAATAAACATACACTTGGATTGATAGGAAATTGTTATGAGAAAGAAACCAAAGCTTGCCAAAAACATTGATAAAGACGTTGTCTTATGCGAAATCACAAACAGAATAGTATCAAATCGTACTTCTAATCTACTTCTTCATGAATCAGTACCTTTTTCAAAGAATTGGCACCGTGTCCCATTCTTCAAGCGCAGAACTTACAATGGAGCCAGAAACGTCTGTGTTATTTCAATTAGTCGTACACAATATTCAAGAGCCCGCCGCGTCCTTAATCTTCTAGAAGACCGTGACTACAACAGACTCTTACTTAACATCATATAAAATGAGTGCCAGGTCTTTTAGAAACCTGGCACTTTTTTAATCTCTATTTCTTATTAATTTATATATACCTATTATAATTCCTCGTATCAGGGCGTATATCAAGAACATCAGCATAAAGCCCCACACGCCAAACACGATATCCTCAAACTCCATTGCTCCTGAGCCTGTAATCTTTTGCTCGATTTCGATGGCGAAGGTAAGAAGAAGAATTAACGTAAATACGTATATCCAACTGATTATAAGAACGTGACCTGTTTTGGCCAAAAGTGAGAAAATTGGCTGAACAACAAAAATCATAGCCATGCCAATTGCGCCAATCACAAGGAAATGTAGCTCTTTATCTGTGAAATTTGCCTCATATGCATCATTCAGAGAAAGAAGATATGTGTGCATGTCGTTAATAAAATCCAAAATAGCGTATAAAAAGGTGTTCATAGTATCTCTCCTTATGTTAGAATAATCCCTAGAAGCTTAATTATAAGCATACGTTCGGGAGGTAATCAAATGGGAAACATCATCGTCGCACAGTCGGGCGGACCAACTGTGGCAATCAACGCCAGTCTTGCTGGTGTTATCGAGGGAGCCTTGTCTTCTAAATACGACAAGATTTACGGTTCCATCAACGGAATTATCGGCATTAAGGATGACAACATCATCGACTTAACCGAAACAATAAAATCTGATTCTAATTTTCTAAAAAAACTTAAAGTTACTCCAGCCATGTACCTTGGCTCATGTCGTTTCAAGCTTCCAAGCGTCACTTCAAACGACCCTATCTATAATACCCTATTTCAGCAATTTAAAAAATATGATATCGAAGCATTTTTCTACATCGGTGGAAACGACTCCATGGATACTGTAGACAAACTTTCAGCATATGCAAAATCAATAGAATCTCCTATTAGATTTATCGGTGTGCCAAAGACAGTAGACAACGATTTGTGTGTAACAGATCATACTCCTGGTTTTGGTTCAGCTGCTAAATACATTGCTACCGCCACTATGGAAGTTATCTATGACGCTAAAATCTACAACTCTCCTAGTGTTACTATTATAGAAGTAATGGGACGAGATGCCGGATGGCTTACAGCTGCCACATCTCTTGCAAGAAATAACTGCTGCTGTGGACCAGATTTAATCTATCTTCCAGAGGTTCCATTTAACACAGAGGTATTTGTAAACGATTTATCTCGTCTTTTAAAGGAAAAGACAAATATAGTTGTAGCTGTATCCGAGGGAATTCGCGATGCTAATGGTGAATATATCTCTGCATCTACAGGCCAATTAGACAACTTTGGTCACGCACAGCTTTCAGGTGCCGGCAAGACTCTTGAATATATTGTAAAGGATAGACTTGGAGTAAAGGTTCGTTCAATAGAAGTAAACGTTTTACAAAGAGCTGCTGCTCATATGAGCTCACTTACTGATTTAAAAGAATCTGTAGAGCTTGGTAAGCACGGAGTACAGTATGCAGAAGAAGGTGTAACAGGTGCAATGGTAGTTCTTAACCGCACAAGTAACGCACCATACACTGTAGACTACAGCTATGCTACTATCCATGATATTGCAAACGAAGCAAAGGAAGTTCCTCAGGAATGGATTAATGAAAGCCACAACTGGGTTACAGATGAAATGGTAGAATACCTCAAGCCTCTAGTAATTGGGGAGCCTGAGCTTGAATACGAAAACGGACTTCCTGTTTATGTAACAAGATAATTTTGCACATTTCACAAAATTAACACTTACATTTTGTTGAAAATCATGTTATCATTGCTGACGCAACAAAAGATAATATGGTTTAATTGGAAACGACACATCCTCCGGATGATAACGAACAACACATGTATTTTTAATGTATTATTCATTATCAGAAGGAGGATTTATTATGCCTAAAAACAAATTTCATGACGTAGTATTTACAATAATCATGGCTACAATTATGGTTTACGGAATGGTAGTTTACAACGTTGCCTTAAACACAGGAGGAGTTACAGGACAGACATTCTTTTTAGCACTTCATGAGCTTCCTATCATGGTGCCTATCGCATTCATCCTTGAGTTTTTCATTGTTGGTAAGATTGCACGTGCTCTTGCATTCTCTGTAATGAGACCTACTGACAGACCTCAGTTCATTACATACGCTATTTCAATTTGCATTTGCTGCATCATGTGCCCAACAATGAGCCTTGTAGCTACTATCCTTTTCAAGGATACTCATACATTTGGAACATGGGTACAGACATGGGCTATGAACTTCCCAATGGCACTTCTTTATCAGTTGTTCTATTGTGGACCATTTGTAAGACTTATTTTCAGAACTATTTTCAGAGAGAAGAAAGTAGAAACTTCTAATGAAAGCGAAGCTGTTGAGGCTGCGTAAGATTTATAGGGATTAAGATAAGAGCTGTCACATTTAAAATGTGGCAGCTCTTTTTGTTCTTGCTTTTGGATCGCAGCATGTGGGGTTGTGGCTGTTCTCTTTTTTACATGCCGCTATTTAGGGCTAGATTTTTCTATAAATAATTATTATTCTGATGTTTCAAAGGTATATGTATCAGATATTGTTAATCCATCGTCACCTTCTATAGCTACATTAACAGTAACACTTTCTGCTGAAGATTCAGCAAAACCAACTCCTACAGTATATTCTGTACTTGTGGTTCCATTTTCATCTGCAACAACAAAGGAAAAAGCCCACAAAAACCTACGCTCTATTGGCGGTTTTATTATTTATGTCATCGAAATCTAATAATTCAAAATCAGTTACAGGCATAGGTTTATAAAAATAATATCCTTGCATTTGTTCACAATCTATATTTAAAAGAAATTGAGCCTGTTCTTTGGTTTCGACACCTTCAGCAATAAAGTTGAATTTAAGCTGCAAAAGCATTTTGATTATATAGTTAATAATGATTTTGCTTTTTTCTTTGTTCTTCTCGTCCTTTAAAAAGATGTAATCTAGCTTTATTCCGTCAACAGGAACCTCTTTAAGCATATTTAATGAAGAATAGCCACTACCAAAATCATCCATTTCAACAATAAAACCATATTTTTGAAGGGCAGTAGTTGTTTTTAGTAGAAGCTCAGTATCTTCAACATATGCGCTTTCAGTAATTTCAATCCTTAGCTGCGACGGTGCGATATCATACTTTCGTATTAGATTGTTGAAATAGTCCGCAATGTTGTTATTTTTTTCAATGTCATAACGTGATAAGTTTACCGAAATGGAATGTTGGATACCTTTTTCATTCCATCTATGGAGGTCTTGACATACTTTATCCCATATTAAGCAATCTAAATCATAGATAAGCCCTGCTTGTTCCAACATAGGTATAAATATGCCAGGACTTATCCAGCCTAACTTTTCGTGCTTCCAACGGCACAATGCCTCGGCACCAACTATTTTGCCTGTCTTATAATTAACTTGTGGTTGGTACCATACTTGTATTTCATTATTCTTTACGGCTGTTGAAAAATGACCACAGATGTCGGCAATCATTTTAGCTTTTTCCCATTGGTCAGTATTGTATATTTCATATCCCCCACCTGAGACAGAATTGCGAGCTTTCTTTTCTGCTAAATGGGCATAATCCAACATCTTATCAACATTAATATCTGAGTAATCATCACTTGTTAGAACGTATACACCACTGCATAACTGGACTGTATAGTCGATACCCTGATTTATATAATAGTTTTTTACAGGTTCAAATACAGTCTTTTCTTGATTGAAAAGATTATTGTCATCTGGAACTAGAGCTAAAACTGCAAAATGATCAGCCCCTATTCTTGCAACAGCTTCTTTTTCAGACAGGTAATTCATTGTTTTATCAGCCCAGAAAACTAAAAGTTCATCACCTGAATTCATACCCATTTTATCGTTTATAAATTTAAAGTTTTTAATATTGTTATAAGATATTAAATACGTTAAAGTTGGGTTCTCCCTTAATAGCGTTTTAACTTTTTTACGGAAACCATCAAGACTTAAGGTTCCAGTAAGAGCATCATACTCAATTAATTGGCGGATTTGCTCATCTTGCTCTTTTCTTATTGCATATTGTTTTGAAACGAAATGCAGAATAATAAAAACCAATAATAATCCAAATATAATGATTAGATTGCCATAGATATATAAGTAGTCAAAGAAATCATTTTTATACAGACGCCGAGATGTATAATCCAATATAATCGCCTGACGTTGATTATCATTAATCTTAGAAATGCCCACATTAATCTGGTTTATTAGCTCCTGATTTTGAGGGGTATCAACAGCACCAACTCTAAAATCCATTGAGAACATTGTTGTTGGTTGAACTTCTAAATCTGAATATGATGGTTTTTGAAGCACATAACTCCATACATAAGAGTTGTAAAGTAATGCGTCAACATCACCTTTTCGAAGAGCATTCACACAATCAGGCATAGTTTCATACAAAACAAGATTCATACTTGGATACAAAGTGTGAACAGTATCAGCAACACCTGCCATTGATTGTAGCATTCCAACCTTTATTTGTTCTAAAGATTGAATGTAACCGCTACTCAAAGTGACAAGCGTGAAAGGTGTTGTCATAAGATTATCTGATATGATTGAAGGTTGTCCTGAGGTACTTTTTATAGAACTGCCAAAAGGCATTACCAAATCATAATTAGGGTTGTCTAGTGCCTCTTTTAATGTGGATTCCTCTATAACCCTAAAATCAACACTATAACCAGCATTTTCTGCCGCAAGACGCATTAAATCAATTCCAATACCTACAATATCGTTATCTTTGGATGAATTATCAATATAAAATAGAGGGCATCTATCCGAAGGCACACCAACTATTATAGTTTCGTTAGCAGATAAATCTGTAGCCAAAACTGCCTCATTAAACAGGGAAGCAATCATTAATGAAATAAGTAGAAGTACTATTATATTAATTTTTGGAAATGTCTTCATATTAAACCAATCCTTGTAAAAATAATATTTTTTAAAAAGTAGTTTTTACATGGTTCAAAACAATTCACCCACGATATGCTGTATTTACGTAAGTATAGCAAATATTTATGAATACTTTGTTAATTACAAGGCTGATTAATTCATCCCATGAAGAATTGAGAAAATGATGCATTGATTGAAGAATAATTACTGTTGAAAGAAAAAAGAGAGGATGCTGCAAGCTTCGTCTTGCAGCATCCTCTTTATCTACACGTTGATATATAGGAACTAGATTCCCATATCTTACTCCCCAAATCCTTATATTAAACTAACTACTAGCTAGCCTTCTGCGCTGTCATAACTCCAACAATTTTAATAGTATTTCTCGCTACAAATACTGTCTTAACTCCCTTTTGCTGAAGTTCTTCAGCTCTCCTAAAAAGATCCTCTGGACCTGTGCATATAATGATTTCACCTATCGCCATTTCTCATGCCTCCCCTTGGCGTATTTTAATGCTTGTTGTTTGCGCCGCAGCGCAATTTGTTAACAACCGAACGTCTTTAATGATAGTACCAAATCCATTGTTTGTCCATTGCTAAAATGTGAACAAATTGTGAATTCTGCTTAATCGTTTTCACTAATTGATTTTTTTAGGGTTAAATAGAAATAGCTGCAAAATATATTCAGCAAAAGCTGTGAATTTGAGATTATAATTAAGAAGAGCCTCTATCATTTTGTATGACAGAGGCTCATTTTTTTACAAACTGGAATTATTATAAGTTCATGCCCGCATTTTTTTGTCGCGTTTTTCTTTCTTTAATCATTTGCTTGTACTGTGCCAAGCTCATCATTTTCTTTGGGCGCTTTGTGTATTTGATTTTAAGTTCCTCTGGCTTGTACATCTTCATGATGCCAGTGTATGTGATAAGTGAGCCGTCAGACTTTGTAACACATCGTCTGTTTATATGGATATGATAGTTTGAAACCGAACCGTTAATGATAAGCTCTGCAATGCCTTTATCATCGGTGATTTCACCACTCTTAACCTTTGCCTGAAAGGTGTAAATATCCATAATCATGCTGGCTTTATCTTGAATTTTCTTTTGAGCCTCTTTAGCAGCCTGGATAGTCTCCTGATCTGGGGCTTCT
Organism: Pseudobutyrivibrio sp. C4; assembly: GCF_900111635.1. Classification (NCBI taxonomy): domain Bacteria; kingdom Bacillati; phylum Bacillota; class Clostridia; order Lachnospirales; family Lachnospiraceae; genus Pseudobutyrivibrio; species Pseudobutyrivibrio sp. C4. The sequence continues at coordinate 50,122 of NZ_FOHF01000008.1, read as the reverse complement.
ATTGTAAATCTATTACCCATTTCCTTATTCCTCAAAAACTTCAGTCATTTTATCACAATTTAGCCACAATTTAAAGATGCACAATTATCCTTTAATTCTTCCAATCAAATAACATGCTCCAAATAGTATGCAGTCCACCGCCACAATTGTGGAACCTACTGGTGTTCCTGCCAGTATAGAAATAATGATTCCTACAAGTGCACAAATCATTGATGATACTGCCGAAAAGATTGTTACACTTTTAAAACTCTTCAAAATGCTCATAGCCGACAATGCAGGAAATATTACCAAAGCAGATATTAGTAAAGAGCCTACCAAATTCATTGCAAGAACGATTATTACAGCAATTACTGTGGCAATAAGCAGATTGTAAAGATTTACCTTTGTACCTACCGCATTAGCAAAATTCTCATCGAATGTAACTGCAAAAATCCTGTTGTAAAACAATATGAAAATCAAAATCACTATAACAGCAAGGATTCCACATGCCCACACATCAGCCTGTGTAAGAGTAAGTATGGATGTTGAGCCAAAAAGTGTTGAGCATACATCACCAGATATATTAGCTGATGAAGGGAAAAGGTTCATAATCAAATAACCAAAGGCAAGAGCTCCAACAGAAAGCATGGCTATTGCTGCATCGCCTTTGATTTTTGCGTTTTGGCCCTTTCTTAGCAAAAGGATAGCAAACAGAATTGTCAGCGGAAGCACAATAATCATCTTGTTTGTAAGCTGAAGAACTGTTGCTATAGCAAGTGCGCCAAATGCTACGTGTGATAATCCATCTCCAATAAATGAATATCTTTTAAGAACAAGTGTAACTCCAAGAAGAGATGAACATAGGGCGATAAGCACGCCTACGATTAACGCATATCTTACGAATGGGAATCCCATATACAAAATAAGTTTATCTAACATGACATTCCCTCCATATCATTAACATTTAAAATACGAGTTGCGTAGTCTTTTACAGCAACCATGTCGTGGCTAATCATGATAATTGTAAGCCCCTCATCGTTAAGCTGCTTTATAAGCTGATACATTTCCTCTGTAACAATAGGATCAAGACCAGCTACTGGCTCATCTAAAAGTAACACTCGCTTTGTAGCACAAAGCGCTCTTGCAAGAAGTACTCGCTGTTGCTGCCCTCCTGAAAGCTCTCTATAGCATCTGTCCTTTAAATCTTCAATGCCCATTCTTTTAATATTTTCCATAGCCAAGGCTTTATGCTCCTTAGAGTAGAAAAACCTTTTCTTTAGGCTATTCTGGCAACCCGAAAGGACAATCTCAAATACCGAAGCAGGGAAATCCCTTTGAACTACTGACTGCTGTGGCAAATAGCCGATTTCATTTTGAATAAGACCATCCCCAAACTCAATGCTACCGGAAATAGGACTTTGAAGCCCCAGCATAGTCTTCATCATTGTAGACTTTCCAGAACCATTCTCCCCGATAATACAGAAGTAATCTCCTGCATTAATCTCGAAATTAATATCTGAAAGAACTGCCTGACCTTCATAGCCAACGCATAAACTTCTTGCTGTTAAAAGTGCCATATTGCCTCCTAATTTAGCCCCTGACTAAGTATATCCAAATTTCCTTCCATCACTGAAAGATATGTCACCCCTGCATTTACGTCATCCATAGTTGTGGACTGTAGCGAATCAAGGGTAAGAATCTGAGCATCCTTAGCTGTTGTGTTTTCAATAATAGTCTTAGCTATTTTTTGATCTGAGTTTTCTATCGTAAATACGGTATTAAGATTAAGCTCATCAACCTTTCCTGCAAGGAATGTGACAGTTTCAAAGCTTGCCTCTGTCTCTGCTGAGCAACCAACAAATGCTGCATAATAATCAAGGCCATAATCATCTACCAAATATCTAAATGGGAAACGGTCTCCAAATAGAACTGTTTTTACTGAAGCTTCATCGATAGTAGCCTGATATTTTTCATCAAGGGCAGCAAGCTCATCGATGTAAGCAGATGCATTGGCAGCATAAGTATCTGCGTTGTCTGCATCTACTGTAGCAATAGCCTGTTCGATAGCATCAACAAGAACCTGGGCATTCTTAAGTGAGAGCCATACGTGCTCGTCGTATTCAACCTCTTCCTCTTCGCCTTCTTCAGCTTCTGCCTCTTCCTCTTCTTCAGCCATCATGCCTTCTACAACTTCCTCTTCCTTAACAGATTCTCCAAGAGATTCAAGAAGATTTACAACCTGCATATCCTTATTAGTAGCCTCTGAAAGTGCATCCCCGACCCACTCATCAGACTCGCCGCCAACATAAACAAACACATCGCAGGTAGCGATTTTCATGATGTCCTCGGCAGTTGGCTGATAGTTGTGAAGATCTACACCATTATCAAGAAGCATTGTAATTTCTACATTGTCATTATCACCCACGATTTCTCTTACCCAATCGTATTCTGGGAAAATAGTGGTTACTACAGATATCTTATTCTCTGAAGTTGTATTATTTACTGATGAATTATTGTCTGTACTTGCACCACATCCTGTAAAAGCCGAAACTCCAAGTGTTGTTGCTGCAAGCATAGCGATTATCTTATTAGTTTTCATTATTTATTTCTCCATTCTTAAAAAATTTTACCAAAACAGAACCTGCATTGTGTTAAATGCAGAGTGAAAGGCAGTATTTTTCAAGAATCCATTCTTACCTTTTGGGAAATCAATGTAGCCTGAATAGACTCAAAAGAATAGTCCTGGAAAGCTTCTGTTAAAAGCTTATGTATGAATAGGACTACCGCAGCAACTATCAAGCCTGTACCGAATGTTTTGAGAGCATTCTCACATTGTTCCAAAATAGAACAAACAGGACAGTGATTGCTGTCTTCACAGTGATGTGATACGTGCTCAGAAATATAAATATTAGAAAAGAACATCATAAATAAAGCAGCTGCGATAGCTACTGTAGCAATTATGATACTTTGAAAATTGCTGTTTTTCATGATTGCCCCTTTCCTAATTAGATAACTCTAACCAAATATCACTGTCATGATACTTATTACTAGATACTTTGTCAATTTGCAAAACTCCACATTAAAAGGCCTAAATTAAAAGAAAAGTTTTGTTATTATTTCTTGACATATGAGTAGCTGTTCAAATTAAAGAATTAGTTGTTAGAATATTCACACAACTGCTATTATTTTATGATATTATACTAATAGGATTTTTTGAGCGAAAACTAGAATTTAATGAGAGGAGGCTCTTTTTATGTACGACTACGTAGCAATAGAACGTAAATATGGTAGTGGTGGTCATGAGATTGCAGATAAGCTTGCAAAGAAGCTTGGATATCAGCTTTACGATCGAGGGGTTGTTGTTGAGACCTGCAAGCGAATGGGACTTCCTTATGATCAGGTGTCTGGAATGGACGAGCAGACTCCTGTAAAAGCTCTTTTTAAGGCTTCAGGAACTGACAATACTTCCATGGAAGAAAAAATCTATAATACTGAGGTAGAAATCATTAAAGAAGCTGCCGAAAAGCCTGGCTGCGTTTTTGTTGGTCGTTGCGCAAGCGAAATTCTAAAAGACAAACAATGCCTTAAGGTTTTCATTACCGCAGATGATTCTTACCGCATGAAACGTGCAATTAACGTGGAAAATATTGAAGCCGACAAGGCTGAAGATGTAATGAAACGTTTTGACAAAAAGCGTGAGAAATTCTTTACCACTCATTCTGGATATAAATGGGGCTCCACAGACTACTTCGATATAGTGCTTAATGTAAGCGAACTAGATGAAGAAGCCTGTGTTGCAATGCTTGAAGCATTAGTTAAGTTTTAAATATGCATCAATTCCACATTTTAATCTATCAAGGCCATCCTGTAGGGTGGCCTTTGTGCATGCCACATTCATACGAAGGAAATTGGCGCCTGTGCCACCGTAAGCTGTACCAGCTGACAGGTAAAGACCTGTTTCTTTTCTGATAAAGGCAGCAAGTTTATCACTTGATACTCCTATAGTTGAAACATCAATCCACAAGAGATATGTAGCATCTCCTCGTACCACATGAAGCTGTGGAATGTTTGCATCCACATATTCTTCTACAATACGTCTGTTTTCAAAGAGATATTCTCTGATTTCATCAAGCCACTGCTCTCCCTTAGTGAAAGCAGCAACTGCCGCATGAGCTGCAAATACATTTGGCTCTGCAACTTCGTCTGTATTTATTCCTCGCCATACCTTGTGACGAAGGAATTTATTTGGAACAAAAATAGCTGCTGTCTGAATTCCAGGGATGCTGAATGTCTTTGTAGGAGCGATGCAAGTGATACTGATGTCCTTGCATGTTTCTGACACCGAAGCAAATGGAACATACTCCTTGCCTGGTGCTGTCAAGTCACAGTGGATTTCATCTGATACCACGGTAACCCCATACTTCTTTGCAAGCTCTCCTACCTTGGCCAAATCTTCCTTTGACCAAATCTTACTAACCGGGTTGTGAGGGTTGCAAAGAACCATAAGACTAGCCTGTGGATCAGACATTTTCTTTTCAAGATCCTCAAAATCCATTGAATACACACCGTTTTCATACTTCAACGGATTTTCAAGGACTCTGCATCCATTATTTACAATGCTATTGAAAAAGATATTGTAGACTGGAGTCTGAATAATCACCTTTTCATTTGGAGTAGTAAGCTTTCGTACAATTGATGAAAGTGCAGGAATTACTCCTGTGCAGAACATCAGCCAGTCTTTTTCAATTTTAAGACCATGGCGACGGTCCCACCATGAAATATAAGCCTGATACCAGTCGTCATCCACATCAGTGTATCCAAACACACCATGTGCCACACGCTGCTGAAGTGCCTCAATTATTTCTGGGGCTGTCTGAAAGTCCATGTCTGCAACCCACATAGGCAGCTCATTTTCCTTCACGTCCCATTTCATGGAATCTGTACCGCGTCTATCTATCTCAACATCAAAATTATATTTACCCATAATTATCCTAAACCCTGTCATATTCAAAATCTTCGCTATGCTCGATTTTAAATATGAGCTCTCCACTCTACGATTTCTTCCTTTTTACCTACTGCCTGGCATTTGATTGTAGTCTTTTCAGGATCAACGAAATCCTTCTCTACAATTAATGTTTCAATCTCAGGTGCTGAAATAGTACCGCTGATTGGGTTAAATACGCTGTCAATCTTGTTTGTAATTTCTGCATCGATATTCTTTGCATACTCAAATGAAAGTGTAGTATTGATAAGCTTACAGTTTTTCATTGTAAGATTGTCGATGTAGCAAAGTCCCTGGAGACTCTCGATTGTACAATTTACAAAAGTAAGATTCTTAGCATTCCATCCAAGGTACTCACCGCAGATGTATGAATCATATACAGTAACATTCTCTGTATTCCAGAATGCATCCTTTGAAAGGATAACTGAATTTCTGATAGTGATATTCTTGCCACCATCAAATGAATAGTTACCATCAAGTCTGAGATTATCAATTTCGATGTTCTCAGAGTTCATAGCAAAGTAATGTCCCTTTGCTGTAACATCCTTAAGATTGATGTTCTTACACATCCAGAATGTCTCTTCTGCATTTGTAAGGTCTACATTATCAAGTGTTACTCCATCACATCTTCTGAAATTCTTTGGAGCTGTGATAAGAGAATTCTTGATTTCGATATTGTTTGTGTACCATACACCAGAACGAGCCATCTCGAACCAGTTACAGTTTTCTACCTTTACATTGTTTGAATACCAGATTGGATACTTCCACTTAAACTGAGAGTGGTATACCTCTATATTCTTGCTTTCCTTTAATGGTGACTCGCCCTCATCAAAGATTGAATCATAAATAACAGCATCCTCAGCTGCATAGAGAGCTCTTTCACCCTTGAAAAATTCCTGTCTATATTCCTTCATATTGCTATAACCTCCGAATTCATACTTATAATACTTCCTAAAGTTAACTTTAGGTCAAGGTATGTTTTCAATTTTATTCACGACATATATTCTAACACCTAAATTTGATTTTGTAAAATTAAATAGCGCGTCTTGATGTTAAAATTCTGTTAAATATCATTATAAGATTGATAATTCCGTCGGTAAGTAACACGATTCCAAGAAATACCATATACCATCCCAAAGTATCCTTTGGCGCTACCAAAATGAATCCTCCCAATATAATGAGGATAGAAATTTCAGCTATAAGCTTTATCTTTTCGCCACGTCTTTCTTTCTTTTCTGTTCTCTCACAAAGATTTCTGAAAGCAATGGCATTGCGGTAGGCCCAAGCTAAAAATGATACGCCAATTACTGCACTACCTATCAAGAAAATGGCATCTTCTTTTACAAGAAGCATAGCGTATACACCAACCATTCCAAGACATATATATACTCTCGCAGATTCTTCCTGAAGATTCCACTTCGCCTTGTATAAATGCCTGATGGTAACGGCTATCTCAAACACAATTACTGCAAACAGCGCCAAGCTAATGGCTGTCTGTAAAATATATTCTGGAATAATAAATAAAACTCCACTACACAGAATCATTCCCAAATAAGGAAGCCAATCCTTCTTTTTTATTTCTTCCTTAATCTTTTTTGCCTTCTTTTCATCTGGCGCTTTATCTAAAGCTGCTGTAATAGGCAGTTTCCAGAAAGTCTTTACAGTCTCTTTATCAAGAGCTAAAAGCTCAATCAAAATCTTTTCTATGGCAAAAGGTCCCTTCGCCACTACCTGACTGGTTGTTTTAATGCCTGCCTTATCGATAGCATTAAATAGGTCGTTAACAAAGCTTGTCCGCTTAGTATTGTTAACACTTTCAATCCACTGATTAAGAACCTGATTTATAAAAACACATCCCGGATCAAATCCATCACTAAAAAAGGCATGTCCATGATCAACTGCCCAGGATGTAGGGTCATGCTGCATGACGCCTTCATTTGTGCTCTTTACAATTACCTGTGGGATATCGTGTTCCTCAAACAGCTGTCCAAAGATAGAATACTCCGGAACATATCTGGTTGCTTTATCTTTTATTTTTGAAACACAGGATTTATCGCATACTTCCGGACAAAGACCTGGGCCATCATTCAGATACACATGCTCTATCCACTTTTGATATTCGTCTGAAATATGGGTAGAAGCATAAAGCGCAAGATTGGCACCTTTGCTGTGACCTGACACTATTACCTGATGTTTTTCATCGAAGGCTTCTTCCAAATAAGCTAAGGCTTTCTTTTGTGCCTCAGTCTCAGTAAAGCTTATCATGAAATCTTCCTTCCAGCCTGCCATGGTATCGTCCGTTCCACGGTATGCTATGAATCTGATTTCATCAGTTAAATCAAAGGTCATGGCTGAAAACTGAGCAGATATTGATTCATCAAATACATCATCATGCTTCACTAAAAGCATTTCTCCGTATCTTTTAGAATCGGCAGCCAAAGTAACAATTTCTTCCTTGCCGTAGAATGTGCCCTGAATTCCAGTTCTTGCCATTACTTCATAGACAACATCCCTAAAAGCCCTAGGCTTATCAAGCTTTACATCCTCTAGTATCAGATATGCAAGCTTGCAAAGGATAAAATTGTCCACCTCTGTAAGTGGCTTCTCCTGAAATGAGTAGTCTTTGTACCATTTTATATAATCGATTACGTTATCCATATCATGCTCCACAGATTATAAAAAAATAATAGTCACTATAAAAATAGTAACTATTACTTTTCCCAAATACAATAAAGCAAATATTAAATTTTTGAAAACTTTTTGTTACTGAAGGTTTTCATAATAATCCATATAAATATCCTTATTCACTGGTGTGTAAACCATGTAGGATTCTTTACCATAAATTAGTGATGCAGGAATCTCCCATGGCTTGCCGTAGTAATAGCAGTCCGCCACCAGCTTTCCATCTGCAATAATCTGTGCCACATCAAATTCCATATTAATAGAAACTAGTCCTTCTGAACTATCCACAGATAGCTTTTTGCATAAAAGCTCTTTTCCACCACATACTGAAAACTCCTCTGGATAATCCAGCTCAGGTGTATAAACACTGTCCTCAATTTTAAGATTTGTGTGGCATATTCCCTTGTTGATATTTCTTTCAACATAGACTTTTCCATCCACTTTTCGCAAATATAGAGCCACTTCCCATGGGATAGTGACTATAGTTAAATCTCCTACCTGGTTATGGCTTACATGGGTAGAATCATCCACCGCAATCACCTTTCCATCCACAGAATACTCAGGCTTTACACCAGGCACTGCTGCAAAGAACAATGTGTTATCGTCTTTGCAAAGCAATTGAGCTGTGGCATAGTCTATATTATGATTTGAAAATGATAGATTAAATGGCAGAATAAATGCCACATCACCTTTTACATCAAACTGTGGGAACTTTACACTTCCAGTGTCTATCACTACATCCTTAATATCATTTAGCTTCAAGCTTCTCTGATGATGATTTATAAACACAAAACCACTGTGTCCATCAGTACGCATAGCATATCTTAGGCTATCTGCATCATCAGCTTCCACAAAAGTCTGGCTTCCTACATGCTCCATTGGTGCCAGAATATCACCAAAATCATTTATAAACATATGGAGCAAATTACAAAGTCTGTATTGATCCCTGACCTGGCCATACTGACCAATGCAAGTCATGAAATCGTAATTCAAGATTGCATAATCATTAGGATATCCCGTAGCCTTACTTTCATGTAATGCGGAAAGTGCACCAAGCTTGTTGGTGCCGCCATGATACATGTAGTAGCCCACCAGATTGTTGCCACAACCTAGCTTTACCAAGCTAAGTGCATAGGCATCCATTGGTGCCACATAAGGCCTACGTATATACGAAGTAGGAAGTCCACTGCCCAGCTCACATGTGGCAAATGGATAGTCCTCGTAAGGAAGTCTCCAGCCCTCGTCATCTGTTTCATTAATCAAATCTACACCTATGGCAGCATCATTTCTGATGGTATTAAATGTGAAATGATGTGATGGCGGAAGTGCCTCTGTGTGGGCTAGCCATGGAGCATCCACATATGCGCCAAACACTGGCAGAAATTCCTTTACTGGGAACTTTGCTCCGTACAATCTATCCCATCCTGTCACTGTCCAAAGAGGCACATCAAATCCAATTTCAGTGGCAATTTCCTTGAGCTTTCCTAAGTGCTCACACTGATCTACAAGCTCATTTTCAATCTGAATACCTATAATAGGACCACCGTCTTTGAAGAAAAGTCCCTGCACCTGCTCATAAATCTTTGAATACCAAACTCTAACACATTCCAAATATCCAGGGTCATTTGTTCTCAGCTTGTAGCCCTTTTTCAAAAGCCAATCAGGGAAACCACCATTTCTAACCTCTCCATGGGCCCATGGCCCAATCCTTAGCATCACAGTAAGACCCAGTTTTTGGCACAGCTCTACAAAATATCGCAGATCTCTATCCCCAGTAAAATCATACTGCCCTTCTATCTCCTCGTGATATATCCAAAACACATAGAAAGCCACCGTTGTAATTCCGCCAGCCTTCATCTTGGCCAGCTCCATCTCCCAATCACTACGAGGATATCGCACAAAGTGAAACTCCCCCATTATTCCAATCCAAGGCTTACCATCCTTCTCAAGGTACAAGCTATTTACCTGATAGCTACTTCCATCTGCTCTAACCTGCCCCAAATTGAGATGATTACGTTTTATCTCAGCCTTCTTATACTCCTTAAACCCGTATTCCATTTTCCTTCTCCCTAAATATGAATGTTCACACTTACTGCTCTGTTTGAAAATCTTTTAACTTGTCATAGTATGACTTATACCTATAAACGGTACGTTTGCTGATTTTACATATATTTTCAATCTCTACTATTGTTTTTCCACTCTCATATGCAGCTACAAATTCTTTATAGCCTTTCATCCATTTTTCATCATGAACCTTTCGTCCCACAGGTTTTCTTTCTTTTAAATTTGCCAATTCCTGCTTAAGCAAAAAATTTTCTTTTTCTAATTCATCTATTCTTTCTAATGCTTGCTCTAATGTATATTTTCCCATTAAAATCCTCCGGTTGACAAACCAAACATCCCATTTTAAAATGTATTCAAGAAATGGGTTTTTTGCCGAGTAAAGTCTTATGACTCCAAAGGGTTGCTCGTTTCTTTTTTTATATCAATAATATCATATAAATATTTTTTCCCATCATTGGAATGTCTTATTAATAAACTTGCATGGTAAACATTGTATCCTATTAGCTCATTTTCTTTATATAACGGAATTGCAAATCTTGAATCATATCTATACCAACCATATTTTGCATTCCATTGATGTTTTGTAGCGGTATTGTTTCGAAAATGTTTTCCAGTGGCAATTTCTATCAACTCTGGTATTCCCTGTGCTACATTAGCCTTAGCTTTTTTATTTGCCCCTTTCAAACCTTTTGTATAATTAGAGTGAGCAAATTCATCTGGCAAATCTGCCCCAACATATATTTGATCACCCGTCTCAATTATTGAGTAAAAATCTCCTATATATCTCTTCAGATAAGTCTCTACTTCATCCCAATCAATGGACTTTTTGCCTTTAAAAATAATATCATTAATCATTACAATATCATTTCCATCAACATCTTTAATGACAAATACATTTCTATTCTTTTTATTTTCCACCAATTTGTGCCTTTCTATTTTTGACACTATAATATTCTTAGGCAGCCGTTGTGTCAATATATATTTGTCACAATGTAAGCTTTTATACTATACAATAAAAAAATACTCTTATGGCTTGCCATAAGAGTATTTTCCTTTTTAAAATCTTTGTTTAGTTTTCATCAACGTACTTTTGGATGTTGCTTGCGTTAGCATAACGCTTAACATCATCGCCGTTAACTACTACAAGAGTAGGTGCCTGCATAACGCCATATTTCTTTGTCATATCTACCTGTTCCTCAGCATCTACAAGGATGTAATCCTCATCTTCAAGGATTTCCTTTGCTCTAGCGCAGTTTGGACATGTCTTTGTAGTGAATAGGTATTTAACGCCTGTTGTTGGCTCCTCTGAAACTACCTCAAGGTTGATTTCAGGCTGCTCAGCCTTTGCTGCCTGCTTTTCTCCAGCACGGCGGCATATAGAACCTGCAATATCGTAAAGCTTACGGTTCTTGTACTCCTGAGCCTTTCCTTCGTTCCAGTTCTGTACTGGACGATAGTAACCAGTGATACGGCTGTAAACCTCTGCTGTCTTGCCACAGTGTGGGCATGTGTAGTGCTCACCAGCGATGTAGCCATGATCCTTACATACTGAGTATGTTGGAGACAATGTGTAGTATGGAAGCTTGTAGTTTTCAGCAATCTTACGTACAAGATTTGCTGCTGATTCCCATGTAGGAAGCTTCTCACCAATAAATGCATGGAATACTGTTCCAGATGTATAAAGTGTCTGGAGCTCATCCTGAACATCAAGAGCATCAAAGATGTCTGATGTGTACTCTACTGGCATGTGTGAGCTGTTTGTATAGAATGGTGTGTCACCTTCTTTACCTGCTGTAATGATATCTGGGAACTGCTCTCTATCATGCTTTGCAAAGCGGTATGTTGTAGACTCAGCTGGTGTAGCCTCAAGGTTGTAAAGGTCGCCGTACATCTCCTGATAATCAGAAAGACGCTCACGCATGTGATTAAGGACATCCTTTGCAAACTCCTGTGTCTTCTTGCTAGTCATATCTGCACGAAGCCAGTTTGCATTAAGACCTACTTCGTTCATACCAATAAGACCGATTGTAGAGAAGTGGTTGTTGAAAGTTCCAAGGTATCTCTTTGTGTATGGGTATAATCCCTCATCAAGAAGCTTTGTGATAACGCCACGCTTAATCTTAAGTGAACGCGCGCTGATATCCATAAGCTTGTCTAATCTAGCATAGAAATCTGCCTCATCCTTTGCCTGGTACGCAATACGAGGAAGATTGATTGTAACTACACCTACAGAACCTGTGCTCTCGCCTGAGCCAAAGAATCCACCTGACTTCTTGCGAAGCTCACGAAGATCAAGACGAAGACGGCAGCACATAGAACGAACATCGCTTGGCTCCATATCGGAATTGATGTAGTTGCTGAAGTATGGAGTACCATACTTTGCAGTCATTTCGAATAATAGTCTGTTGTTTTCTGTGTCAGACCAATCGAAATCACGAGTGATAGAGTATGTAGGGATTGGATACTGGAATCCACGACCGTTAGCATCGCCTTCGATCATGATTTCAAGGAATGCCTTGTTAACCATGTCCATTTCCTTCTTGCAGTCCTTATACTTGAAATCCTGCTCTTTTCCACCAACGATAGCTGGAAGCTCTGCCAAGTCGTTTGGTACTGTCCAATCAAGAGTGATATTTGAGAATGGTGCCTGTGTACCCCAACGTGATGGAGTGTTTACACCGTATATAAATGCCTCAAGGCACTTTTTAACTTCCTGATATGAAAGGTTGTCTGTCTTAACAAATGGTGCAAGATATGTATCAAATGATGAGAATGCCTGAGCACCAGCCCACTCATTCTGCATGATACCAAGGAAGTTTACCATCTGATTGCAAAGTACTGAAAGGTGCTTTGCTGGAGCAGATGTAATCTTTCCTGTGATTCCACCTAAGCCCTCCTGAATAAGCTGCTTAAGTGACCAACCTGCACAATAACCTGTAAGCATTGAAAGATCATGAATGTGGATATCTGCATTGCGGTGTGCCTGTGCAATTTCCTCATCATAAATCTCTGAAAGCCAGTAATTAGCTGTGATTGCACCAGAGTTTGAAAGAATAAGACCACCTACAGAATATGTAACTGTGGAATTTTCCTTAACTCTCCAGTCCTCAACCTTAACATAGCTATCTACAACGTTCTTGTAATCGAGAACTGTAGATTTCATGTTGCGCATCTTTTCACGCTGTTTTCTGTAAAGAATATATGCCTTAGCAACATCTGTATATCCAGTCTGCTCAAGTACGTTTTCTACTGAGTCCTGAATATCCTCCACCGAGATCTTGCTTTCTTTAATTTTGTTCTGGAAATCAGCCGATACTCTAAGCGACAATAATCCGATAATATCGTCGTTGTATTCCTTTCCAGTAGCTTCAAAAGCCTTTGCTATCGCATCATTAATTTTGCCTAAATTGAATTCTGCGACTTGACCATCTCTTTTTACAACATCAAACAATTCTACTCACCAAATATTCCTTTCTCTAGTATCCTTATAATGTCAAAAAAAGGACTCCCCCTTCACCTTCTTTCAAGGCATTTTCGACTTGGTTATATGTTATCAAAATATAGGGTGAGATTCAATTTAAAAAGACTAGATATTGTGCTTTTCGTCATAATTACCTAAATTGGTTCCAAGAATTTGATTATTTTCTAAGTAGAATCACGTTTCAACACACACAATATTTGGTATTTTAACACAAAATGGACACACCATATATAGTGTGCCCATTTTACGTATTTTATCTTGTCTCCAAGAATATTAACTCTTTTGATGCCTCTTCATCATTTGGATAACTCTCAAGATATTGTGTCAACACATCCTTAGCTTCTGAGTATCTTTCCAGCTTTTCAAGTGCTGCAACCTGTCCCTTCATAAGTTCAGACATATTGTCTATTGAATCCAGACTCAACCCTGCCTGATAGTATCCTAAGGCGTTTTCATAGTTGCCATTTGTCATCTCAATATCGCCTAATGCTGCAAGAGCGCTGCTGGTAACTTCATCTGATGCAGCATACTCTTCTAACAGAGTCTGTGCTGAATCATAGTCCCCAGAATCCTGATATAGCTTTGCCAGATAAAGCTTTGCTTCTATTACATCTTTATCAACTGCTGCCTGAAGGTATTCCTGAGCATCAGCGGTTTGACCAAGCATGTAGTATATTCGGCCTTTGTAGTATTTTGCATTGGCTGATTTATCAGATACATCCAAAGCATTGTTTAAATAAACCAATCCCTGATCCGTGTAACCTAAAGAATTAAGGTTTTCATAAATCTGTATATATAATAGGTAATTCTTTTCATCAATGGCTACAGCAGCATCATAATCTGTGATGGCCTCTCCGATTTCCCCTTCTGTTGCATAAATGCTTCCTCTAAGGAAGTAGGCCTCGTAATTATCGCAGTCATATTTGATAAGGTAAGTGTAAGTCTTTACTGCATCGTCAAATGAACCTGCGGAGAACTGAGCTGCTGCTTTGTAATAGTTAATGTCTATCTCTAAATCAGTAACCTTACCAATGGATTTGGCAAGCGCCTGGTCGAAAAGGGTGATGGCTTCTTCGTAGTTTCCTGCATCCATCTGCTCAATTCCCTGATCTCTCAAGTCGATTTCAGACTGGCTATATTTACCACATCCTGCAAAGGATGCTGTCATTATTAAAGTTAGTAATACACATAGAATTCTTTTTCTCATAGCATCCATTTTAACAAAGATGAACCCCTTTGGGTAGGTTATCCTTGCAACAACTTTTTACCATATGTATAATTCTAGTTATTAACTGACGAAATAATATTTTTGGTAAAAGGAGCATACATTATTGGATACACACCTGTTAATTAGACTGATAATTCTCATATTATTGTTAGTCCTTTCCGCTTTCTTTTCATCAGCTGAAACAGCACTAACAACAGTAAATAAAATCAAACTGAAAACTATGGCAGACGATGGCAATAAAAAAGCCGCCAGGGTTTTAAATGTTGTCACCCGTCCTAAAAAAATGTTATCTGCCATACTAATAGGAAATAATATTGTTAACCTGTCAGCATCTTCCCTTGCAACAACCCTCGCAATAGACATATTTGGCAGTGTCGGAGCAGGAATCGCTACAGGTATTCTTACATTATTAATATTGATATTCGGCGAAATCACTCCAAAGTCTATAGCAACTATTAATTCCACATCCCTCAGTCTTCTATTCGCACCTATAATCAGTGGACTGATGTGGTTGCTTACTCCAGTTATTATAATAATTAATTTCCTGGCAGGACTTTGTATAAAGCTTTTTGGAATTGATCCAGATTTCAAGGATGACACTATAACTGAGGATGAGCTTAGAATAATGGTAGATGCCAGCCATCAAAGTGGTGAAATCGAAGGTGACGAACGCACCATGATTCATAAGGTGTTCGACTTCTCTGATGCTTGTGCAAAGGAGGTTATGATTCCACGTATCGACATGACTATGGTTGACGCTGATATTTCTTATGAAGATTTAATATCAGTATTCAAGGAGGACATGTTTACACGACTTCCTGTTTGCGAGCCAGACAGTGAAAAGATTATAGGCATGGTAAATATGAAGGATTTCCTTGGGCTTGTTCCAGGTGATAACTTCTCTGTCAGAAATTACCTTCGTGATGTTTACTTTACTTATGAAATGAAAAACGTATCTGATCTTTTCGATGAGATGCGTGAAGAATCTACAACAGTCTCCATTGTTTTGGATGAATATGGTGATTTATCCGGCATGATTACCATGGAAGACTTGTTGGAAGAAATTGTTGGCGAGATTCGTGACGAGTACGATGAAGATGAGGAAGACCCAATCGTACGTCTAAACGATAGAGAATACCAGGTTCTCGGTTCAATGAATCTAGAAGATTTATGTAATATAATTCCTCTAGGCTTTACAAGCGAAGACTATGATACCATCGGCGGATACATAGTTGGAGCCTTCGATCATTTTCCAAACGCCGGTGAAACCTACGTATCAGAAAATGGCACCATAGTTCGCGTGCTTGCAGTTGATAAGAAGCGTATCACAAAGCTTAGAATCAAATTACCTTATCAAGATACTGCTCCGCAAGAATAGTTACATTGATTATTAGACCCAGACTAGCTACAGTTTGAAAGATTTCTTTCATTCTGCGTGCTGGTTTTAGGGTCTTTTTTTCTACTGCATCATTTCTTGCAAGTTTTCTGTCACGGAATTCCTCATCTACAACAACACATTCATAATCCAGAACAATGAACAAAACTACTCCAATTGTATTAACAACAATAAATATAAACAGGGTAATATTTAGTCTACTCCTAAAATATAACGCCAAATTTGCAATCATAAAAATTGTCTTTTCAATTATGTAGATAAGCCTGTTAGTATTTAAATGTTCTTGCAGCTTTTTTCTGGAAGTTATCCACAATTCCAATTGCTCTCGAAAATACTCCAACGTATCTTGGGTCAATTTTCTATCCTTGCTATTTATAAGATACCCATTTAATAGTCTAACAGGTTCACAATATAAAGCTTTCGTCATATATCTAAATCCGCTATTGGGGTTTTGTAGACTCAAAGCCTTAAAAAGCAACCTCTGTAATGCCTTGCAGGATGCGGTATTCAAGTAGCATTCCTGAAGTAAGCTATCCCTTTGCACCTTTCTTTCCATTAAATAAAGCATTCTATTGAAATATAGCTGTTTCATGCGAAAAGCCTTATTACTTCTGTGTTTATGGCAAATGGCAGCAAGTATAGAAATAGCCTCTACACCTATCCATAAAGCAAAACAAAGCCTTAAATTATTAAGTTCCATAGTATTATTGGGATATGAATGAAATAAATGAAAAAGCGACACGCAAAACGCGTGCCGCTATGATATCACAACATTATGATTGTGGCAATAGTTGTTTTAGCAAAGCTAATAATTAGTACTTCTCAGGCTCTGGATACTCAACTCCGAAAGTCTCAACTGTAACCTTCTTCATCTTCTGCTCGTTAAGAGGTCTATCTGACCAGTCTGTATCTGTCTCAGCGATTTTGTTAACAACATCCATACCCTCGATAACCTTACCAAATGCAGCATAGTCGCCATCAAGATGTGGACTATTCTTGTGCATAATGAAGAACTGGCTACCTGCTGAGTTTGGCATCATTGTACGAGCCATTGAAAGTACACCTGGCTCATGCTTTAAATCGTTCTTAAAGCCGTTGCTTGTAAACTCACCCTTGATAGAGTATCCTGGGCCACCCATACCTGTTCCGTCTGGATCTCCACCCTGAAGCATAAAGCCCTTGATAACTCTATGGAAGATAACTCCATCATAGAAGTTGTGGTTAATCAAGCTAATAAAGTTATTAACTGTGTTTGGCGCAATCTCAGGATAAAGCTCAGCCTTCATGATATCGCCGTTTTCCATTTCAATTGTAACTACTGGATTCTGTGCCATAATTAATTCTCCTTTAAATAATTTACTCCGCTAGTTTACTAGCTCATCTAAAATCTAGAGCTTCTCTAATACCTCTTGTGCCCCTTTAAGGTAGTTATTCGGCATATCGAAGATGCGTCCTGCATCTGCAGCTGTTGCGAAAGCTCTATCCATTGGCATCTTGCCAAGCACTGGAATATTAAGGCTAGCTGCAACCTCATCAATGTGGCTTTCACCAAAGATTTCGATTTTCTTTCCACAATCTGGGCATGAAATATATGAGTAGTTTTCAACAAGGCCAAGCACTGGAATGTGCATCATATCCGCCATGTTGTATGCCTTCTTAACAATCATCTGTACTAATTCCTGTGGGCTTGTTACGATAACAATTCCATCTACAGGAAGTGACTGGAAGCATGTAAGAGGAACATCACCTGTTCCAGGTGGCATATCTACGAATAAATAATCGATATCGCCCCACTGTGTGTCTGTCCAGAACTGCTTTACAACGCCTGCGATAACTGGACCTCTCCAGATAACTGGTGCTTCCTCATCCTCAAGCATAAGGTTGATAGACATGATTTTTGTACCATCCTCAGCAACCTCTGGGAATGTACCATCATCGTTAGCCATAGCTGGGCCGTGTACACCAAACATCTTTGGAATAGATGGGCCGGTGATATCTGCATCAAGAATACCAACACTATAACCTGCTCTAGCCATAACACCAGCAAGTGAAGATGTAACTAATGATTTACCAACTCCACCCTTACCAGATACAACTCCGATAACATGTTTTATATTAGAATTCTTATTTTGCTCTTCTAAAAATGCTGTATTTCTAACACCCTTTTTTGCTGCCTCTGCAGAAGGACAGCCCTCACAAGAGCCTCTGCTACAAGAACTAGCTGAAGCACATGTTTCTTTCTCTGCCATTATTAGACCTCCTAATTTCTGTAATCCGTCAAACATTATATCACAATTACCTTAAATGCCCTACAATTCATAGGTTTATTTAAGAAAACATTAATAAAAATATGCTTGTTGATATTCGCATCAACCAGTAACTCGACTTATCCACAATTTCCACAATGGATTTTTTTCAGTTGAGGATAACTTCTATTTTCCATGTTATTAACATATTTATCCACAAATTGCACTCAATCAAAATCCAAACAAACGTTGATTTCATCAGCGATAACGTTTTAGTGATACACATTTCAACAAACAAAGTTTTCCCCAAAAGTTATCCACAATTGTAAATAACTACACATTTGGTTGAAAAACTTCTGCTAATAATGGATAATCATTGTAGAATTTTTATTTTAGGGAGCAACAATGTCAGATACAAAAAAAGTATTGTCCTTTGCCGTGGAACTAGGAGACATTCTTCTTAGAAATGGAGCAGAGGTTTACAGGGTCGAGGACAGTGTCCTCGCCATTTTAAATTCATATGATATTACAGACTGTGATGTGTATGTATTGAGCAACGGAATATTTGCAAGTGCAGATGAAGTTACCGAACACGCCAGCTCGATGATCAGACATGTACCGATGTATCCAACCCACTTAGGACGTATCGCCGGGCTGAATGCTTTATGCCGTGAAGTCTGTTCAAAAGAGATCACACTAGATGAAGCATGGGCAAAGCTGGAAGAATGTAAACGAATTCCTTCTTACAATTTTCCAATGTTGATAATTGCTACTGCCATTGGATGTGGTGGATTTTCTTATCTATATGGAGGAACAGTTTTAGATGCTTTAATCGCCTGCATAGTTGGTGCAGTCCTTAGATTATTCCTTCATTTTGAAGCACGCATGGGTAATTCCAAAACAATTACTAACGTACTAGCAAGTATGGTTATATCCCTCACTGCTATTCTCTTTTATGCAGTAGGGCTTCCAGTTCACTACGACAAAATAATCATCGGTGCAATTATGCCATTAGTACCAGGTATTCCTCTTACTAACAGCATTCGTGATTTTATCAACAGTGACTACTTGTCCGGCTCTATTCGACTTATAGACGCCCTTCTTACAGCCTTCTGTATTGCTGTAGGTGTTGGTGTTGTTATCACCTTTGCTCATTTCATAGGAGGAGGTGCTTACATCTAATGATAGCTGATTACATTATTCAATTTATAGTAGCTATGGTAGCCACATTAGCATTTGCAATGATTTTTTCCGCACCAAAATCCGAGCTTCTATTTTGTGGACTCTCCGGTGCCATTGGCTGGATATCCTACTCTATAATATCCACAGTCCTTGGTGCACCAACACTTGGAAACATGATAGGTTCTTTGTTCCTTACACTGTTTTCACGTTCACTGGCTGTAAAAAGAAAAAATCCCGTCACCGTGTACCTTATAGCGGGAATATTCCCATTGGTACCTGGTGCCGGAATCTACTATACTTCTTACTATTTAATTATGAACAACATGGAAACCTTCGGTTCTTATGGGTTATCCACCATCAAAACAGCAGGTGCAATCGTAATGGGAATCATCTTTGGTATGGCGTTCCCTCAAAGCTGGTTTAATACAGTTTTTGCACCTTCCTGTCATAAGTCATCAAGCCATTAACCTCATCTTCGATGTCAGTAGCTTGAGTAAATACAGCAGCACTTAGTCCCTCTTCCTGGAGGGACTTTATTTTTGCCATAAGCTCATCATAAGCATTCTGCAACTCATGTTGCTGTTGATATTTTTTGTATCCATAAACAGCGTCTCTCTTCACGTGAGTACCCACTTTAAGAGAATATCCACCATATTCAGAGATAACATAAGGTCTTCTGTTTCGCTTTACCTTTAATTCTTCAAAATAAACATGCTCAGAAAAGACATCTCCACAACCCTCATGGAACCAGCCGGAAGCAGCATCAATAGGCCTTGTATCATCGATTTCTCTGGCAAAATCAAGGCAACCTGCAGCATCAAACTGCCCCCATCCCTCATTAAATAGGCACCACTGGCCTAATGAAGGCACATTATAAAGCTGATGCATCATTTCCTTGCATTCTTTAAACCATACTTCCTTTGATTTTTCAGTGTTTCTTCCGGTAAATCTAAGGAAAAGTCTATTTTTATCCTTTGCATTACCAAATGGACGTACCACAGTAGGAATATTGCAAATCATGTTCATATCGTATTTTGTACCACCATTTACAATATCCTGCCAAACTATCATTCCTAGCCTGTCACAATGGAAGTACCAGCGCATAGGCTCGATTTTGCAGTGCTTACGAATCATATTGAAGCCCAATGATTTGATGGTTTCAATATCATTTATCATGGCCGCATCAGATGGTGGAGTCATAAGACTCTCAGGATAGTACCCCTGATCCAATATACCATTCATAAAATAAGGCTTATGATTCAATGTAAGGCGAGGAATTCCCTTTTCGTCCCTAGCCACACCAAAATGCCTCATGGCAAAGTATGTAGAAAAGCTGTCCTTGCCATAGCTTATATTTAAAAAGTAAAGTACCGGGTCTTCTGGTGACCACAGCTGATACTGATTGAGTTCTATAGTCACATAAAGCTTATCATCCTTGATATTATTAACCCTGTACTCTTTTATTAAATCTTGATTTGAGGATGATATATCCAGATGTCCCTTCATTTCAGACACCTTTATTATCATATTTAGCTTATTTCCATCAATGTCTGGATTAATCTTTAAATCCGTCACAAAAGCATCTGGCACCCATTCCATCCATACAGTCTGCCAAATACCACTTTGAGCCGTATACCACATGCCTGATGGCTCAATACATTGTTTTCCTCTGGCATATCCAATTCTGTCTGTATAGTCCCTAACCTTAACTTTTAGCTCGTTATTTCCCTCTACAACGTAATCTGTGATATCAAAGGTAAATGCAGTAAATCCACCTTCATGGGAGCCTAAATTAATACCATTTAAAGACACATGGGCCACCTGATCAACAGCTCCAAAGTGAAGTAACAAATGCTTAGATTTTTTCACCTTATCTATCTCAAACACCTTTGTGTATTCCAATGTTTCCTCCGGAAGAAGGATGTGCATATCCGTACCAGAAAGCTTAGTTTCTGGTGAAAAAGGGACAAGTATACTGCCTGAACTGCATACTTGTCCCTTACCATTTATAATTCGATAGTCCCACTGACCATTTAAATTAATATAAGATTTGCGCTGAAGCTGAGGACGTGGATACTCTAACAAGCCCTCAAACTTGTAATCCGTGCTCAACTCATATGTCTTTGAATCTTTGCTAGGCTTAGCAATAGCTCCAAGCATCTCTTTCCAATACATAACTAACCCCCTAGTCCGCAAGTTACGCCTACAAGCCTTAGAGTTTCTCCGCTCGACAACACGTCTCGCTTGAGAAACCTAAGAGCTTGCAGTCTACTTGCTCATCTAATTATATTCTTACCTCAGATGATTTGCGCTTTACCCAGGTGCGGTATACCACGATGAGGCAGATGCTGTGGACACTAAGTGTCAACAGCCAGCTTCCTGGGTATGAGAAAAACAGTACTGATTGTGTATGATGAACATGGAAATATGTGGCAATCCAAATTAATCTGGTTACACATGCTCCCAACAACGACACTATCATAGGAACTGTAGAACGTCCCAATCCTCTCAGCCCACCTGTTAGTGTATCCATGACTCCACAAAGGAAATATGGACAGCAAACCCAGAAAAGACGCAGTGTTCCGGCTGCTATTGCATCTGCACTGTCTGTGTATATACCAAGCAGTGGAGTTGCAAAATGGTAGGCTAAATTGCCCATTGTAAGACCAACTACAATTACTATACCAAGTGTCTCAAATATAACCTTCTTAACACGATGCTCATCTCCAGCTCCATAGTTCTGACCAACAAAGGTAACAGTAGTTTGAGATACTGAGTTCATTGATACATATACAAAGCCTTCTATGCTGGCAGCAGCTGACGATCCAGCTATTACCGCAGTACCAAATGAATTGATTGCCGACTGGATAACAACATTAGATAAAGAGAACACAGTTCCCTGAATTCCGGCAGGTAATCCAATTCTTATAATACGATTTAATATTCTCTTATCTATTTTAATCTTAGAAAACTCAAGTCGTAATGCATCTTCTTGCTTCATAAAGAACCCAACTAATAGTAAACAAGAGATATAGCTAGATGTGGCAGTGGCAATAGCAACTCCTGCGACACCCATATTGAAACAAATAACCAGAATAAGATTAAGAATAACATTCACAACACCGGCAATACTAAGGAAAACAAGAGGATGAGTAGTATCTCCTGCTGCCCTAAGAATTGCTGCCAGGAAGTTGTACAGCATGATAGCTGGCATTGCAATGAAATATATACGAACATACAAGGCAGCCAAGCCAATAACATCTTCAGGTGACCCCATTATCTCAAGTATAGGTCTGGCTAAAAACAATCCAACAAATACAAGAAATACGCCACAAATCAATGAAAAAGCAGTACTTGTATGAACTGTCTTTTTAACGTCATCATGGTGATTTGCGCCATAAAACTGAGCTGCGCATACATTTGCACCAACGGACATACCAATAAACAAGTTAGTCATTAAATTTATAAGAGCACCTGTGGAACCTACGGCTGCTAGACTCGCTTCGCCGGCAAAACGACCCACAACTATTACATCAGCTGCATTAAAAAGAAGTTGCAAAACACCTGATAAAATAATAGGTATTGTAAAGATAATTAATTTGCCCAAGAGCGGGCCATGGATCATATCGATTTTTTTTGATTTATTCATAGGATGATTGTAGCACTTTACCATGCAAAATAAAAGCTTGAGGGCAAGCCCACATGGACTTGCCCTCATAAAATTAAAGAAAGAAATTATAGGAAAAATCTATACTTCTAAAAGAATAGATATTGCCCTTAAAGGAATTATTTTGAAGCAACCTCAGCCTTGAGTGCCTCTGTAAGAGCTGGAAGGATCTTGTTAAGATCTCCAACGATACCGTAATCAGCTACGTCAAAGATAGGAGCTGTCTCATCTTTGTTGATAGCGATGATGATATCTGACTCTTCCATACCTGCTGTATGCTGGATAGCACCAGAGATACCGATTGCAAAGTAAACGTTAGGACGAACTGTCTTACCTGTCTGACCTACCTGAAGATCCTTTGGCTTCCAGCCAGCATCTACTACTGCACGTGAGCAAGATACTGTACCACCAAGAACCTCTGCAAGATCATCAAGGAGCTTGAAGTTCTCTGGAGAACCAACTCCACGACCACCAGATACAAGGATCTTTGCATCCATGATATCTACTGTTGTTGCAACGTTCTTTACGATGTTAAGAATCTCAACGAATCTATTGTTTTCCTTAAGCTCTGGCTTGAAGTTGATAACTTCTGCCTTGCGACCTGCCTGCTTTTCAAGCTTCTGCATAACACCTGGACGAACTGTAGCCATCTGTGGACGGTTGTCTGGGCATGCGATTGTAGCGATTGTGTTTCCACCGAATGCTGGACGAGTCATAAGAAGCTGATTGTGCTTCTGCTCCTGACCTTCTCTAGCCTGAAGTGGGAAATCACCAATCTCAAGTGATGTACAGTCAGCTGTAAGACCTGTCTTAACTCTAGCTGAAACTGTAGGACCAAGATCACGACCGATAGCTGTTGCACCAACAAGCATGATTTCTGGCTTGTACTCATTAATATAAGCTGTAAGAGCCTGTGCATATGGCTCTGTACGATATGTTTCAAGTGCTGGATCATCAATAACAACAACCTTGTCTGCACCGTACTCAGCGAGCTCATCTGCAAGGTTAGCAATGCCTGAACCAAGTACTACTGCTGTTACATCTGTTCCTAAATCTGCTGCAAGCTCATGTGCCTTACCGATAAGTTCGAAGGCAATTGAGCTAAGTTTATTATCAACCTGCTGAGCGAATATAGCTACGCCCTTGTATTCTTCTAATGACATTATATTTGCCTCCTCTTATTAAATTACATGCTTTTCTTTAAGCTTGCCAACGATATATTCTACTGACTCCTTAGGATCAAGTGCAACCTTCTCGCCTGCACCCTTACGTACCTTATCAGAAGCCTTTGCAATCTTTGTTGGAGAACCAGCAAGACCGATGTTTGCATCATCAAGATCTGTAAGATCATCACGGCCCCATACTGTTACTTCCTTATCATAAGCATCAAAGATTCCGCCTGGAGTCATATAACGTGGCTCGTTGAGCTCTGAAAGAGCTGTAATAAGACATGGCATCTGAGCCTTAATCTCATGATATCTGTCTTCATACTGACGCTTAACGATTACGCTGTTTCCTTCAACCTTGATGTCCTCTGCATAAGAGATAACTGGAAGACCAAGGTGCTCAGCGATCTGTGGACCAACCTGAGCTGTATCACCATCGATAGCCTGACGACCTGTGATGATAAGATCATAATCAAGTTTCTTTACTGCAGCTGCAACTGTTGAAGATGTAGCCCATGTATCTGCGCCACCGAGGCGTCTATCTGTAACAAGTACTGCTTCATCAGCGCCCATAGCAAGAGCTTCACGAAGCATATCATCTGCCTTAGGAAGTCCCATTGTAAGAACTGTAACCTTTGCACCTGTCTCATCCTTGATACGAAGAGCAGCCTCAAGGCCTGCCTTGTCATCAGGATTCATAATTGCGAGCATAGCTGCTCTATCAAGAGTTCCATCTGGGTTAAACTTAACGCCGCCCTTTGTATCAGGAACCTGTTTAATACATACTACGATATTCATGTATTTAATCTCCTTTAACTTAAATGCTACTAATCAAAATTATTTGAGCATTGAGCCAGAGATAACCATTCTCTGAACCTCAGATGTTCCCTCATAAATTTCTGTAATCTTTGCATCACGCATCATGCGCTCAACATCGTACTCTCTTGTATAACCGTAACCACCGTGGAGCTGAACAGCCTTTGTAGTAACAGCCATAGCAGCCTCAGCAGCGAAAAGCTTAGCCTCAGCAGCTTCTACAGAGTAGCTTGTCTTGTGATCAACAAAATACTGATCCTTTGTGCAAGCAGCCTTGTAAACAAGATACTTAGCAGCATCCATACGAGCCTTCATATCAGCAAGCTGGAATGATGTATTCTGGAATGCAGCGATTGGACGACCAAACTGCTTTCTCTCCTTTACGAAATCAATTGTCGCGTCGATTGAGCCTTCACCAATACCAAGTGCCTGAGCAGCGATACCAATACGTCCACCATCAAGTGTGTGCATAGCGATACCAAATCCCTTACCTCTCTGTCCAAGGAGGTTCTCCTTTGGAATACGGCAATCCTGGAAAATAAGCTCGTATGTAGAAGAAGCACGGATACCCATCTTCTTCTCCTTTGTACCGAATGTAAATCCTGGTGTGTCCTTCTCTACGATGAATGCAGAGAACTTCTTAGACTTACGTCCCTTAGCATCTTCAACGATATCTGTAACTGCGATAACGATGTAGATGTCAGCTTCCTTACCGTTTGTGATGAAGCACTTAGAACCGTTAAGTACCCAAGAATCTCCATCTTCAACAGCCTTTGTCTGAGCACCCTGAGCATCTGTACCAGCGCCTGGCTCTGTAAGTGCGAATGCACCAAGCTTCTTACCACTTGCAAGTGGAACTAAGTACTTCTGCTTCTGCTCTTCTGTACCATATGTAAGAATAGGATCGCAGCAAAGTGATGTATGTGCTGAAACGATAACACCTGTTGTACCGCAAACCTTTGAAAGCTCCTCTACGCACATGATGTATGTAAGAACATCACATCCCTGTCCGCCGTACTCCTTTGGTACTGGAATACCCATGAAGCCATACTTCATCATCTTCTCAACGTTCTCACGTGGGAAGCACTCTGTCTCATCAATTTCCTGAGCAACTGGCTTAACTTCATTCTGAGCGAAATCTCTGAATAACTGTCTAGCCATCTCATGCTTTTTATCTAATGTAAAATCCATGATCTGAATCTCCTTTATTATTAATTACTGAGCGTCTACAGCAGTCTTTGTACGGTCTGCGTTGTATACGTAGAATCCCTTACCAGACTTGCAGCCAAGGTTACCACCACGAACCATCTTACGAAGAAGTGGGCAAGCACGATACTTGCTGTCACCTGTTTCGTTGTAAAGAACGTCCATGATTGCAAGGCAAATATCAAGACCGATGAAATCACCAAGCTCAAGTGGTCCCATTGGATGGTTAGCACCAAGCTTCATAGCTGCATCGATACCAGCGATATCAGAAACACCTTCCATCTTGATGAAAGCAGCTTCGTTGATCATTGGGATAAGGATACGGTTTACTACGAAACCAGCAGCCTCGTTAACCTGTACAGGAGTCTTTCCGATTTCCTCAGAAATCTTCTTGATTGTCTCTACAGTCTCAGCAGGTGTGTTAACACCAGCGATAACTTCTACAAGCTTCATTCTATCTGCAGGATTGAAGAAGTGCATACCGATCATTGGACGGTTAAGACCATTTCCGATTTCTGTGATAGAAAGTGAAGATGTGTTTGAAGCGAAGATGCACTCAGGCTTAGCGATTTCGTCAAGCTCCTTGAATGTTGTCTTCTTAACTTCCATATTCTCGAAAGCAGCCTCTACGATGAGGTCGCAATCCTTGCAAAGGTCTTCCTTAAGACCTGGAGTAATCTTAGCTAAGATAGCATCTACAGCTGCCTGCTCCATTTTGCCTTTTTCAACAAGTCTTGCATAACCCTTAGCAATCTTGTCCTTTCCGCCTTCTGCCCACTCCTGCTTAATATCGCAAAGAGCTACTTCATAACCATCAACCATAGCAAATGCCTTAGCAATGCCCTGGCCCATTGTACCTGCGCCAATTACGCCTACCTTCATTTTTAGTTCCTCCTGAATAATATAGTCCGTGACATATTTTAGTTTTTCTCTCGCCTGTTACAGCTACAAGCCTGATGATTTCTTCGCTCGACAACACGTCTCGCTTAAGAAATATCAGAGCTTGATGCTTACAGGCTGTTTAAACTTACATTATATGTCACTCACTTAATATTTATATTTTTTTGAATAATAGAATATTCAAATGTAGTCTTATTGTCTTAACGATTAACCTTCGTACTTCTCTACGATTGTAGCGCAACCCATTCCGCCACCGATGCAAAGAGTAGCAAGACCCTTCTTGTACTCTGGGTTGTGAATCATATCGTAAAGTAATGTTACAAGAATACGAGCACCTGAAGCTCCTACTGGATGTCCAAGAGCGATAGCACCACCGTTTGGATTGAGCTTGTTAAGATTGAAGCCAAGCTCCTTACCAACTGCTACTGACTGAGCAGCGAATGCTTCGTTTGCTTCGTATACATCAAGATCATCAATTGTAAGACCTGCCTTAGCAAGAGCCTTCTTTGTTGCTGGAACTGGACCAACACCCATGATTTCTGGAGCGCATCCGCCAAGTGCACCAGCTACCCATGTAGCAAGTGGCTTAACACCAAGTTCCTTAGCCTTCTCCTCAGACATAACAACAAGTGCAGCTGCACCATCGTTGATACCTGAAGCATTACCAGCTGTAACAACTCCGTTTGGATAAAGAGCCTTAAGCTTAGCAAGACCTTCCATTGTTGTACCAGGTCTTGGGCCTTCATCTGTATCGAAAAGGATTGTCTCCTTCTTCTTCTTAATTTCTACAGGAACGATCTCATCCTTGAATGCACCAGCTTCGATAGCCTTGCAAGCCTTGTTCTGAGAGTTAACTGCGAACTCATCAAGCTCTTCTCTTGTGAGCTTCCACTGCTCAGCTACGTTATCAGCTGTCTTGATCATGTGGTAATCATTGTATGCATCCCAAAGAGCATCCTTTACCATTGTATCTACTAAAGCACCCTGGCTGTTTGATGGCCATGTCATTCTGTAACCGAAACGACCATTTGGAAGTGCGA
This sequence comes from Pseudobutyrivibrio sp. C4, assembly GCF_900111635.1. NCBI lineage: Bacteria > Bacillati > Bacillota > Clostridia > Lachnospirales > Lachnospiraceae > Pseudobutyrivibrio > Pseudobutyrivibrio sp. C4. The sequence goes on along the minus strand of NZ_FOHF01000008.1, from coordinate 22,067 downwards.
ATGGAGCAAGTGACATGTTCTCCATACCACCAGCTACAACAACATCAGCGTCACCAGCGATAATCATCTGAGCTGCCTGGTTTACGCAGTTAAGACCTGAACCACAAACAACGTTTGTAGTAACAGCTGTTGTCTCGTTTGGAAGACCAGCCTTGATAGCTGCCTGACGAGCAACGTTCTGTCCTAAACCTGCCTGGATAACGCATCCCATGTATACGTGCTCTACGTCCTCTGGCTTGATTCCAGCTCTCTTAACTGCTTCCTTAATTACGATAGCACCTAAGTCTACTGCTGGAGTGTTGCTAAGTGATCCGCCCATTGTACCAATGGCTGTTCTACATGCGCTAGCAATAACTACTTTTTTTCCCATTTTTTCTTTCTCCTTTGTAGAAATAATTTGTTTTCGGTATAGATAAGTACCTTCTTTTGTCAAAATTCCACAATTATCAGCTTTTAAAACTGTTAATTTTTTAACGAACCTCTTCAAAAAAAAAGCGCTCACCTCTCGCCGTCGTTGTGAAAATATTAACACAACTCCAATTTCATTTCAATGAGAATTTTTGTCATACTTTACTATGTAAATGGTAACTTTCAGAATATTCATCATCAAGTTACTCAATTCTCACACTCCGCTCGTTAAATAATTATCAAGAAATGGCTTATTTTCGTTAAAAAGGAAACCACAATTTTAAATTGCGGTTTCCGAATTGTGTCTATGCATGTGAAAATTTATTATAAATTCGAACATGCTATTATTCTCTAATCCATACCTGCATCTCGTTTTCGCCTCTATTTGCCCATGCATAATATGGAATAAACTTAATCTTTGTCTTTTCTTTCTTTAATGTATCTGTTGAATATAATGAGGTTCCATAATTGGTCACAAGTCTCTCTGCATCACCCTCAATAACACCTACACCATTCAAAAGCTTTTCGTCAAAATGATATTCAAGCTTATTGTCAGCAGGTAAACTGATGTTATTAAGATTATCTCCGTTATCAACACCTTCTATACAATAAACAAAAGGACCTCTGCCGATTGCAACCTTGCCATTATTCTCGGATACAAGTGGGTTACAATAATAACGTCTTACAGACATTTTAAACTTTAGAACCATGCTGACTTTTCCATTAGCTTCCATATCCAGATAATGATAGCCTTGATCAGCACTTATAGGTACTTCTTTTCCATCAACTATAAGACACTTTTCGTCTGCCCAAGCTGGAATTCTAATTCCAAATCTGATTCTATCAGCCCCTGAATTCTTAACAGAGACTTTCACAGTTTCGTCCCAAGGGAACTCAGTCTCTTGAATTATTTCCACATAGTTGTTTCCAACGTTGATGTGAGACTCAGAATCAATATACTGATTGAGCAGAATTCCGTTTTCCTTAACTGTGTAGATATAGTCATCAAGCGATGTAATCATTCTTGCCAGATTAGGAGGACAACATGCACATCCAAGCCAAGCTGGACGAACAGGCTTTACATGACTTTTGGTAGGATCCAGCTTTGACTTTTTAGGATTTACTTCAAGAGGGTTTACATAGAAGAAATGTTTACCATCAAGTGCCATTCCAGCCAACGCGCAGTTGTACAGTGCTCGTTCCATTACCTCTGCATATTCACTATTTGGCTCTATTCTAAGCATTTGTCTTGCAAAGAAAATTAGTCCAATTGCAGCGCAGGTTTCACAGTACATGGTGTCATTTGGCAAGTCATAATCAAGTGTAAATGACTCTCCTATAACGGTAGAGCCAATACCTCCTGTAATGAACATTCGCTTTTCTACAACATCTTTCCAAAGACGTTTGCATGCTTCGAAGATTTCTTTATCTCCTGTTTCTGCAGCTAAATCTGCAAGTGCAGTACACATATATACCAGTCTTACTGCATGGCCTTCTGCAGTTTCCTGCTCAAGTATTGGCTTATGATTTTGGAAATATGTGTCAGGCATGTTCTCAATTCCATTTAACGCATTAGGACCATCATATTCCTTTGCCTGCTCTTTGAAAAACTGAGGATTCTTTCCTCTTTCAAGCAAGAAGTACTTTGCCAAATTCAAATAGCGTTTTTCCTCAGTTGCTCTGTATAATCTCAGCAAGCCTATTTCGATTTCCTCATGTCCATCATAGCCATGAATTTTTCCGTCCTCTGGCCCAAAGTTCGCATCAATATTATCAGCACATTTTTTTGCTACATTAAGTACTTTTTCATTTCCTGTAGCATCATGATAAGCCACTGCAGCCTCAATAAAATGACCCATACAATATAGCTCATGGCTGCCTGCTAATCTTTTGTATCTACTTTCCAATCCCAAGATTGAAAAGTAAGTATCTAAGTATCCGTCATCTTCTTGGGCGTCAGCTATTAAATCAATAACTTCCAGTGCTTTAGCCTCAAGCTCAGGATTCATTTTTTCCCTAAGGGAGTATGCTACGGCCTCCAACCATTTATACACATCACTGTCCTGAAAAGTCCAACCATAATGTGTTCCTTTTTCTCGTCCTGCTGCAATTTTAAAATTAGCAATTGCATGGCTTTTCTCATTTGGGATTGAATCGTCGTTTCTTTCCTTCTCAATAACGATATCCGCCTGATCGTTTAAAACGCTCCACTGAAAAGGAATCATTTCTGTCCTTACAAGTCCGCGATATCTTCCCCAAAACTTTGATGTAATACTAATCTGCCCCATGGTAATTCCCCCTTTTTTCATAAAAAATGAAGTCACTATTAAAAGTGACTTCATAATACTCATATTAAATTAAAGCGCAATAGCTGTCTCAAGTGCAAGCTTCATCATCTCTGTGAATGACTTCTGACGATCCTCAGCTGGGATTTCCTCAGATGTAACGAAAGAATCAGAGATTGTAAGCATACATGTAGCGTTCTTTCCAAGCATGTTTGCATTGTTGAAAAGAGCAAAGCTTTCCATTTCTACGCAGTCGCACTGGCAACGCTCTTTAACTGCCTGCCATCCACCCATTTCTGGTGCTGTATAGAACTGATCTGCAGAGTGTACCTTTGCAACCTTTGCATCGATATCAAGCTCCTTAGCCTTTGCAATAGCGATATCATTGATCTTCTTGCTTGGGTAAAGAGTCTTCTCCTCTACGCCATTTGTGTACTTAGCAAATGTGCTGTCTGAATATGCGCTCTCAGAAATAACTACATCAAGAACGTTAAGCTTGTCTGTGTAGCTTCCTGCAGAACCGATACGGATGATGTTTTCTACATCATAGAAAGCATAAAGCTCGTATGAGTAGATACCGATTGAAGGCATACCCATACCACTAGCCATTACAGATACTGGTACTCCCTTGTATGTTCCTGTGAAACCAAGGCAGTTACGAACTGTATTAACACATTTTACATCCTCTAAGAAATTTTCTGCTACAAACTTTGCTCGTAATGGATCGCCTGGCATAAGTACTGTCTTGGCGAAATCCCCTTTTTTCGCTTCATTATGTGGTGTTGCCATAAAACAAACCTCCTTTATTAATTATAATTATAGAAATAATGGGCATTTATAACTGTACCCGAAGTTCTATCTAAAAATCCTGCCTGCCCAGCAGCTACCTGTGATTCGTGCAAGCTCTGAGCATATGAATAAGTACAGAAGAATAAAGCATCTGTATTTGTATTTCCTGCAATTGCCTGAGCTGCCGCGTATTGGCATGCACTGTTTGGCCCCTCTGCAAGAATCATGGCCACACGACCTGATGTTACTGGCGCAAACTGACCTGATGCATATATTACACCGGAAACTGTGTTAGGAAACTTTGAGCTGGCTACACGGTTCATAACAACTGAACCAACTGCCAAACGGCCGGCGTCTCCCTGATTTGCTGCTTCTGCCTGAATAAGAGCTGCAAGGATAAGTGTTTCCTCGTCTGTGGTGGTGTAACCGCCAGTATATCCACCAGTTTCACCTGCAAGCTTTTCAGCCAATGCAACCTGAGCTGCCTCATATTGCTGCTGAATCTTTTGCTCGTATGCTTTTGCTTCTTCTAACTGTTTTTCTAATTCCTCGATAGCAGCCTCTGTAAGCTCTATCTGAGAATTTGTTGTATTTAATGCTGAAGTGGTGCTGCTTACAAGTGTACCAAGCTCCGACCTCTTGCTCTGAAGAGTATCCTGGTATGCTGTAAGCTCGTCATTTTTAGTCTCGATAGCAGACTTGGTATCTTCCAACTCCTGCTGAGTTTCTTCGTATTTTTCTATGGCATCCTGATCGTAAGCTGTAATCTGTGCCATATATTCAAGACGTTGTAAAAACTCCGAAATAGAACCGCTTTCCAAAAAATTAACAAGCGTGTTTGTAGATTTGTTTTCGTACATGTACTGAATGCGAGCCTTCATGGCTTCCTTTTGTGTATCCAAGGAAGCTTGTGTTGTTTCAAGCTTTTCATTCAAAGATTCGATATCTGCTTCTACAAGTGCTATGCTGTCTTCCGTTTCGGAAATTTCACTTGATACAGTGGTAATCTGAGTATTTAAATCACTAATCTGCCCACTAAGTGAAGTTGCCTGGTCCTCAAGCTGTCCCTTTGCATCCTCTACCTGTTGCTTGGCATTGTTGATATCATCAACAGCCTGTGAGGCATTTTCCGACTCTTGTTTTAGTCGATCTACCTCCGATTGTGAAGCTCTGGCAGATGTACTACAAAGGCACAAACTAACCACTAAAAGCAGTGCTAAACTCCCTTTTAGCTTTTTCATTAATTTCTCCTACAATATATATTATCTGCAAGAACTGCTGATTGATTCTACCGCTACTGCTCCACCACGAGTAACTTCAATTTTCTTAAATCGTGATTTGAGTAGTTCTATAATCTCATTGTTCTTGCGCTCTGTCAACATACACTCAAAGAGTACTGAATCAGCGCCAATATCAACAATTTTAACGCTTCCTCCCTGATTGAATACGTTGGCTATTTGAAATGCCTCGGTCTTGGACTCACTGTTGAGCCCATTTACCCTAGCATAAAGTATCTCTTTCATGTGAATTGACATGGTGGTCAAGTCTATTACTTTTATGACCTCAACCATTGCATTGAGCTGCTTTTTAATCTGCTCAAATGTGGCATCGTCAGCTTTAACCGAAATAGTCATTCTAGAAACATCGTCTCTTTCTGTCGTACCAACAGTGAGAGTTTGAAGGTTATAAGACTTTGCTGAAAACAATCCTGAAACCTTTGCCAAAACACCAACCTGATTTTCTACATATAATGCAATCCATCTGTTCTTCATATTGTTAGCCCCTCTACATCTACTTCAAAATCATTTCACTAAGTGGTGTACCACTTTTAACCATTGGTAATACTAAATCGTCTGGAGAGACAATAAATTCCAAAACTGTTGGGCCATCTGTATTTGCCCTTGCTGTCTCAAGCGCTGACAATACATCGTCCTGATTAGTAACACGGATAGCTTTGCAGCTGTATCCTTCAGCCCATTTAATAAAGTCTGGATAATAACTTCCATCTGATGCAGAAAGATCTGTAATCTCGTATCTCTTTCCATAGAATAACTGTTGCATCTGACGAACCATGCCCAGATTTGAATTATTAAATATACATATAATAACCGGAATCTTTTCAGTCATTGCAGTGGCCATCTCCTGCATGTTCATTTGGAAGCCACCATCGCCGGTGATTAATACAACTGGCTTTTTAGGATTGCCTACTGACGCTCCAATTGCTGCCGGAAAACCAAATCCCATGGTACCAAGACCACCTGAAGTGATGAATTCCTGACCCTCGCTTAACTTGATAAACTGTGTTGCCCACATCTGATGCTGACCAACATCCGTAACGATGTTTGCATCAAAGAATACCTGATTGATTTTCTCACAGATAAGCTGTGGATTAATACCAACCTTTGTATCAGGCATTGAAAGAGGATGTTCACTCTCCCACTCGTTTATCTTAGCAAGCCATTTTGCTGTGTTCATTGGCTCCGCATATTCTACTAATCGCTCCAGTGCGATTTTAGCATCTGCTGTAACAGGTACATCTACCACTACATTTCTTGAAATAGAGGCAGAAGCAATATCAACGTGAACGATTTTTGCCTTTGGCGCAAATTCATCAAGCTCACCTGTTATTCTATCATTAAAACGTGTGCCAATTGAGAACAGCACATCGCACTCTGTAACTGCTTTGTTGGCAGCAAAGCGGCCGTGCATACCACAATTACCAATAAAAAGCTCATGGTCCTCAGGCATAACACCCTTTCCCATTACTGTAGTAGTAACTGGGACATTCATTTTAGCAGCGAACTCAAGAAGCTCCTTCTCAGCGCCAGAAATTCTAACGCCACCACCAGCAAGGATTAAAGGTTTTTTAGCTGATTTAAGTAAACGATAAGCCTTTTTTAACTGGCCAATATGAACTGTTTCATTAGGGTGATAGCCCCTGATATCAACATGCTCTGGGTACTCAGGGTCGCCAGTCTGAACCTGAATATCCTTTGGAATATCTATAAGTACAGGGCCCGGCTTGCCAGTTGAAGCAACCTGAAATCCCATTTTAATGAGACGGCCCATGTCTTCTCTATCTCTGATTGTCACGCCGTACTTGGTGATTGAACGAGTCATTCCTACGATATCTACCTCTTGGAATGCATCGTTTCCAATAAGGTGAAGAGGAACCTGTCCTGTAAAAATCACCATAGGGATACTGTCATAATAAGCATCTGCAATACCGGTGATTGTATTTGTTGCGCCAGGACCTGAAGTGACTAGGACGACCGCAGTTTTCCCAGTCGCGCGGGCATAGCCTTCCGCCTCATGAACAAGTGCTTGCTCATGACGGCCCAAAATAACACGAATTCCTTCGGTTTTGTATAGCTCATCCACGATGTCAGTAATCATGCCTCCTGGATAAGCGAAAATGGTATCTACGCCTTCTTCTTTAAGTGCCTTAACAAATAACTTCCTTCCAGTAATATTTAATGCCATGTCAGTACCCTCTTAAGTTGTGCCAATTAACGTGTATAAGTTCTAAAATAAAATTCTATATCGTAATAAGTTTGCTCCTCTGATTCTTCCGCAAGCTTCCAATCTGAAAGCTCGTCCAAATTTGGAAAATATGTATCTGCATCGTAAGCATAATCAACATATGTAACAAATGCTCGCTTGCAGTCATTTAACATCATGCGATAGATACTTTCGCCGCCGATGACAAAAATATCATCCTGATTATATTTTTTAAGTTCTTCATCAAGCTCTTCCTTTGAATGAACGATGATTGCATCCTTCACTTCATAATTAGGGTCTCTTGTAAGAACGATATTAACTCTGTTTTTGAGTGGCTTACCATTTGGAAAGCTCTCAAGAGTCTTTCGGCCCATAACAACAACCTTGCCTGAAGTAGTCTCCCTAAAAAACTTCATATCGTCAGGAATGCTCACTAGTAGCTTGTTGTCTTTACCTATTGCCCAATTCTTATCTACTGCAACTATTAAATTCATACGCACCTCCTAGACTGCTATAGGAATATTACGGATTTGTTCGCCAGCCTCGTAACCCTCTACGATGAGGTCATCAGTTGTGAAATCGTAGAAGTTCTTAACATCCGGGTTCAAGCGAACCTTTGGAGCTGGAAGCTCTGGTCGGCTAAGTAATTCCTTTATAGCATCCACGTGTCTATCGTAAATATGTGCATCAGCGATGACATGTATAAGCTGGCCCGGAATCATGTCGTTTACCTGGGCCACCATCATAAGTAGGATTGCATACTGGCAAACATTCCAGTTGTTTGCAGCAAGAACATCCTGTGAACGCTGATTAAGAACCATATTAAGAACTAGCTTGTCTGAATCCTTATCCTTTGTAACATTGTAAGTAGCTGAGTAGCAGCATGGATCCAAATGACCTGTTGCTAAATCATGGAACTGATAAAGGTTTGTCATGATTCTGCGGGAATATGGTGTCTCCTTGAGCTGCTTGAGAACATAATCCATCTGATCAATCATCTCACCCTTGAACTCAAACTTTTCGCCTACAACATAACCGTATGCTGTACCGATTGAGCCTTCTTCATCTGCCCATTGATCCCAAATATGGCCCTTTAAATCCTTGATATTATTTGACTTACGCTGGTAAATCCAAAGGATTTCATCCATAGCTGTTTTAAGTGCTGTCTTTCTAAGAGTAAGAGCTGGGAACTCTTCTCTTAAATCGTATTTATTGACCACACCAAACTGCTTAATTGTATATGCCTTTTCGCCAGTATCCTCCCAGATAGGGCGCACAATTTCATCTTTTGTATCTGTGCCATTTTCTAGAATATCACGGCACATCTCTTTAAAAATCACATCAGCTTTACTCATAACTTATATCTCCTTCGTAAAACTACCTAGACTACGTCTATAATATATTCAGTATAAATTCTACCACAATATCTTGCGGTTTGAATAGTTCTTTTCCTGTTTTTAGTTAATATTTAGTTGTAACCTCTTTCTGCCTAAATTTCCTTGAAAATCCAAGTTAATTGCGTTACTATATCTTGTAGTTGTTAATATCAGACCGTTCCTATTGGAAATATCACGGTCTGTTCTAGGAGAAGAAATGAGTCAAGAAAAGGTAGATAAGAAAAGATACGAGCGCGAGCATCGTAGATCAATTATCAGAAAGAAGAAAATCGAGGAAGCTCTTAGCATCCTTTGTGTAGCCGTTATTGGATTGGCTATTGTTGTTTGGATTGGTTTTTCAATTTATACAAAGGCTACAACAGCAGCTGAAGAAAATGCTACATACGAGTATTACGATATCACTACTGAGGCAATTCAGGATTATCTTGGTACTTTAAATTAATTTCATATGCATGTTAAATGGCCATATCACAAATGTGATATGGCCATTTTTATTTTAAAACTATTTACATTAAGAGGCTATTATAGAATTTCCGAAAGCATTTCTTCGTCTATACCTTCAGCAATAAAATTGATTGTGTCACCGTACTTTGCTCCCAAAGCAATCAGTCCGAATGGAGATTTAGCATTTACTAAACTCCCATTAAAGGATGCTGTTATCTCACAATCCAATTTATTCAATTTCTCTATTAAGGCTGTAGCCGGAAGAGCATGTAGCCCTTCTAGCTCCTTAACCCTATACTCTACAATATTCATATTTTTACCTTAGATTTCTACATTGAAATGTGCAAATAAAATCTTTTCTGCTTCAGGATTCCAAAGACCATTGTGTGCCTTACAGCTTTCATCCAGCTTTGCAAACAGCTCATCTTTCTTACCTAGCTCCTCGAAATCATCGATAGCTGTAAGAGGCATATCAAACTGAGTGTAGCAAAGCTTTTTACCACCTGGAATTCCAGGAAGATTGCAAGTTGTATCAGCAACAGCGTCAAGTCCACCTACATGTGTAACCATTACCGATGGATTAATTTCACCCTTTGCAGCAAGCTGAAGAGCTTCTAACAAATCATCATTGTTGCCACCTGTAGTTCCAAGTATATGAGTGCTTGTATAGTGAGCATTATAAAGATTTATTTCCGATTTAAACTGATTGTCAGTTGGGCCTGCAAAGAAATTCATGCATCCATCAAATGCAAGAAGTCTATCCCCCATTTCAGCAACAGGCTTGAATGGAACATATACAAACACATCATCGTATCCATGTCCATCTGTTAAAGCCAAAAGCTCTTCCTCTGCATTTTCCTTTGATGAGTTGAAATAGATTAATTCAACTCCCTTTGATGCTGCAAATTCTGGGCTAATTACAGATGCTGCTCTTTCGAGTTTTGCATCGTCTACATCAGTAACCACAATTCTCTTTGGCTTATTTTCAAATCTGATACCATAGCTAACTGCGCCAAGCCCCATTGGTCCGCAGCCACCCATGATAAGAATATTTCCATCTTTCTTCGTACCCATTGCATGGTTATAATTCTGCTTGTTAGTATGGTAATTAGCGTGATATCCACCTATGACACAACTCATTGGTTCTCCAAGTGATGCCTGGTAAAATGCCTCTCCATCATAAGGAAGTAGCGCATCCAATTCCATAACCTCATGTGGCATAATGCAGTAAGTTGCATCTCCACCACAAAATCTGTAAGAATATCCTGGTGAATCAAGTTTTCCTTGATAGTTGAGAGCTGGCTGAAGTGCCCACTTATCTCCTACCTTATACTTATCCTTCCATTTTTCACCAACCTGTACAATCACACCTGAGCATTCATGTCCTGTGATGATTGGATTTACATCGATATCCTGTGGTGCTCTTTTATGCTTCTTTCCTTGCTTTGCTAATTTATATGTCGACATGCAAATGCTGTCGCTAATTACCTTAACCAATATTTCATCGTCTTTGATTTCCGGAAGTTCGAATTCTTCCAATCTCAAATCCATTTCGCCATACATTCTAACTGCTCTTGTTTTCATTGAAGATGTACCTCCATAAAGGAATGTGCATCATCCTTCAAATATGGCGCTTATATCATCCTCCGACATTCCTAATAATCTATCTATACCATCTGCATCCGAAAATGACAGCGCTATTTTTGAAAGTATTTCCAGATGTTCATCGCCAACAGCAGCAACGCCAATTATCACCTTTGGCTTTTCAGCCGCATCCCACTCCTGACCTTCTGGAACAGTCATCAACACAATTCCTGTCTTCCTAATATCTTTCTTAGCTGCTTCAATACCATGTGGCAATGCTACAAAATTACCCATATATGTATTGAAGATTGTCTCCTTCTCAAGCATAGCCTGAGTGTAATTATCATCTGTGTATCCTTCTGCTGAAAAAATAGCACCAATCCTTTTGATGACATTTTCTTTTGTATCTGGCCTTTGATTTAAAAGTATATTTCTCTTTTCTAGTACCACAATGAAACCTCCATTTATATCTCGTTAAGCTGACTACTAAAATATTCTTTTAGTATTTTCTGTAGCTTGTTTCGTATAGTATCCTCTCTGCCATTTTGTATTGCTGAAAGAAAACTTTCATCATCTATAATTGCACTACTAATTCTTCCTAGCATCTCGGAATTTTCTTTTCTATGTTCATCAAGAGGCATAACCATGCAAAGCACCGCTTTTACCCCATTTAGACCTTCACCTGCTAGTTCCTGCCCGTTTTCACAACTAGCAGTGACTACAATACACTCCTTTACAGCTCTACTTCTAGCATGTAAAAGCGCGATTCCTACCTCAGGAAATACCTGGCTCATGATCTGTTCACGAGCCATTATTTCCGAAGCAAGTATTACAGCTGCCTTAGGCGACTCAGTAATATCCGAACTCAGAGAATTCACCAGTTCTTCAAAAGATGTAAGAGGGAATATCTTTAGATGGTGATATTTACGAATAATCCCTTTTAACCTAATAATGATGTTGTTAATCTCATCCAGCTGTCTTGTAAAGTCAGTATCCGCCTGCCTTGTTGGCAATGTGGAATACTCATCTATCTTCATACTGATTTGCAAGATATCTTTTTTGGTAATCATAGGATTAACCATAATGTAATCGGTACCAAAATCATCCATTTCAATGATTGATATAAAGAAATCAGTACGGGATATGATATGTTCAGTTATCTCATCAAAGCCGTAAGCCTTGATGACAATGTCGTAATTTGCAAAATTATTTTTAAGCTTGGCAATCATAAGCTGTGCAACACCAAACCCGCTTGCGCAAATTACTCCAATGCTAACAGTTCTTCTTTTTCTTTTCCTACTTTCGATTTTCTCCTTGGCAGCACCAAAATGCATACAAAGGTATCCAATCTCTGAATCATTTGGCATTAAGCCTGTATGATTGTATATAACTTCTGCCGCTTTTCTACAGTCTTCGTAAACTGAAGGATATTCAGCCTTTATCTGCTCTAGCAAAGGGTTAGATATTGGCATGTCATTCTTCATTCTATAGATTGCTGTTTCAAGATGGACAATCAATCCTGTTATGAAATCGTCCTCATATTTGATTTCGCTGGCATATCCAGAATCAATTGCATCTATCATTTCATCCACGATATTTAGAAGCTCTTCGGCTCCCATGACTTGCTCCAAGCCAGTATCGTTAGAATATTTAAACTTCGCACCTCTAATATGAAGAAGAATATTGTTAATCTCTGCTTCAGGAATAGTTATGTTAAAAACTCCTTCAAGGGTTGTTGCAATCTTTTTTGCAATATCGTATCCCTTGTCCAAAGAAGCATCATAACTTTCCTCAGTAACAAACTTACCCTGTCCTATTCTTTCCACTGCAACTGCCAAATGTACTAATAACCCCACATAAGCATCATTTGTAATGTTTTTCAGGAAAGGCTCGTCTATATCCTCAAGTACAGATCCTACTTCTGCTAGAATGCCCTCATTCATCAATGAATAAATGTTATCGCCCAATGTAGGCTCACTGTCTATTCTCATGTTTTCGGTAACGAAGCGTTGTAAGGCTATTCGATAATTCTTTTCTGAGGCAGACACCATGATGCCAAATCCAGGCTTTTTAATCATCTCAAGATGATATTCCTTTGCCCAGTCTTCAATAGCATCTAAATCGTGGCTAATGGTGGCTTCGCTAACTCCAAACATGTTGCTGAAATAAAACAGCTTTTGTGGTTCACGATTTCTGAGAAGCTCTAGCTTTAATAGATTTCTCCTTCTTTCTTTATCAGCGACAACCATTTCTCTTTGAGCGCTAATCTCTTCGAGAATGGCATTCTTATTTTCATCAGTTCCTTCAATGAAACTGCCTTCACCTTTTCTGCGAACAAATGTTAAATCAAATGCTTTTAAAACATCTGTAATCTCATCTATATCTCGCAGAACGGTACGCTTGCTCACCCCTAAAAAGTCCGCAATTTCCCCATCGGTAAGCGGATGCTTAACGCTCAACAAATGTGTAATAATCTGTTTCACTCGAGGTGTAATATTCATAGTAAAAATCCCTATCTATGCTTTTAATTCATTTACAAGCGCATCATATTCTGGTGCAGCCATGAAGTTTGTGATTGTTATTAATCTTGCCTGCGGAGCATTTCTTCTAGCTCTATCTGCAAGTTCATTATGTGTAACTACAATCTGAGCATCTGATGGAATCTCTGAAACTGAAGCATGCTTAACTTCGATATCAGATCTTCCTGCATCTGTCAGTTTTTTCTTAAGCACTGAAGCGCCCATTGCTGAAGATCCCATTCCAGCATCGCAAGCAAATACGATGTGCTTAATATTTCTAATATCTGCTGTTATTGAGTCAGCAACTGTAGAAACCTGGTCTACAGAAATTCCCTTTGACTGAGCTTTCATTTCCTTCATCTGATTCGTTGAATCAGAAAGTGATGTCTTAGAATTTGAAAGTCTAACAATTGGAGCAGCGATAACAAATGATACGCCTGCTGCAATTACAGCTGATAAAATTACAAGTAATGTCGATCCCTTTGGTGCCATTCCTGCATAAGCGATGATTGAACCTGGTGAAGCTGGACCTGCAAGTCCAAGACCAAGTGTTGTATTGAAAATCATTGCTGCAACAGAACCACCAATTGTTGCAAGTAAAAGAAGTGGATTCATAAGAACATATGGGAAATAAATCTCGTGAATACCACCAAGTAAATGAATGATAAGTGCTCCAGGAGCTGAGTCCTTTGTTGTCTTATCCTTTGCAAACAACATGTATGCTAAAAGTACACCTGTACCCGCACCTGGGTTTGTTTCAATCATGTAGAAGATTGACTTTCCAGCAACAGCCACATCCTCTGCTCCAAGTGGAGTGAAGATACCATGGTTGATAGCGTTGTTAAGGAACAATACCTTAGCTGGCTCAACAAATACAGAAACAAGTGGAAGTAAGCCATTGTTTACAAGAACCTGAACGCCTGCATTTAATATAGCAAGTACGGCGCCCATAAATGGTCCAATTAAATAGTAGCCTACGATTGCAAGCAATAAACCAAAAATTCCAACTGAGAAGTTGTTAACAAGCATCTCAAATCCTGATGGAATCTTTCCTTCAACTGCTTTATCAAACTTTTTGATAACCCAGCCGCCAAGTGGTCCTGCAACCATTGCACCCATAAACATTGTGTATTCTGTTCCACAGATAACACCGATGGCAACAATTGCGCCCATTACTGCCCCGCGGTTTCCACCGACCATCTTACCACCTTGATAAGCTATCAATACTGGTAACACGTAAGTAAGCATCGGACCTACAATGGAACTAAGTTGTGCGTTAGGCAACCAGCCGGTATCAATAAATAGTGCTGTTAGCAAACCCCATGCTATAAAAGCACCAATGTTTGGCATTACCATTCCACTAAGGAATCGGCCAAAGCTTTGTATTCTCTCTTTCATTAGGATTCTCCTCCAAACTGTAAAAGGCTTGGCACGTCTACCTGCACCTAGTTTAAAATCCGAATGCATTCGTCTTGATTGTATTATAAAGGGGAAATGTGAAGAAATTCAATTGTTAGTTATTTGATTTTGTCACACTGAAAAGTGACAAGAGTTTAATGATTATTTTTACTGTACTTTGGGCCGAAATCCAGGCATTTATTCCTCAAAAAAATATTATCTATTACTCAACTGTTACTACCTTTGCAAGGTTTCTTGGTTTATCAACATCAAGTCCCTTATCTGCAGAAACGTAGTATGAATAAATCTGAAGAGCAACGATTTCTGGGAATGACATATACTCGTCATCTAAATCTGGAAGACCAATTACATGATACTCATCAGAGAAATCAGCCTTTAATTCATTCTTAGCAATAAGCACAACGTTTGCTCCACGGGCTCTAATTTCTTTAACATTTGACAATGCTTTTGAAATCAAATGTGTCTGAGTTACCGCAGCGATAACTGGTGTTCCCTCTGAAATAAGAGCGATTGGACCATGCTTTAATTCGCCAGCTGCATATGCCTCTGAATGAATGTAAGAAATCTCCTTAAGCTTTAAGGCGCCTTCCATAAGTACTGTGTAATCCAAACCTCTACCAATCATGAAAAGATCAGAAGCTGTGATTACTTCTTTTGCCAATTTGTGAATTGCATCCTTCTGTCCGATAACCTCTGCCATAGCATCAGGGATTTTTCTAAGGTTGCTAGTAGCTTCCTCAAAATACTCCTCTGTGATTGTTCCTCTTACAAGACCTGACTTAAGGGCAAGCATGTAGAACATTAACATCTGTGTTGTGTAAGCCTTTGTGCTGGCAACTGCAATTTCTGGGCCTGCATCTGTGTAAAGAGTGTAATCTGCAACTCGTGAGATTGATGAACCTCTTACATTTAAGATTGCAAGACATAGTGCACCTGCTTCTTTTGCCTTTCTAAGGGCCTCTAAAGTATCGATTGTCTCACCTGACTGAGAAACTGCAATGAAAAGTGTATCAGGGCCAACTGTAGTATCAGAATAAATAAACTCTGAAGCCATCTCTGTATCAACATTTATTCCTGTCCACTTCTTGAACAACTGAGCTCCCATAATACCTGCATGTAAAGCAGTACCACAGGCAACAATGCAAATACGATTGAAGTTCTTTAAAGCATCGTCTAATGTACCGCCGAAACCAAACTCAATATCGTTATTAACAAGATAGTTGCTTAAAATTCTGCGAATGCAAGTTGGCTGCTCATCAATTTCCTTTGCCATGAAATATGGATAGCCTTGCTTTCCTGGAGCAGAAACATCCCAATCAACCTTTGTGTAATTTGGCTCAACTGGATTACCATCGAAATCTTCTAAAGAAATGCCATCACGATTTGCTGTAAGAATAATTCTCTCATCAAGTACAAAGTACTCCTTTGAATACTTGAAAAGTGCTGCTGGGTCAGAAGACAATACAGTCACATTATCAGTAGTTGTCGCTACGATAGGGCTAACATTTCTAACTGCGTAGATAGTATCTGGCTTATCGTCAAACATGATTACAAACGCAAATGTACCCTTAATCTTTTTGATTACTCTTTTGATTGTCTTCTTTGGATCACCATCGTAGAGCTTATCAATAAGGGCTGCAACAACCTCAGTATCTGTCTCAGTAACAAGCTTATCCTCAAGCTCGTATTCTTCACGTAAATCAGCATAGTTTTCAATGATGCCGTTATGAACTAATGTAACCTTTCCCGAACGATGTGGATGAGCATTCTTATCGCAAACTCCACCATGAGTAGCCCATCTAGTATGACCAATACCGCAGCTAAAATCAGCACCTTCAGCTGGAACAATTCCTCTAAGGTCGCTAACTCTGCCCTGGCACTTGTACACCTGTGAGTCGCCTTCATTTTCACGTCTGATAGCGATTCCTGCACTGTCATATCCTCTATACTCAAGAAGCTCTAATCCATCTAATATATTAGCTAAAGCATCATTTCCTAAAAAACCTATAATTCCACACATATTTTATTCCTCATTCTTTCTATGTATTACAGCAATGCTGTGAAAGTTCAAAACTACCTATCGCATCATCTTTGTTTTGCAGTCACCTGCATATTTGCTAATGCGTTCGCGTTAGGCAACACGGGAGGGCACCCGCCGAATTTTCGATAATCCCTCCTCCTCGTTAACCAGTCGTCCTGGTGCATGGCGCTAAAACGAGGAATAAATACATGGATTTCTTGACCTCTATTCAATTATCAAAGTACAACGGAGTGAATTCTAGCATAGTGTGTAGTATGTGTCAAATAACGACATACAGCTTTTTCTTTCCTGTATATTAATCGCCTGCAATCTGTTAAACTATAGCCAATAATAAGCTAAGGAGATTCTTATGGAAAAGAAAAGTTTAAAGAAAATAATAATCGGAGCTATTGCTCTTGTTGCTTTAATTGCAGTATTTGTACTTTGCTATAACAAATTCAGTGCAAAGCCTACTGAAGGTGCAAAGTCAATTGTAATTGAAGTAGTAGATAATAATGGAGAATCAACAACATATGATATGCATACTGACGCCGAGTATTTAAAGGATGCTATGGATGAGTTGGCAGAATCTGATGATAGTTTTTCTTTCAGCGGTCAAGATGGAGACTACGGACTTATGGTAGAAGTGATTAACGGAACTCAGGCTATCTACGCAGAAGACAATGCATACTGGGCATTATATGTTAACGGAGAATACGGTCAGTATAGTGCTAACCAGCAGCCAGTAGCTGATGACGACACATATACATGGACTTACGAATTAGCACAGTAATATGGACAGCAGATTTACAACCAAAGATATCGCCCTCATCGGAATGATGATTGCATTAATTGAAGTTTGCAAAGCAGTTCTTAGTTTTGCCCCAAATGTAGAACTTACAACATTTTGGCTGATAATGTTCACACTCTTTTTCGGGCGCAAAATTGTTGCAGTGGTCCCTGCATTTATCCTAGTGGAAGTTGCCATCTATGGCATGAATACCTGGTGGATAATGTATATGTATATATGGCCACTGCTTGTGTTATTGGCCTGGCTCTTTAGAAAAGAAGAATCACCTGTATTCTGGGCAATCTTTTCAGGATTATTCGGACTATGTTTCGGCGCACTTTGTTCGCTAACATATTTTGCAATCGGGCTCTTCTCCGGAGGATTAACAGCAGCCATAAATACAGCATTCCCTTGGTGGATTGCAGGCATCCCTTGGGACTTAGTCCATTGCGTCTCCAACTTTGTATTGATGCTAGTCTTATTTGTTCCAGTGAGGAGACTGTTTTTACATTTTAGTTGATTATTTTACATCATCGGAGGACTTAAATAATGAAAAGAAAGCTTATTCTATTAATAATTGCTAGCACATTGTTGCTTTCAGCATGTAATCAATCTAGTGGAGAAACCAACTCTCAAGAATTACAAGAAAACACAGTCAATAGTGCTACTAGCTCGCCAACCAATGATGAGGCCCCAAGTTCAAACTCTAGCACTGAAGACTACTCTGATTATGTAGGCTTATGGTCAACTGATGGCTCTCGCATAACAGATAGTGGAACTGAGTTTAATATTGAAATAGAAGGCGATAAAATAACAAATGCATCTCTCTATACACAAACAAGCTCGTTTGATAGATTTGCCGAAGTCGACAATATCACCGGAACCATTATAGATGGAACTTGTACGTATGAATTTACAGATGATGGTTGGGATAATAGTGGAACACTTTTAATTCAATTAAAAGACAATACCATTACTATTGATGTGGAAGATTTTGTCCTATCAGAAGACAACGTGATAGGTTATGGAATTAATGGGCATTATGATCTTATTAAAGTGCAGGACGATGACTCTCAAACTGCCACCAGCGATACTACTTTAAATAAATATAATGACGATTGGACCGAGGAACAGATTCTAGCTGAGATTGATAAACGAAGTCAATATAAAGACGAAACTTCATACTATCCTGATTTCTTAAAATATAAGGAAGTAGTTTGCGAATGCACTGATATCTCTGTAGATTGCTATCCACTATTTAATACAGATACCCAGTATTATCAAGCAACTGATTTTGAAAATGTTCCACCTGTAATCATTCATTTAGCAAAGAATGAAATCTATGCCAGACATGGTTATATTTTTACGGATGAGGATTTAAACAATTTTTACCTTACACAACTCTGGTACCTTCCAGAAGTACAAGCATCAGACTTCGATGATAGCGTTTTTAATGAATACGAAAAATATAATCTGGAACTGCTTTCAAAGTTAGATACATACTAAATAATAAAAAAATGAGGTCACCCATTTGGATCATCTTTTTTGAGTAAATAATGTATTTATAAAAGTACCAAGAAACGTAGAATGTTCGATTGTAAAAACAGAACATTTGTGCTAGCATTTATCAATGCGGTTTATCCGCACTGAAAGTACCCATGACAGGGTGGTAGTCTCCCGAGCCTATATGGTGTCCGAGCAATTGGATGCTAACGGAAGGGAGGTGGCGCCAGTGAGCGATTACGAAATCATAATGATAATGCTAGGTATCCTAGTATTGCCTTTCACGGCTTGTAGTTTTCTCCTCGCGTTGCTAAACTTTCTCGACAAGAGAAATAGTAAGCGCAAATAAAAATGCCTCTCCTGTCGGCAAACAGGAGAGGCTGTGCTCTTAATGAGCATTTAAATAGTTTCAACTCGTGAGCATCCACTTTGGAGTGGGTGCTTTCTTTATTTATAATATAACATCTTCGGAATTTAGATTCAACGATTATTTAACTTTGGTTTTCTCTAAATAAATCATCATAGCTAACACCAAGTGCATTTTTTAGTTTTTCCAATGTGTCAAACTTAATAGAACTAGTTTCATTATTGTATATTTTATTAAAGTTTTGATAACTCATCGGTTCCATTTTTTTGAAGAGCCAATATTTTGTATGTTCTTGTTCATCTAGTATTTCATCAATTCTCAGTTGGAGCATTTATTTTCCCTCTCTTCTTTTGAATTGATTATAGAATTTCTCTAATTCACAGATAATTCACCTGAACGTTATATAATCTACGCATTAGATATATGTTTTTGAGGAGGCATTTATGGAAAACCACAATGAAAATGAACAAATAAGTTTTACTAACATGTTCCGGTTTATGGCAAATAAAATACGCACTATAGGTACTATAATAGGAACAATTTTAATTATTATTGGTATCATTAAATTTTGCGGAACTATTGGATACTATGGGTACTACGGAACCGATTTGTACAATGAACTATGTACATCATTAGGTGAAATAAAATCTTTACTTAGTTTACTTTTAGTTGCATCTGGCACCCTAATAGATGTTATATCATTAAAACATTAATAAATAGGAACAAATACGAGGAAAAATATATGGATAAAACTGATTCTATGAATAAAATGAATGATCAAAAATCAAAGGTTAGCTTTCCGGTTCGTTTTGTATGTATTGTTATTATAATTATAGGTGTGATATTAGGAGTTGATAAATCTCTTGAAGCTAAGGAACGTGCACGAAATACTTGGGAAGCGCTTATTAAAGCAACTGAAAAGGTGGAAACTGAAGATGGTGAAAAAACCTTATATCAACATATTACTGATTGGCTGAATTCTACAAATCCTATTTTTGATGGAGTAACCTCCGAACAAAGACAAGTTTTAATTGATTGGAAAAATGAATATGAGCACAGCCATTAAACTAGAAGGAGATAAAACTATGTCAAACCCTGAATTTACACCAATCGAAGCTGTTGAAATAATAAAAAGGATTAATATTATAGGGCCTTTTACACTCCCTGATGTATATAGAGAAAAATGGAATTTGATGTCACGTGCTAGAGGTGCAGGTGCTTTCGGCAGAAAGTTTTTCTATTATATATCAAAACATCCAGAAGAAGGCATTAGTCGTATTGAGGGGCTGAAAATAAAAAATAGGGCTGTCTACAAATATACTTCTCTTCGCGAAATATAGTTTTAAAAGATTTTTTGGGGGCAAAGAAATGGTTGTTTTATTATCAGTAGTTCTTATCATTTGTATTCTATCTGTAATCATTTTATATATTTTGTATTTTAAAATATTACATTCTAATTTAAAAGTTAGTTTTCCAATTCTTTTATTTATAGTTATTGGAATACTACTCGCGGTAACATATAGTATTGTTTTGATAGACAATAAGAAAGACACCGCAATACTTGAATATGAAACTCTCATTGTACAGATTAATACAGCTGAAACATATGATGATTGCGAGCTTGCATACAATAATGCTGTATATTGGTTAGATAAAACAAATGGCCATTTAATAGATGGCGCAACTAAAGAGCAACGAAATGAAATCGAAAAATTTGTAGATTATTACAATGACTATTTCAAATAAAAACTTAAGCTTTTTCCAAAGTTTTCATTATTGCAGTTAAAGGGAGTGCCGTATTACTACTTCAGCGCTCCCTTTTGTTTCTGTATATAAGTATTATAGCCTATTTTTTCGTTCTCCCATTTGTTGGCTGTCTAAAAATAGGATTCATAGATGCCTTTTTTACCAGATACATAAGCACCTGCACTTCATTGGCAGATAGCTTCTTAAAGTTTATGTCCCATAAGTTTGATAATCTTGTAACCTCAGCTTTTTCAAGAGTTGTCATTTCATCATCTTTTTGAAAATCTTCCTGCTCCCTTATATTTTCAATATTCCCATTGCCTTTTTTATACTCTTCAATCAGCTTGTCCATATGGTCAAAAAGCTTGTCAGTTAGCTGTTCTTCATCTCCAGTATCCCAATCCTTCTTATGATCATTTCTTATATCTTTAGCAATAGCCTTTATATCAGACTCAATTAAATCACCAAAATAATAATAATCATCAATAACATGTATGCAAATGGAATGCAGCAAGCTGATATTCAGCGAATGGCAGGTCATGCCAATCCAGCTACAACAGACCACTATAAAAGAGTGTCACGAC
Source organism: Pseudobutyrivibrio sp. C4 (assembly GCF_900111635.1). NCBI lineage: Bacteria > Bacillati > Bacillota > Clostridia > Lachnospirales > Lachnospiraceae > Pseudobutyrivibrio > Pseudobutyrivibrio sp. C4. The sequence continues at coordinate 711 of NZ_FOHF01000008.1, read as the reverse complement.
TTGGTGATATTGATACTGATAGTTGGAATGAGATGTTTGGATAATGCCAAAATAAGAAAAAAATAAGGGCTATAAGCCCTAAAACAATGATTGTACCCCAGTTGTACCCCTTGTGTCCCCCTCGCTCGACGGGATTAAGGAAACATCTCGTCAAATTGCGCGAGACGGGGTGCGGGTGTCCAGTGGACACCTCTGCGAAGCAGAAGCACCGACCGAGCCGGCAGGCGAGACCTCGAACCTTCGAGGCCCGTATGGGCCTACGCGCTCGACGGGATTAAGGAAGCATCACGATTTCTCATCGCAAGCTCGATAAATCGTGATAGGTCGTCCCGTCTCGATGTAAAGTGCTCTTTAATACAAAAAATGAGGTCACCCATTTGGATGACCTCATTTTTTATATTAAAAGAGCGCGAGACGGGACTCGAACCCGCGACCCCCACCTTGGCAAGGTGGTGCTCCACCAACTGAGCCACTCGCGCATATCTGTTGTTTCCTCAACAACAAGATGTATTCTATAGGATAAAATCCTATAAGTCAATACAGTTTTTTAAAGTTGCAAAGCTTACTTTTTATCGGTTGATTTTCAGAAAATTCAAATATCTATTATTCTGCTTTTCAAATCTCTATATGCTATACTCAATTGTAAAGTATCTAGATAAAAAGGCGGTTTAAATATGAACTTAGAAAATAAAAATGGTGTTTCCTTTCTTA